>DCWO01000027.1 GCA_002328865.1 Dehalococcoidia bacterium UBA2160 | reverse complement strand
ACCACTTCCTGGGACTCTACTTCTCTGCGTTCCTATATGCCGATATTCCGTGCTCGTGTCAAGAGTTGTGGAGATTCCTCCCAGCTTCACGGTGCTTTATTCAACGGCAGTTGCCGACGCCGTCAGTTCCAGGACGTCGTCCGGCTCACGCCATGCCAGGGGTCCCGCGTCGGATCTGACGGTGGCGCCATCGAGCTCGGGGCGCAGCCGGCGGTCGAATTGAATCCTGACCAGGGCGCCAACGCTTTCACGCATTAGGCGCCGTCGGCATCGTCATGGTATTAGAAGCCGTGGTTGCGATCTCGCGGCTGGATTGCACATATGCTGGCCCTTATGTTTTCCCATCCGGCTCAGACCAGTCACAACCTTAGCGCCGCCGGCACGCTTATCTACACCGCGCCCACGATCGCGAGACATGTCAGGCCAAGGAATGCCAAGCCCACGGTCACATTGGTGTTGCCCTGCTCGTCTTCGCCGCGATATGCCAATTCACCATGTGAAGGGCGGAGAGATAATGTACCGTTAGGCTAACCCGACATTGGCGCTTGCGGAGTGTTTTGGTCCACCTGCCGAGATTGGCGATCAACGAGTCTGCTTGGACATCGCCGGAGAGGAGAGCATCTCGTTGGACCCGACGGCTGCCAGAGGATCACTGCCGAAAGACATGCGATGCAAGCATTGCGAGTCGGCCAGACTGTACCGTCACGGGTTCACGGCGACGGGCGTTCGGAGGTACAAGTGCCGGGACTGCGGACTGACTTTCATCGGCGCCGACGCTCTGCCTCGCATGAGGATCCCGATCGTAATAGTCGGAGCGGCGGTGAGCATGTTCTACGAGGGATTGTCCCTCAACGCGATCCGCCGTCAGTTGAATCGGATATACGAGTTCCGACCCTCAGACTCCACGGTCTATGACTGGGCGCTGAGGTTCACCAGAACCTCGCTGGATGTGACGCGAGACTTGGCGCCCCAGGTCGGCGGTGCGTGGATAGCTCATGAGACCGAGATGCAGATTGGCGAGCGCACAGTGTGGGTCTGGGACGTCTTCGACGAAGAGACGCGGTACCTGCTTGCGTCCAAACTGTCAACGATGCGGTGTTCGGGAGACATCCAACGATGGATGAATCTCGCGATTCAGCGGGCGGGCCGTACACCAGAGCAGATCATGGCCGACAATATGGCGCGCCGCTTGGACGCCATCGAGTGGGCAGGCGACTCGCACGCGGAGCACACGCCGGACCCCTCATTTTCGGTGGCGCAATCGACCCTGGCGACTGAGAGCATCCGGCAAACGTTGACAAGCCGAAAGCGAGTGATGCGGGGCATGGCGAACATGGCCGCGGCGGAGTTGGTGGTGGGCGGATGGCAAGTCCATTACAACTGCCTGAGACCCCACGAGGCATTGGACGGGGCAACCCCGGCGGCAGCGGCCGGCGCCACCACCACCTTCAAGAACTGGACGGACATCGTGAGGAGGGACGCGGAGGCGGGTCCCACGCCGATTTGATTCCACACGAACAGAGTGGAATCCAACCTCCTGACGGTTGACACTAGACCCGCCACTATCTATGATTTCGCTAGCGTAGCATACGCAGCCAACAGGCGTGATCGCGAATATCGCGCCGTTGCCCACAGGAGGCGTAGATGGATTTCACGTATCAGTACACTGATGAGCAGCAAGACTTCCGGAAAGAAGTCCGGACGTGGCTTGCGGAGAACATTCCCACGGACATGCGAGCCCCCGTCGACCGGATGGAGCTCACCGACGTGCAGTATGACTTCTGGCGCGAGATGCACAAGACCCTCGCCGCAAAGGGTTGGCTGTACCCGACATACCCGAAAGAGTACGGCGGAGGCGGCCTGAGCGGCGAGCAGGAGACCATTCTCCAGGAAGAGTTCCGCGACGCCCGAGTAGTCGGTGGCTTCACCAACAGCTTGGTCTTCCCGACGCTGCTGGTCTGGGCTGACGACGATCAGAAAGAGATGTTCCTGAAGCCTCTGTTGAGCGCCGAGAAAGTCGCGTTCCAGAACTTCACCGAGCCCAACGCCGGCTCCGACTTGGCGTCCCTCCAGGCGAGAGCTGTTCGAGACGGCGACGACTGGCTGATCACCGGCCAGAAAATCTATATCAGCGGCGTTCGCGAACCCGATCTGCTCTTCGGCCCGATGGTGACTGACACCGATGCTCCTCGCCACCGGAACCTCGGCTACTTTATGGTGCCGTGCCCGGCAGGAGGTTTGGCGCAAGAAAGAATGAACCTGCTTTCGGGCGATGACCAGAGCGTGTTCTTCTTCGACAACGTCCGAGTCCAAGGCGACCACCTGATCGGCGGCGATCACCAGGGTTGGCAGGTAACCCAGACAACTTTGGAGATCGAGCACGGCGGACGCGGACAAGCGATTCCTCGCGACGAGGCGCTGGAGAATCTGATCGACTACGTGCAGAACACCAAGTCGGACGGAGCCCCTCTCGGAGACGATCCCCTCGTCCAGCAGACAGCCGTGTCAGCCTACATCGACTCTCACGTCTTCAGCCTGCTAAACACACGAAACTACGGCATGTACCAGGCCCGCCAAGAGATGACCTACCACGGGTCTCAGAGTTCGATGTTCGGTAAGATATACCGCATCGAGAACGCCGACCGGTCGCGGGACATCATGGGCATGTACTCGGTGTGCGGCACTGACGAGCCCCGGGCGCCGTTCGGCGGTCAGCCCGAGGTCTATCAGCGCAGCAGCTTGGTTGGCGCTCACCCCGCCGGGACCATCGAAATACAGAAGGTCATCATCGCCCGACGCATCGGCATCAGCCGGACCAGGGAGCGCGCGGCTGCCACGCCTTCGACGGCTGGCGCCAGCACTGGCTAGGTCCTGCAGGGAAAGCCGTCACACCGGTGCCTATGAAGGGCCTTCTTTTGGAAGGCCCTTCTGTTTTCTTCGGTCGAGGGCTTCGGCTCTCAAGGTTCGAAATGAGGAGACGCTATGGACTTCAGCATGGGCTACTCCCCGGAGCAAGAAGCCTTCCGCATCGCGGCAAGAACCTGGCTCGCTGAATACGCCCCCACCGGCCTCACGGTCCCGGCCGACGGCGGCCCTCTGAACGCGGAAACGCAAGAGAAGGTCAAGGCGTTCAGGCGCATCCTCGGCGAAAAGGGGTGGCTCGCTCCATCCTGGCCCAAAGAGTACGGCGGCGGCGGCCTGAGTCGCGAACTCGATCTCATCCTGATGCAGGAGATGCGGGAGCTCGAGCTTCCCAGCATGGGCGACAACACCCGATGGATCCCTGCCATGATGGTCTGGGGATCGGAGGAACAGAAACGACGATTCGTCGAACCGTGCCTGCGCGGCAAGACCATCACCTGGCAGGCGTTCAACGAACCGGACTCCGGTTCCGACTTCGCCACAGTGCACACCAGGGCTGCCCCCGAAGAGGGAGGGTACCGGATCAACGGCTCCAAGGCGTTCATCACCGGCCGATTCGACCCTGACTTCATGGTTACGCTCGCCGTCACCGACCCCGAACGCCCCCGAAGGATGAACCTCGGCGTGTTCATGGTCGATGCCAACCTGCCTGGCGTCTCGATCAAGACGATGCGGATGCTGATGGGCAGCGAACGCAGGGTCTACTTCGATGACGTTTTCGTGACTGACGACTGCCTGCTCGGACCGCCTTACCAGGGATGGGAGATCGCCCAGTCCATAATCGAGGCTGAGCGCGGCGGCACGGCATTCCGCATCAGCGAGGACGGGACCATCGAGAGCATCTACTCATACCTGCGCAGCCAGCGCTCAGAGCAAGACGGCTAGTGGACTTTGCCTATCACTATACGGACGAACAGCAGGCGTTCCGTGATGAGGTAGCCGCCTGGCTCGACAGCCACGCCCCCGACAATCTCAACGGCCCTCTGGACGGCGGACCGTTGGACATCGAGACGGACTCCAAGGTCGAGGGCTTTCGCCGGGATCTGGGGTCCAAGGGCTGGCTCGCTCCGACCGACTCGCCCGACGCAGGCGGCGCCGGTCTGAGCCCAGACCACAACGTGATCATCCTCGAGGAGCTGAATCGGCGCGGGCTGCTGCACCTGCTTGAGGACGCTGCATCGGCCTTGCGTGCGGCGATCCGAACGTGGGGCGATGAAGCGCAGCATGAGCAATACCTACGGTCCATTGCATTGGGCCAGACATCGGTTTGGAGGCAAGTGCTGCCGCCCTCTTCCGACTTCGAACCAGCAAGCGTGGGGATCAGCGCCTTTCCTGACGCGGACGGTTACATCCTCGATGGTCGAGCGATGTTCTCCGGACCCGGCGCGGCGCCGTCCTGCTTGTGGACGCTCGCCCGAGTGAAGTCCGAAGACGACGGCGAGCCCGCGATGGCATGTTTCCTGGTGTCCCCGGACATTGACGGCGTCCGCATAACGACGCCTCGTTCCCTGGTCGCCGAGTCGGTGCGCAGAGTGTTCTTCGACCAGGTGTGGGTCCCTCGATCGGACAGACTGGGCGACGAAGACGACGGCCCGTCTGTCGTCGGCGCCCGGACGGCCCACACGGACCTGGCCGATCTGCCGACCCTCCTCGAGTCCGAGACCGACGCCTTGCTGAAATACACCCGGGAGACCCATGCGAACGGCGCTCCGTTGAGTTCGGAGCCGATCCGCCAGCAGCTCCTCGTCGAAGCATACATCGCCAGCCGCGTGATGCGGTTGCTCAGGATGCGAGGCGCGTGGCTGCGCGAGTCCGGACATGGGCAGGGTTACGAGGAAGCGGAAGCGAAGCTCTGGGAAGAACGCGCCTCGCAACGGCTCTCCGAGGCCACCCAGGAATCCTTGGGCATCTACGCCCTTCTCGACGGCGCCGATCCTTCCGCCGCCGCCGGCGGAAGGTTCCACCGTCAGCAACTGCGCGAGCTGTCGGAGCGCTCCGGCAACCCAAGCGCGGGAGACATGGCGGCCAATCTCGGATTGGAACGTCCAGGCCAACGACCTGCAGAGCCCAAAAAAGACGAGGAAACGGAGCAGCGAAGCTGAACCTTTCGCAGTGCTGATCGTTCCGCACAAAAGAGAAATCCCGATGCAATCAGGGCTCGTCGGTGGGCCTGGAATGGAGAATCTGGGACCAGCGAAACGACTCTCGTTACCTCGGGTAGCAATGAACGATAGGTCAATGTATAATCGTGGCGGCGTCGGGATGCCATCGCCAATCCAGCAACTGTATCGGGGCAGACGATCCTGACCCGACGCAACGTCCGCAAACCGGAAAATCTAGGCAACAGAGGTATATCGAATGGACCTGACTCTCAACGAAATCCAAACCATGCTGCAAACCTCGGCCCGGGACTTCATGGAAGATCAATTGCCCAAGACCCGTGTGCTGGAGATAGACGATAGCGACTCAGGGTACGACGCGAACCTGTGGGAGCAGATGTCCGACCTTGGATGGCCCGGCATCATCGTTCCCGACGAGTATGGCGGACTCGGCCAGGGCTGGGTCGACCTGGGAGTCATCTACGAGGTCATGGGCGCCTACGCCTGCCCCAGCCCCCATCTGTCATCGGCTGTGTTGGCCGCTCAGATGATTCTGGCGGGCGGCTCCGAAGAACAGAAGAACGCACTCTTGCCCCCGATAGCCTCCGGGCAACAGATTTTCGCCGTGGCCATGACGGAGCCCGATTACTCATGGGCCGCCAGCGGTGTCAAGATGCAAGCTGAATCCAGCGGCAGCGGCTACGTCCTCAACGGAACCAAGCTTTTCGTGCCGGACGCCAACGTCGCCGACCAGCTCCTGGTCGTCGCGCGCACCCCTGGCAGCGGCGGTGAAGACGGAGTCTCCGCGTTCATCGTCGATCCCAACTCGGCAGGGGTTGCAATTCGAGTGATGACCGGTTGGATCGGTCCCAAAGTCTGTGAGATCACCTTCGAGAACGTGCAAGTCGACGGCTCCAACGTGCTTGGCGAAGCCGGAGCAGCGTGGGGCGCCATCGAGAGCGCTCTAGACCACGGCACCGCGGTGTTGTGCGCGTTCATGGCCGGCGGAACGCAGACCGTCTACGACATGACACGAGAGTACAGTCAGTCCCGCATCGCTTTCGGAGTGCCGATCGGCACCTTCCAGCGAGTGCAGGACCACGTCATCGACGCCCTAACCGACGCCGACTCCGCCAAGTGGACCGCTTTCGAGGCCCTGTGGCTGCTCGATTCGGGAGCTGAGGGCGCGTCGATCGGCGTGTCCACGGCTAAGGCCGTCGCCAGCGTGGGGTTCGCCAAAGCGTGCGACCACGCGCACCACGTGCACGCCGGGATCGGCGCCGACCTCGAGTACGGCCTGACCCAGTACACCAAGCGGGCCCGCACTCTCCAGCATTACCTGGGGGACAGCGCCTACCACAAAGCCCGCATGGCCCGCCTGATGAAGCTGTCCGGCTAATCGAAGCGTAAGGTGACCGCCCCACTGGAGTGATCACCAATACCCTTGGATCGTGTCAACGCACAACGAAGGTGAGTCTGTTATAGGCAGGCTCACCTTCTGTTGTGTTGGACGGAAATCCGCGACTCCAAGAGAGGATAATCGTCCGCGGGATGCTGCCTGTTCACGATCGACCACGATGCACGGAACACTCACCGCCTGCCGGCCAATATATTCGAATTCGACAGAATGGAGCGACCCTCGATGACTGTGACTTTGGACTGGCTTGGTTGCGCCACATTCAGGTTGACCGTTGACGACATGGTCATCTACTTGGACGCCTACATGGACCGGGTCCCATCAGCGCCGCCCGTCGGATTGTCGGCCGACGAAGTCGATCGAGCTGACTTCGTGCTGGTCGGTCACAGCCATTTCGACCACATCGCCGGCGCGGAGGTGATCGCCGCCAACACCGGCGCTCGAGTCATCGGCTCGAACGAGACGGCGAGAATCATGCTGGACGAAGGGATCGCGCCGGAGCAGCTCCTTCGAGCTCAAGGCGGAGAGCATTTCAGATTGTCAGACACTGTCACGGTGCGCGTCTACCCGAGTCTGCACTCCTGCATCTGGTCGACGGCGGCGTCGAACACAGGCGAGATCGCCGCAGGAGACTACGGCTTGACGGAAGACGAGCGTTGGCCGCCGAACAGACCACTGGTGAATTTCGGCGGCGTCGATTCCGAAGAAAGCCGCCTGGCGATGGAGCACGTAGAATCGTGCACGGGCAGCCACGAAACCGGAGGCGCGCTGGCTTACGTCATCGAGACGCCCGAGGGTTCGATCTTCTATCACGACACGTCGGGATGCTGGACCAGGGTCGTGGGCGATCTGCACCCGGACGTCGCCATCGTGGCCATGGCGGGCAGGCCCAACATCGACGGCGAGCCGATTCAGGGCTCGCTCGCGCAATTCGTCGGACGCATGGCCGGTCTGCTCAAGCCCCAGACGCTGTTTCTCGGCCATCACGACGCGTGGATGCCGCCAAGGACTCGGGACATGACCACTGAGGAAGCGCTGACTCCGGTGCGCGAAGAGGTTTCCCGCGTCGCCCCGGGCGTGTCGCTGGCAAATGTCGGTTACTTGGAGTCCACTCGACTCCTCGCGTGAAGCCTCAATGGGCTGTTCGTCACTCGCCGCTGTTTTCGAGCTCGCGGAGCCGTTCGTAGATCTCACTGGCGTCTTGGGTCGCGCTCACCGACTTCTCGCGCAACGCTGCGACGACCAGTCGCCCTACGGCGTCTTGCAGCATCTGGGCGACTGATTCAATGTCCTCGTTCGTGAGCATGAAGTACGCATGGCCGCCGGGTTCATATGGCTCGCGCGTTTCTGCGATGGCCCCTGCAACCGTGTCGCGGACCCACGCCTCGCTGAACGGCTGACGATCTGCATGGCGTCCGGACTCATCGAGTTCCCGCTCGATAATCTTCCGCGCCATCGTTGTCACGCCAAACGATCGATCTCGGGCAAGCCGTCTCAACTTCTCGACGTGGCCAGGATCCATCCGTACAGAGATAACAGCCGAGAGCGGCTTCTTGACCTCGATGTCTACTTCGACATCCTCAGGCAGGACGGCGTCGATTCCATGGTCGTCCCAGTATTCAGCCGTGGCGCGTCTGTCGTCGGCCCGTCCCATTTCGTTCATCACGACCTCTTTCTCCTCAGCAGTCTGCGTTCCGATCGTTGCATGTCGCGAGCGGTGACCGGATGCCAGACTCCATCTCCTTCATCGTCTAGGATGACGACCAGATATCTTCCCGCATCTGTCTGACCCAGCGTCAAGTAGTATCCTCGGCTGCGCCTCACGTATTCAAGATTGCCAACGGCCTGTTCGACCTCCTCGAAGGTCACGCCATGCCGGGCGATATGATCCTCGCATTGCTCGTCCCACGACAGCCGTTCGACATACAGAGCGATTGAACGGTCTCCTTCGCTTCGGCAGGTCGTGTAGTACATTGTAGTACATTATGCAATAGTTCTCAAGACCCACTCTAGGCGCTTATGATAGGACAAGCTCCACGAAGTAGCCAATGTATCGACATCGGTAAACGCAAGCTGAGGTGAGCCATGGTAGACCTGTCAACGATCAAAGCGCTGACCTGGGACGTCGGCGGCACGGTGTTCGACTGGCACAGTTCGATCCGCCGCGAGGTGAGCCGGCTGGCGGCGGACCGCGGCGTAGAGGTCGACGCGGCCGAGTTCGCTCGTGACTGGCGCCGGGGCATGTTCGAGACGCTGGGCAGGATGCGCGCGGGCGAGACGCCGCGCATGAACGCCGATCGGATGCACAGGCTTGCCCTGGACGACGTGCTCGACAAGCATTCGACGTTGGAGCTGAAACCGTCAGAGCGCGATGAGCTGAACAACGTGTGGCACAAGCTCGACGTTTGGCCGGACGCGCCAGACGCCATTAAAACCCTTCGTGGCAGGTACGCCGTCGTCGTGTTGACGATCCTGAGTTGGTCCATCGCGGTGGACAGCTCGAAGGCGGCTGGGGTCAGGTGGGACGGCATCCTGTCGTGCGAGTTCCTGGACCGCTACAAGCCCGAGCCCGAAGCGTACCAGCAGGCGGCGCGCTTGTTGCGGCTCGAACCGGCTCGAGTCATGATGGTCGCGGCACATTACGGCGACCTCCGAGCCGCCGCCGTAGCCGGGATGCACACCGCGTACGTCCCCAGACCCCGCGAGCGCGGCGAGGGCCACGACTCAGACCTGTCCCCGCTGCCCGAGTTCGACGTCAACGCGACCGACTTCCCCGACTTGGCGAAGCAGCTACTGGCTTAGAGCCCCGCGTACCACTCCGCGATGGCGCTGCCAATCTCGGCCGGTGAGTCCTCCTGGACGAAGTGGCTCCCCTTCACCGTCATCTCTCGCTGATTCGGCCACGCGCGGCAGAACTCACGTTGATCGCCTGTGAGGATGGCGCCTGGGTCCGCGTTGACGAACAACTTCGGGATGACGCTCGACGCCAGCCAATCCGAATAAGCCTGCACGATGTCGTGCACGTCCGCCGGTTCGCCCTCGATCGGGATCTCGCGCGGCCAAGTCAGCGTCGGCCTGCGCGCCTCGCCTTGCTCCAGGAACGGCTTCCGGTAGACCTCCATCTCCGGGTCGGTGAGGCCTCGGAGCACGCTTCCTGGCAACACGCGTTCGACGAAGACATTGCGTTGCAGGACCAGGTCCTCGCCGGCCTCGGAGCGCATTCCCTGGAAGATGCCTCGTGCGGCGTCCGGCCACCCGTCCCACGTCAGCGGTCGAACGATCGCCTCCATGTACGCGATCCCCTTGACTCTGTCGGGATGCCGGTGCGCCCAGTGGAAGGCCAGCGCCGACCCCCAGTCGTGACAGACCAGCGTGACTCTGTCTCCAATATCCACTGCGTCGAACCACGCGTCCAGATATCGGACGTGATCGACGAACCGGTACGACCCGTCCGATGTCTTGCCCGACTCGCCCATGCCGATCAGGTCCGGCGCCAGACACCGCGCCACGCCCTGGACCTCGCGGATCACGTTCCTCCACAGATACGAGCTCGTCGGGTTGCCGTGCAGAAACACGACCGGGTCGCCGGAACCCGTGTCGACGTACGACATCTCCGCGTCCAGCGTCGCCACACGCTTCCTGGGATGCGGGTCTCTGTGCGAGATCGTCATTGAAGCCTCCGTTCATCGCGAGTAAGGGATCGGCCCCGTTTCATGCGCCACGAGTCGAGCGTGATCGCGCAGCCTCGACGCCTCCGAGCAGTCGTCACAACACACTAACCCATACAGGCACGGCCTGCAATCGACGAACTCGCTGTGCCAGGCGGAGACGCTCATTGGCGGGTCGAGCATGTCCGTAACTGCCGATTCGCGCGACCAAAGACGAGCTCGACACGACAATTGGTTTGCGACACGCCATTCGCGTGCTAACATGAACCTGAGGTAGACGCGATGCCCAAGAAACCCCCGCGCGGACTGACCATCAACGAGCTTCGACTGAATGCGGCCCAGGACGCCATACGCCGGCGCGCTTCGGGAGACAACGTATCCGGCGATTTGGTGCGCCTCGCCTGGACCGTCACCAAGATCGCCTTCCGAATCGCCAGCATCCCCGTCCGCCTCGTCATCCGCGCCCGCCGCCGCCGCCAAAACGCCGACGAGCTCCACCGCTACCTCCGCGGGGACGACGCGTGAGGCGGAAGGATCGATCTACCTGTTCGTCGTTCGGTGATCTAAACATTGCGGATCGACGTGACTCCAACTACCACATGCTGGGACACATAATCTCGACGACCCCAAGATGCTGCATATTGATACTCAACTTGCAGTTGCAATCCTAATCGATACTTATGGGCTGAAAAGTATCAATTGCTCGATAAATTGCAACCAGTGTCCTGTCTCTAAAGTGCGTT
>DCWO01000003.1:620-7882 GCA_002328865.1 Dehalococcoidia bacterium UBA2160 | reverse complement strand
TTCAGAGACAGGACACTAGAGTATCAATTGGAGCGTTGGGGGCGTTGAGCAACGCCAGCATCCCCGTCCGCCTCGTCGTCCGCGCCCGCCGCCGCCGCAATCTCCCTGGCGAACACGCATGACGGCGAGAACCAATGGAACCGGAAATCGCGGTGAGGCGTGAAACCAGCTATTGCGATGCTTTCGTGAATCTATGGTGCTGCTCTATCAGCCTAATATGACAGGGGCGCTCCACCTCACCCACAGCATGTTGGGTTACCAGTCCGATTGTTCTCAAGATGCTGCATATTGATACTCGCCTTGCAGTTGACTGGCTCATTTGATACTATTCGCCTCATAAGTATCAAATAGCTTCACATTTGCAATCGGGTTTTCAATTGGAGCGCAACGTGATCGCTGACAGTCCTTGTGGCAGCCTCGTGCCCACGATCAACGGACAACAGGCGTTCGTCCCAGACGCTTTGCCTCGCCAAATCGACCTGGGCCTTGACCTCGTCCGCCAACTGGTCGATGCAACGGATGCCGTCGGCCGTCTTGCCGGTGTGGGCGAGACAATCCAAAACCCACGTCTATTGATTGCACCGTTTCTCCGACGAGAGGCAGTGTTGTCATCCCGCATTGAAGGAACTGAAGCCTCCCTGTCGGATGTTTTCCAGTACGAAGCGACTGGCAAACAGGATCCAAGCCGTCTCCGGCCAGGTGACGTTGCAGAAGTTGTCAACTACGTCCGGGCGCTTGAGTACGGCCTCGATCGAGTCAACCAACTCCCGATATCCGTCAGGCTGCTGAATGAAGTTCATGCAATTTTATTAGAAGATGTTCGCGGTGGCGACAGGCGTCCAGGCGAACTTAGGACAACCCAAGTTTGGACCGGATCTGCCGGGACGCCCATTGAAGATGCACGTTACATCCCACCTCCTTCGAATCTCTTGAGGGATCTGCTGTTTGACTGGGAATTGTTCGTGAACAACAGTTCCCAGTTGCCACCTTTGATTCAATGCGCGCTGATGCACTATCAGATCGAAGCAATCCACCCGTATCTTGACGGCAACGGACGCATAGGGAGATTATTGATAGGCTTGTTCCTGTGTGAGAAAAGAATCCTGCCAACGCCTCTCTTGTATCTTAGCGCGTACTTCGAGCGGGCTCGCCAACGTTACTACGACGAGTTGTTCCGAGTCAGCCTCACTGGTGATTGGGAGGCCTGGCTCTTGTACTTCCTCGAAGGTGTCGCGGAGCAAGCTCGAGATGCACTGAACCGAGCGCGGACCGTGCGCACTCTGCACGACCAATATCGGCAACTGTTGCAGGAACGGCGCGACACCGGCAACGGTTTCCGGTTGCTTGACGGACTGTTCGACAGCCCGATCATGACGGTCTCGCTCGCAACCAGGTTGCTGGAAGTATCCACCGCGGGGGCTAGAGGCGTGCTGGATAGACTCGTCGATGCTGGGATACTAACGTATGACACCAATTCTTGGCCGCGGCTTTACTTCGCCAGTGACTTGATTGCTGCAATCGAAGCTCCGCAGTCGCGGTAATCTTAGGATGCAACGACTGGATGCTCGCAGGGTCACCGGGCAAACTCTTTTCCCGCCTTGACGCCGTCCCGCCCATCGCATATCGTTCGGGTTGCCGTCGCGGGGCCGGGGTTGGCGCGCGGCGAATCTGTGTTCGTGGGCGTGATTCCGTATGACCGATGCCGCGCTGGAGGGTGTGACCGTGCTGGACCTGAGCGACGGGGTGTCCGGCGGGTACTGCACAAAGGTGCTGCGCGACCTCGGGGCTCGTGTCGTGAAGATCGAGGCGCCGGGCGTTGGCGATTCGACGCGGAGTGTGGGGCCGTTCCTCGACGGCGTGCCCAGCATCGAGACCAGCGCGTCGTTCCTGTACCTCAACGCGGGCAAGGAGAGCGTCGCGCTGGACATCGCGTCGGCCGAGGGGCGGGACGCCATGCTCAAGCTGGCCCGCTCCGCCGATGTCGTCGTCGAGAGCGCCAAGCCGGGGCGGATGGCGGACCTTGGGCTTGGTTACAACCGGCTGGAGCAGGTCAACCCCGCGCTGGTAATGGCGTCGATCGCGTACTTCGGGCAGAACGGGCCGTACAGCGACTACGAGGGCTCGGAGCTCGTCGCATACGCCGTCAGCGGATACATGTATTTGACCGGCGACGAGGACCGCGAGCCGATGAAGGCGGGCGGCGCTCAGGCCGAATACCAGGCGGGGCTCGCCGCGGCGATGGCAGTCTTGGCCGCGCTGACGTACCGCGACTTCACGGGCGAAGGGCAGCACATCGACCTCTCGACGGTCGAGGCCGCGTCCAGCACGCTCGACGGCGTGGCGTTCTACACCGCGTTCGAGCACCGGGGCGAGACGCCCAAACGCGCCGGAACCAGGCTCATTACCCGCGAGCCTCGCGCGCCGTATCCGTCAGCTCTCTTGCCGTGCAAGGACGGTTGGGTGCACGTTCACTACTCTCCCTCCAATCCCGAGGGGCTGGCATGGCTCACGGCCAACCCTCGACTGGAGGAGCCAGAGGTGATGGGGGCAATGCGCGGCCACGCCGACGAGATCGACGAGCTGCTCGTCGACTGGCTCAAGGACCACGACCGCGAGGAGGTGCAAACCCTCGCGCAGGAGATCCGGGTCCCGTTCACGATGGTCCAGTCGGTGCCCGAGGTTCTCGAGGACCCTCAGAACACCGCGCGGGGATTCTTCATCGAAACCGAGCATCCGGAGGCTGGCACGCTCCAGTATCCGACGTCGCCGTTCCGCCAGCCCGAGATTCCGTGGAGTCCCGGTCGAGCGCCGCTGTTGGGCGAGCACACGCGCCAGGTGCTCGTCGGCGAGCTCGGCCTCTCGGACGACGAGGTGCGAGGACTCACGAAATCGGGAGCTATCCAGGCTCGATGACGCGCGACAACGACGCCACGATGTACGGCCTCCGATACCGAAAGAAAGAACACGGCCACGCACTGCCTTTACAGCACGTCAGGGTCCTTGACTTGACCAACGTGATCGCCGGACCGGTGTCGACGCGGGTGCTGGCCCAACTCGGCGCCGAGGTCGTCAAGGTCGAGTTGCCCTGGGGTCGCGCGATCGGCAACATCACCATGCACACCCAACAGCCCGGCCAACCCCGCGCCTACAACACCGTTGCCTCGTTCAACGAGGTCAACCGCGCCAAGCGCAGCATCGCCATCGACCTGACTCACGAGGATGGCAAGCAGGTGTTTCGCGATCTCGTGAGCGTCAGTGACGTCGTGATCGAGAACTACAGCCCTCGAGTCATGCGCAACCTGGGCTTGTCCTACGATTCGCTGGTCGAAGAACGTCCCGACCTGATTATGGTCTCGATGCCGGCCCTCGGCAACCAGGGTCCTTGGAGCAGCTACATCTCGTTCGGTCCCGGCACCGACGCCCTCGGCGGACTGGCGGACGTCACCGGCTACGAGGGCGGACCGCCCCACAAGCCGGGCAACTTCTACGCAGACCACAACTCGGCCTTCCACGTCGCCACCGGCATCATGGCCGCCCTTCGTCGACGTCTACGAACGGGGTTGGGCCAGCGTATGGAGATCGTGCTGCGCGAGGCGACGATGGCCGTGATCGGCGAGTACTTCATCGGCTACCAACTCACGGGCCAGCCGCCCAAACGCATGGGCAGCCGCCACCCATCGATGGCGCCGCACAACGTCTATCGGTGCAAAGGCGACGACTCCTGGGCCGTCATCGCCGTCGCGACCGACGAGGAGTGGGCGCGGTTCTGCTCGGCCATCGGCGAATCCGAGTGGAGCCGCGACGACCGATTCGCCACGAACGCCGGCCGCCTCGCGAACCAGGACGAACTCGACTCGGCGATCCAGGCGTGGACCATCCAGCGCACGCATTACGAGGTGATGACGCAGCTCCAGAGTCACGGCGTGAAAGCCGGGGCGGTGCTCAAGGCCCCGGAAATCCTGGACGACCCGCAGTTCAAGTCGAGGCGGTACCTCGACCGGACCGAGCACCCGGATGCAGGCGTCCACAGCCATCCCGGCCTGCCCTTCAAGCTCTCCCGCGCCGAGACCAGCATGGGCAGACGAGCCCCGATGTACGCCGAGCACAGCGACTGGGTCCTGGCCGACCTCCTGTGCATGCCCCAGGACGGCATCGCAGAACTGAGGCAAAACGACACAACCCCGCTGGTGCCGGTCGACCGACGGTACTGAGCAACTCAGGTCACGCGGTCGTTCGGCAAGCCTTCGGACTTTCCACAAGGTTAACCGAACGGGGGTTCGTTTTGGCGCTCGCGGTGGACACCGGCTCATCGGGGTTTTTGGCAAGACGATTAAGGCGTGGTGAAGCCGCCTTGACTCGATCTCAAGCCGAATAACGGACCTTTGGTCGGAAGAACTCTGGACGACACGTTTGTACGACAACGCCGTGCGATATGCGCTCCAACACGGCAATCAAAGCACCGTGTGTTTCCGGATTGACCATATACCCACGTGCACTTACAATCTTATCGGTGACATGCTTGACTACCCGATTGGAATCACTGGAAAATACGCCGTACCGCACACGCTCTACACGACAACTCCGCAAGGCACAGCACCGGACTAATTTCATCGTATCGCGTCCGGTATCCGTGACCACCGCCCGATAATCGATTGTGTCGGTGACGCGCGTGGCTGCCTACGTATTCGCAATCTAAATGATACGTGCGACTTGTACCCGTCGGGGCACGTGTAACGAGTCACATCCTGAGGAGGGATCAGTGGACATAACTGTAGACATCAGAGAGACGGGAATCCCAGAAGGCGTGATCGGTCTTGTTCAGCGTCTACCGCAACCAGAGACACTCAAAGGTTCTGGCATCACTATAACCTTACGATTCTGGGATATCTTCGTCTTTACCACGGGCCTTGTGCTCCTAGCCACTTGGCGCAAGGCTTTGCCGGACGGTGTTGAAGTCGTTATAGATGATAGTGCCTGTCAGGAGACCACTAGGCGTTTGCTCACCAATAGCGGGTTCAGGGAGATTATCGAAACGGGAGCCGAAGGCCCTAGTACTGTCTACCGGTTTCCAGGCCGGATTCCTATCCAGCCGATTGTCCGAGGCTACTCTACCGAACAAGCCATTAGTGACATTAGCCGGATCCTCGATGAATTCGCGGGCCAAGTAGTTGACTCCAGCCCATTTCGAGTCATGCTAAGTGAGTTGTGTGAAAATACTTTCGCCCACTCCGAATTTGAGACCACTGGATACATGTGCGCCCGTCTGAATCCTGCCAACAACATTTGCGAAATTGCCGTCGCGGATTCGGGAATTGGTATACCCAACAGTTATCTCGAAGGAACTAACGAAGACGCAAAACAGCGGATCGCCAACGGAGCATCACCCATAGATCTAGCCATCGACGCACTCAATTCCTCGAAACACACACCTGTTCCTGGGACTGTGACATCTCATTACGGATATGGTCTGTTTATCGTTAGGCGTTTGGTGGAAGAAAACAGAGGGCGTCTCACGATCATCTCAGATGACGAGTGTGTGAGCATCGAAAGATACTAAAAACAACGCGTACGCTTGACTCATGGTTGGCGAGGGACGTACGTCGGCTTGCTAATTGATCTGAATAATCCTCTACCACTGGAAGACGTTTACGCAGAAGGCGTGGAGATGCTCGTGCCGGAGACACCCGACATCAGTCGTCCTGCTGCCTCGACCGCCCAGACCGCTGAAATACGTGAGGTTGCCTTATCTCAGTATGGCAACATGCTTCTGACACGTGAACTGGGGGTAGACATCCGCGCAGATGTCGCGACGGCCTTAGCCCGGGGGGCCAGGGTGAAAGTGGTGTTGGAAGATATCGAAGATATTACCCCGTCAGTAGCGGACGAATGTTTCGGAAAACTTGCAGAGGCATTGGGCAAGGAAGCATTTGAAAAGAGAGTCATACTGGCGGGAGGTTCGAGATTGATACAGCGATTGATCCAATTCGTTATCGATAATCGGCTTAGCCGTAACGAGTGAGATGTGCAGTTAGCTACCGACCTTGCGAATTGTAGGTGTGCATAGCTTTACTGGGTCTCTTGGGTCGCGTTGAGGCGTCTAGGGCTAGTTTCCGATCAATCTCTCGCGGAGGTGAATACCTTCCTTTAGGCAACCCGGATAGGCGGTTTGTCGGGCACTGCCCGATTGGTGCCGCGTCGGGAACATGACGCGCGTCCCAGATGCATTTATTCCTCAGGATGACTGTGTCTGGCGACAGCGGTCCAGATGATAAACCTTTGGTTTCGTGAAACGACGCCCCACTGGACAGCGCGGCCATCGTCGCGGAGAATACGCAACACGTGACGGGAGGTGACATCATGAGCTTGAAAGACAAGTACAGCATCGTCGGCGCGGCAACGACCAAGTTCGGGAAGGTGCCTGGCGTGTCGGCGCTGGCCTTCACCGTCGAGGCCGCACAACTCGCGATGGACGACGCGGGACTGAAGAAGCAGGACGTCGACGCGGTGCTCTGCAAGTACCCGCCTTCCGGCTTCCAGAGCCTGTGGGCGCACAAGGTGTCCGAGGCTCTCGGAGTTCAGCCCAAGATCGCCGCCACCATCGACCAGGCGGGCGCCACCAACATCGGCCTGGTCCAGTACGCGATGATGGCCATCGAGGCAGGGCTGATCGAGACCGCGGTGTGCGCGTACGGCGACAACCCGCTCTCCGGTCCGCCGGGCACGTACAGCAGAGCGAGGGGCAGCGACGTCGCCTACGGTATGTTCGGCGCTCCCTCGGGCTACGCGATGATCGCCCAGCGTCACATGATCGAGTTCGGCACCACCAGCGAGCAGCTCGGCCACGTGGCCGTCTCGACTCGAAGCTGGGCGTCCAAGAATCCCAACGCACACAAACGCGAACCGCTGACCATCGCCGATCACCAGGCGTCGCGCTACGTGGCGAAGCCGCTGCATCTGCTGGACTGCTGCCTGGTCTCCGATGGCGGGGCCGCCGTCGTGGTGACTTCGGCAGAGCGCGCCAAAGACCTGAAGAAGACTCCGGTCAACATCATGGGCGTCGGCCAGCACCACATCGCCTGGGACCTCCCGCAGAGACCCACGCTGACCACGAGCGGTGCCAAGGTGTCCGGCGAGATGGCGTTCAACATGGCTGGCGTCACCCCCGACGACATCGACGTGTGCGAGCTCTACGACTGCTTCACAATTGTCCCGATCATCACCCTCGAGGATTACGGCTTTTGCGCCAAGGGCGAAGGCGGCGC
>DCWO01000003.1:0-254 GCA_002328865.1 Dehalococcoidia bacterium UBA2160 | reverse complement strand
ATCCCGATGAACACCAGCGGCGGCCTGCTGTCCGAAAGCGGGATGGCCGGCATGCAGCTCATCGTCGAAGCAGTCCGGCAACTTCGAGGCGAAGGCGAAGAGCGCCAGGTCGATGACCCGCACATCGCCTTGGTCAGCGGCCAGGGAGGCATTATGCACTCGCACGCCACGATGATCCTTCGAAACTAGTCTTTGCTGACAATTGCGAGGGCTTGGTCGACCGCCGCTCAGTCCGTTCGCCCTGAGCAACGTTA
>DCWO01000032.1 GCA_002328865.1 Dehalococcoidia bacterium UBA2160 | reverse complement strand
TGTACAATCATCAACTCAGAGAGCTCGCGATATCAGCTCAAAGTCTCCATTAACTTTCCGTCCCATTTAGGCTGACAGCCAACAATGAACAGTACGCCTATCTGCTGCCGCACAAAGGAACGATGCTCTACGGCGGCCTCGGGTCTGTCGACCGCATGCTGGCGCTGATCTGCATCATTTCCGAGCGATACGAAGATGCCGACTCGCACTTCAAAGCGGCCGAGGGTTTCTGCCGCAAAGCCTGCTACTGGCCGGAACTCGCCTGGACGACCCACGACCACGCGGCGTCGTTCGCTCTCCGAGACGGCCAGACCAACACTCACGATGCGACCACGATGCTGGACGAGACGATCCGCATCTGCGAGGAACTCGGCATGAGCACGCTGGAAGAAAGAGCCCGCTCGCATCGAGCGCTGCTGGCCGCGTAAGTCGAACCTCACCGGAAATATGATAATCGCACCAGTTGCGTGGCTTCCGTCAACTCGACCGCGAATCCCCTCGTCACGAGCGTACATCGTGTTCGTGCAGTATCCGCCCGACGTGCTCGACCAATTGCGACCGGTTCAGCGTGATACAGTAACCTCGATCAGCGACCATACGCTGCCCGCTTAAGTCGAATCTCGTGACCGATGGGCGCGCAGTCCGAACACGACCTCGGGCGCCCTGCGAATCGACAATCACCGACCCGGAGGGCTCAAGACGCCATGAACACCGTACGCTACAGATCATCGGCGCTCAGGATTCACGCCGGGCAGGATGCGCTCGCCAACCTGGGCAACGAAGCCGCGAGGCTCGGGGCGCAACGGGCGTTCGTCGTTTGCGGCCAGACCGTAGCACGTCGCACAGATCTGCTGGATCGCGTCCGCGATGAACTCGGAGAGCGTTACGCGGGCGAATTCGACGGCGTGCAGACCAGTTCGCCGTTGCCGTCGGTGGAGGCCGGAGTCGCCGCGGCCCGCGACGCTTCCGCGGACCTGATCGTCGCCGTCGGCGGGGGTAGTGCAGTAGTCACCGCTCGCGCCATAGTCATCCTTCTCGCCGAGAAGGGCGACGCGCGGGAGTTGTGCACGCAATATCCGCCGGACGGCCCGCCGATCTCACCCCGGTTGATGGCGCCGAAGATTCCCAACATCGTGGTCTTGACGACGCCAACCACCGCGATGACTCGGGCCGGAACCGCCATCGTGGACCCGGTGCGTCAACACAGGCTGGAGCTGTTCGATCCAAAAACCCGCCCATCGACTGTCATCTGGGACGCGGACGCGATGATGACCGCATCACCCGATCTGACGATGAGCGCCGCCGCATCCGCGTTCAGCGGTGTGGCGACCAGTCTGGCGGTCGAAGGCGTCAACCCAATCGCGGAGGGCGACCTACGGCAGTCGATTCGCCTGCTGCTCGACAACATGCCGCGTCTCAGGTCGGAACCCGAAAACCCGGATGTGCGCATGAACCTTGCCTCCGCGTCGTTTCTGTCGAACAGAGCGGGCGATGCCGAGACTGGAGGCCGTTCGGTGGGCTTCGGAGTCGTCACCGCGGTGGCCCATACGATCGACACTTTGTATCCGACCTGCAGTCACGGAGCGGCATACGCCATCGCCACGGCGCCGGGGCTCCGCTTCAACGCGGCTCACACCGCTGACGGGCAAGCGAGGTTGGCGTCGGCCTTGGGTGTGGCGGGCAATGGCTTGTCGGCGTCGGCCAACGCCGATCGAGCGGCCGACAAGATCGCTTCGTTCTTCGAATCGGCAGGCATGCCCGTGCGAATGAGAGACGTCGGCGTGCCGGAAAGCGACCTTCCGCGCATCGCGCATGACGCCCAGGAGGAGTTCGGTCTTCGTCGCAACGCCCGACCCGTGAACGGGGCCGAGGAGTTGATGCGGCTGCTGCGGGAGATGCACTAACCGCCGCGTCGGAAATCGAGGAGGCTTGAACGGATGGACGTCGTACGGGAGGTCATGGATGCGGAGCGGCGAATCCGTCATCTGATCGACCCGTCGCCGTTGGAGCACTCGTCCACGCTGAGCCGCTTGAACGGGGGCAGGGTCTTCCTCAAGTTGGAGCACCTGCAGCCCACCGGATCGTTCAAGGTTCGGGGAGCGCTCAACACATTATTGGCTCTTGGTCCGGAACGGCGTGAGCAAGGCGTTGTGGCGGCCTCATCGGGGAACCACGGCCTCGCGGTCGCCTATGCCGCCAAGACTCTTGGCGCGCGGTGCGTCGTCTTCGTTCCGGAAGGGGCGTCCGGAGCAAAGACAGACGCGATCGTCGAGCTCGGCGCCGAAATCCGGCGCCACGGACACGATGTGGCAGTGACCGAGACCCACGCCCGAGGTTGGGCGACTGAGCACGGCCGCGAGTACGTGTCTCCGTACAACGACCCACGAGTCATCGGAGGTCAGGGCACCATAGCGGTTGAGCTGGCTCGACAGCTAGAGCATGTCGACGCGATCTTCGTCGCCGTTGGCGGCGGAGGACTGGCATCGGGCGTGGCTGGGTACGCCAAAACCGTGTTCGATCGAGTGCAGATCGTCGGCGCCACTCCGACGAATTCCGCCGCGATGGCCGAATCTGTGGCAGCGGGCCGCATCGTCGACGCGGAGCAATGCCCGACGTTGTCGGACGGAACAGCGGGCGGCATCGAACCGGGGGCGATCACATTTGAGCTCTGCCGAGAGCTCGTTGATCGCTTCGTGAAGGTATCCGAAGAAGAGATCGCGACTGCCATGCGCCTGTGCATGGAATCGCACAACATGGCAGTAGAAGGGGCCGCTGGAGTGGCCGTCGCCGCCTACATCCGAGTGGCGGAAGACATGCGAGGCAAGGACGTGGCCATCGTCGTATGCGGAGCCAACATAGGCCCGGAAACACTGCATTCGGTTCTCCGATCTGAGTGAACGCGCCTCTCACGTCGTGGCGTCGTGAGATTACGTAGGCGCCGTCGGAGGAAGGAATCGCAGGCTATCCAAGATGTTGGACCTGCGCGCACGATTTCGATTTCGAAAATGAAAAACGATGCCAATAACGCCAAGACTCCGAATGCGGTTCGGAGTTCTCTGGCGGCCAGCCATTGAGCGCATGCCACGCTCCCTGACAGGTGCGCGCGGACCCTTTGATTCTGCATTGATCGCCTAGCACTGCCTCAAAGGCGTCGCTCATCGCGAGCCTAGCGACCATGCTGCAGGCGAGTCAATCTCCGTTGCCGAGTTACACGCCGGAGGTGGGTGTCTGGGGCACACCCCGGCCTGTCATCGGTTGAAAGGCTAGCTGCCCTTCCCAATCCTGAACATCTTGGTCCCGCATGTGGGGCAAACGCCCTGCGTCGCGGGCCTGCCGTTTTTCATCGTGATGGACTCGGTGTTCTGCATCTCCCTCGATGCCCTGCACTTGACGCAGTATCCGTTCATAGAATCCCTCCTGAGTTAATGCTTCTGACGGGTGCGCCTGGGGTCATCCCTCATCGCACACACGACGCGCGCAGCTTTGCGCGTGACAACCATATGCCTTGCCCCGAGCGGTTACCCGATTCAACCGCAGTGCCCCCAGAGCACCTGGAGCGCAGCGCTCACCTTGATCCGCGCGAAAGGACGGCGACGCACCATGTTGACGCGTGCCCGACCTCATATGCGGGAATATCCTCAAGATTGTAGAACCAGTTTGTGGTTCTACTGTAACGCAAGTTGCCAGCTTTGTCTCGTGCGTCCAGACTATGATAACAGTTCGGCGTCGTTTCTACCACCCTGAATCCAGCCTGTTCAGGCACGATTCCTGTCCTCCTGGACGATTATGTCCTCAAAAGAGGGAAATAAGGCTGTTTCAGCCCAATTCGGCCACCGGCGACACGAAGGTCGGAACGCGTCAATATGCACGAGCCGCTCCCTCCGAAACAACGACCACATATGTCGCCCAGGCATCCGAATATCCACCTGCAAAACTGGGACCCATGACTTGATCTGCCGAAGCACAGTTGAGACAATCCAACTCGACGTTCGTCCACCCGTTTCGCTCCGACACAGATCGGCTGCGACTGGCTCGCGATTCGGCGCTAAGTTATTCATGCCCAGCAACGAAACCAGAAAATGACCCCAAAGAGGAAGCGCACCGCCAACAATACCCCGTACCCACTGTCCGCCGCCCGGGCGTTGGCTCTGGATGCGCAAGGCCTCGCGACGCCTCCGGACGGCGCTGTCGGCCCTGATTCGATATACAACACCATCGAGCGCATCGGTTGGCTGCAGATCGACACGCTGCAGATGGTCCGACGTAGCCAATACCTCACTCTCTGGAGCAGGTTGGGCAAGTACGACCCGGAACACCTTGACGGGCTCCTGTCCGGGGACGCCGAGTCCGGGCAGGGGCGTCGACTGTTCGAGTACTGGCGACATGCGGCGTGCATGATACCGCTCGACGACTACCGGTACAGCCTGCCGACTCAACGAGCCTATCGGGAAGGGCGCACCGGATGGTACAGGGGATGGATAGACGAACCTGGCAATCGCGATTTAGTGCAAGTCGTGCTGGAGCACATCCGAGATCACGGCGCCTCCCGTTCCTCCGATTTCGAGCGCGACGGCGTGAAGCGCGGGAGTTGGTGGGACTGGAAACCCGCCAAACGCGCGCTGGAAGCTCTCTACAACCAGGGCGACGTGATGGTCGCCAGCCGCGTCAACTTCCAGCGAGTCTATGACCTCAAAGAACGCGTCCTGCCAGAATGGGTGTCCCGGGACGAGCCCACCGAAGAGGACGCGACCCGTTGGTCGCTTGAGAAGTCTATCCGGCGTCTCGGCATCTGCGATCCCAGGGGAGTGGCGGATTACGTAAAGATAAAGCGAACCAGGGCGAAGCCGGTCATCGACGAGATGATCGCCGACGGGACCATTGAGCTCGTCCCAGTGCAGCAAAGTTCGGACGCAACCGGGAGCCTGGCGGTCCACCGAGAGGATATCGTCAAGCTCGACGCGGCCGCTGACGGAGCGCTCGAGCCGGGCCATGTGACATTTCTGAACCCGTTCGACAATCTCTTTTGGGCTCGTGACCGTGACGAACAGTTCTGGGGCTTCAACCAAATCCTGGAAGCGTACAAACGCGAGCCCGACCGGATCTGGGGCTACTACAGCCTGCCTATACTGTTCCGGGATCGATTGGTTGGTCGGTTCGATCCTAAGTTAGAGCGCCAGACAGGCGTCCTCAGGGTCAAGAAGTTGCATCTGGAGCCTGGCGTGAAGCCGGAGGACGACATGGTGGCGTCCATCGCGGGTTCAATGCGCGACTTCCTTGCGTTCCACGACGCCAGCGACCTCGTGATCGAGCACAGCAATCCGAGCGACTTTGGCACGAAGCTCCTGGCGGCGATGTAGGATCGTCGGATGAAGCGCTTCGTCACGTTCGGTGAGACGCTGGTCCAGTACAACGCCGAGTACGCTGGGCCGTACGATCCCGCCGGTTCTCACGTCAAAGGGTGCGCCGGAGCCGAATCCAATGTTGCCGTTGACCTGAAGAAATTGCTCCCTGACGACGTGGAAACGATCTGGATCAGCCGCCTCGGGGACGACGAAGCCGGGAGGTTCATCCTCGACAGCCTGCACGGACAGACCACTGTCGTCGCGGATGTCGTCACCGACCGGTTCACGGCCGAGTTCCACCTCAACCGCATCGGAAACGAGCCGATCAGGACGTATCGCCGCAAGGGCAGCGCGGCGAGCGAACTCACGTTCGCGGTTGTCGAACCGCATCTGGCCGAATGCGACGTGCTGCACGTCACGGGCATCACTCCCGCTCTGAGCGACACCTGTCACGACACCACGCTCGCCGCGATGCAAGCAGCCGCGGGTCGAGGCTGCCCGGTCAGCTTCGACGTTAACTACAGAGAGCAGCTCTGGTCACCGGGTGATGCACGCGAAGTATTCGACCGGATGATCGAGCACGCGAACATCTTCAAGGTCGGTCATGACGAAGCGGAGACCGTCTGGAGCTTGGGTCTGGACGCCGAACAGTACGCCCGGCACTTCCGTGAACGCGGCGTGGACGTCAGCATCGTCACCAGGGGGAGCGATGGCGCTGTCTTGTGCGACGGCCCAAACGTACTGGTTCATCCCGGTTACGCTGTCGATATCGTCGATCCGGTTGGCGCGGGCGATGCGTTCGTCGCCGGATTTCTGGCGGGGATTCTTCAGCAACACAATGTGGTGGACCTGCTCGCACTGACCTCACACGAGCGGCGCGAGGTATTGGCGGTGTCTCTGGATATCGCCAACGTGTGCGGCGCCCTGACGTGCACCACTCGAGGCGACACCGTGGCCATGCCGAACATGGCCCAGGTCAACGAGTTTCTGCTGACAATCGACCGCGAAGGTTGACTCGACGAGGTGAGGTGCGAGGACTCTCGCCCGTAGAAGCGCGGTTTACTTGCCTGCTCGCTGAATCCGCGCCCACGCGTCTCGGAGCGGGACGGTTCGGTTGAACACGAGCCGGTCTGGAGTGGAATCGTTGTCGGGACAGAAGTAGCCCTGTCTCTCGAACTGGACGCCCTGCCCGACCTGCACGTCGCGCGCGGACGGCTCTACTTTGCACTCGGTGAGGACCTCCAGCGAGTCCGTGTTGAAGGTGTCTCGCCAGTCCACGCCCTCGGGAACGTCCGAGGGATCCGCCGCCTCGAACATGTGGTCATACAGCCTGACTTCCGCGTCGAGAGCGGTCTCTTCAGACACCCAGTGCAGGGTCGCGCGGACCTTGCGCCCGTCGGGGGCCGAGCCGCCCCGGGTCTCGAGGTCATATGTGCACCGCAGCTCCACGACTTCTCCGGCAGCGTCCTTGACCACCTCTTCGCACTTGATGAAGTAGCCGTATCTCAGGCGCACTTCGCGCCCGGGCGACAGCCTGTAGAACCGCCTCGGCGGGTCTTCCATGAAGTCGTCTCGCTCGACCAGGATCGTCCGACTGAACGGCAATTGCCGCGTCCCCGCGTCGGGGTCTTCGGGGTTGTTGACGGCGTCCAGATATTCGGTCTGTCCTTCCGGATAGTTCTCTATCACCACCCTCAGCGGACGAAGAACGGCAAGCTTACGCGGCGCCCGCTGGTTCAGGTCGTTTCGCAGGCAGTGTTCGAGCAGTGCGACATCCTTGATGCTGTTGGCTTTGGCGATTCCGATGCGAGCGCAAAAGTCCCGAATGGCTTCCGGCGTGTATCCTCTGCGCCTCAAACCTGCCAGGGTCGGCATCCGGGGATCGTCCCAACCGGACACGAACCCCCCGTTGACCAGTTGGATTAGCATGCGTTTGTGCATGACCGTCTGGCTCAGGTTCAGTCTTGCGAACTCGATCTGGCGTGACCGGAACACGTCGAGCTGTTCCAAAAACCAGTCGTACAAAGGTCTGTGATCCTCGTATTCGAGTGAGCACAGCGAATGGGTGATGCTTTCGATCGCGTCGGAGAGCGGATGAGCGAAGTCGTACATGGGGTACACGCACCACTCGTCTCCGGTTTGGTGATGCTTGACTTTGAGAATGCGGTAGATCGTCGGGTCCCGCATGTTCATGTTGGGTGAGGCCATGTCGATTTTGGCCCGCACCACGTGCTCGCCCTCCGCGAAATCGCCGTCGCGCATCTTCTGGAAAAGCGTCAAGCTCTCTTCGACGTCGCGTCCTCGGTAAGGACTGTTGCGCCCGGGTTCGGTGAGGGTGCCCCGATACTCGCGAATTTCTTCGACGCTGAGGCTGTCAACGTACGCCTTGCCGTCGCGAATGAGCTGCATGGCGAACTCGAATAGCTGCTCGAAATAGTCCGAGGCGTAGAAGAGGCGGCCCTCCCAATCGAACCCAAGCCAACGGATGTCCTCTTGTTGCGAACCGACGAATTCGACATCTTCCCTGGTTGGGTTCGTGTCGTCGAATCTCAGGTTACACATGCCGCCGTATTCGTCGGCGACTCCGAAATCCAGGCAGATCGCCATGGCGTGGCCAATGTGCAAGTACCCGTTTGGCTCGGGCGGGAAACGTGTGTGCACGCGCCCGCCGAACCTGCCGCCGGCTATGTCCTGGTCTATCGTCGCTCGGATGAAGTCGACCGATGCGGCGGATTCCTCTGAAGTCATGTGTTGTTTCGCCCTCGCAAGATGTGTGCCCAGAGACCTGTGTTCTGGGTTCCACCCATTGTGATGAGCGGAGGCGTGTGCGTCAACCCTGCGCAGATCAGTCGGCTGCTTCCACGCGCCCTTCGTTCGCCGCGCCCAGCGTGCGGTCCAGGTTGAAGGCCGCGCTGATGAGCGACAGATGCGTGAACGCCTGCGGGAAGTTTCCGAGAGCCTCGCCGTTTTTCCCCGTCTCCTCCGAGTAGAGGCCGACGTGGTTGGCATAGCCCAGCATCTTCTCGAACATCAAGCGAGCCTCGTCCAGTTTGGCCCGGTCGGTTTTGCCCGCTCTGGTGAGGGCCTCGACCAGCCAGAACGAGCACATGTTGAATGTCCCTTCGTCGGTGTTCAGACCGTCGGGCGACGCGGTTACGTCGTAGCGGTACACCAACGAGTTGGACACCAAGCCGCCTTGCTGGGGCGAGCGATTGATCGCGTCCAGGGTCGAAAGCATTCTCGGATCGCTGGGCGACATCAGAAACACCAGCGGCATGATCAGACTGGAGGCGTCTAGGGAGTCCGATCCGTAAGACTGCACGAACGAGTCGAGCTCGGAGTTCCATCCCCGCTCCATGATCTCCTCGTATATCCGGTCCCTGACTTCCAGCCATCTTTGCCGGTCGGCAGGGAACGAACGCCTGTCGGCGAGCCGCAGCGCACGGTCGACCGCGACCCAACACATCACCTTCGAGTAGACGAAGTGCTTCTGCCCGCCCCTCGTCTCCCAGATCCCTTCGTCCACCTGGTCCCAATGTTCGCAAACCCAGTTGGTCATATTCCGGAGGTGGGTCCAGAACTCATACGAGATGGGCTCTCCGTACTTGTTGAACAGGTAGACCGCGTCCAGCAGCTCACCGTATATGTCGAGTTGGAGCTGATCGTACGCCCCGTTTCCGATGCGAACCGGCTTCGACCCGCGATAGCCTTCCAGATGATCCAGGGTAAGCTCCGTGAGTTCGTGTCTGCCGTCGATCCCGTACATGATCTGCAACGAGCCGTCCGGCCCGGCCTCGTGGGCGCGAGCTTCCATCCAGACCATGAATCCTGCAGCCGCCTCGGTGAACCCTATCCTGATCAACCCGTAGATGGTAAAGGCGGCGTCCCTGATCCACGTGTAGCGGTAGTCCCAATTCCGGAATCCGCCCAGATCCTCAGGCAGGCTGGTGGTTGGAGCGGCTACGATGGCGCCCGTCGGCTCGAACGTCAGGAGCTTGAGCACCAGGGCCGAGCGCTCCACCATCTCGCGCCAGCGGCCTTTGTATGTGCACTGCGACAGCCAGTCCCGCCAATAGTCGACGGTGGCGCGGAACATATCCTCGCCCCAAGGGCTCCGACGGCGCCATGCCCTCATCGTCCGGGGACAGCACGTCAACAATTGCGAACGTGGCCGTTTCGCCTTCTTCGAGCAAGAATTCGGCCTCCACGCCTTGTCCGTCAGGGCTGAGCGGAACGGACGTGCACAATTGGAGCCCGATGTTGGAGGTCGTGAACCGGGCGCCATTGTGATCGATCTGCACTTCATGACGATCGCGAGCATAGTTGAACGCGGGCTCGCACTCGACCTTCTAGTGGATGCGGCCTCGGACCACGTTCACTCGACGGACGATATGTGTCCTTCGATCGCCGTTTAGCGCGCCGATGGGCATGAAGTCGGTGACCTCGCCGACGCCTTCATCAGACAAGAATCGGGTGACCAGAACGTTGGTTTCCGGCCAGTAGAACTGCTTTCGCGCCGTGGCTTCGTGAACGGGACGGATGCTGAATCGACCGCCTTTGTCGTCGTCAAGGATGGCGCCGAATACGCTGGGGGAGTCGAAGTTCGGACAACAGAACCAGTCGATGCCGCCGTCCATGCCCACAAGCGCCACCGTGCGCATGTTTCCGATCACACCATGGTTTTCGATGGGAAGGTACGCCAACATTGCCTCCGATGCGCATCGTTGCTGCAGCCAGCCACAGGCCAGACTTCGATGCCTGGTGTCGCGATCCCGGATAGATCAGTCCGGTTCACGAACGTCGATCCCATGGAGGTGACGCCACGGATGGGTCGGCGGCCTCACTTTACCTTTGCAGGCATGTTTGAGGATCGCGTGACTGGCGAACGCCCGGTTCAGTCGGCAGTGATCAATCGCTGCCTTTTTACGTCGATATTGGCCACGAGCTGATCGTAGGCGTCCGCGAATGCCTTGACCCCGTCAGCCAAAAGCTTCGAAGTCACGGCGTCCATGCTGATCCCGGCTGCTTCGAGGGTCGCCACGGCATCACGAGCCGCGTCGGCGTCGCGGTCCAGGGTTTCGGAGGCAGAACCGTGGTCGACGAACGCATCGAGCGTCGCATCGGGCAGGGTGTTGACTGTATCGCGACCGATCAAGGATTCGACGTACATAACGTCGCTGTAACTCGGGTCTTTGGTCGAAGTCGAAGCCCACAACGGCCTCTGAACCATCGCCCCGGCAGACCGCAATTCTGCGAATCGTTCGCCGCCGAATGTGCTCTTGAAATCCTGATAGGCGAGTTTCGCATTTGCAATGGCGGCTTTCCCTTTCAGCGTTGACAGCTCTCTCCGATCCTCGCCGGCACGCGCGTCGATCAAACCGTCCACGGCCGAGTCCACCCTGGACACGAAGAAAGACGCGACGGAAGCCACCCGGCTGACGTCTCCGCCAGCTCGTCGTCTGGCCTCCAGGCCTCTGATGTAGGCGTCGCTGACTTGGTTGTATGCATCCAAAGAGAATATCAGCGTGGCGTTCACGTTGACGCCGGCCTCCAGCAGGCTGGCGATGGCCGGCATTCCCTCGGGCGTGGCGGGCACCTTGATCATAACGTTTGGGCGACCCAGCGCTTTGAAGATCCGCAGCCCTTCTGAGACGGTGCCGTCGGTGTCGGCGGCAAGATGAGGATTGACCTCCAATGAGGCGTATCCATCCGCTCCTTTAGTGCGATCGTAGATGGGCATCAGAAGGTCCGCGGCCGAGCGAATGTCCTCGATGGCCAATGCCTCGAACACCTGCTCGGTGTCCATCCCATCGTTCACGAATCGAAGCATCGATTCGTCGTAGTCGGCGCTGCCTGAAACTGCTTTCTCGAATATCGACGGGTTGGAGGTCAATCCAGTGACTCCCAAGTCGATGAGCTTGCCGAGATCGCCCGAGGCGATCAGCGCTCGGGAGATGTTGTCAAACCAGACACTCTGGCCTAATCGGCCCAACTCATGGAGCAGACTCAAGTTTCCGGACATTGAAATGATCTCCTCGATGTGCGGGGCCGCCTCGGGCCACGGATAGGTCGCCGACCAGGCGTCGCGTCGGCCAACGTACAGTTCGGCCCGGCACGTGATTGACTGTCTTTAAGCATACACCTTCGTGCCTTCGTAGTCCGGCCTGTGCCGCGATCTTGGGACGAATGTCAAGGGCGGAGAGAAAGTGTACCAGTGGGGCGGAGCAAAACTGTACCACTGAGCGCCGCGATGTGAGCAGCAAGGTTCGCGGAGTGTGAGGTCTGGAGTTAGGAGGCCGCCAGAGGTTGATTGGTCTTGCG
>DCWO01000091.1:10764-14538 GCA_002328865.1 Dehalococcoidia bacterium UBA2160 | reverse complement strand
CATAATCGTTGCACATCCACAACCGGCGCTTGTTTCCTTGACTCCCATCGCGCAGGTGGTAACCTAGCCTAATCATCGCAGGAGTGTGAACCTATGCGCGCCGCCGTCTACAAAGGCAACCAACAGTTCGCCATCGAAGAGATGGCCGATCCGGCTCCCGGTCCCGGACAGCTTGTAGTCGACGTGGAGTTCTGCGCCATCTGCGGGACCGACGTCCACGCATTCATGTACGACATCGCTCCGCCGGGTTCGGTGCTCGGCCACGAGTATTCGGGCGTCGTGTCGAAGGTCGGCCAGGGCGTCGAGCGATGGAAGGTCGGCGACCGGATTGTCGGTGGAGGCGGCGAACCGCCACCCACGCTGGCCACGTCCAGAGGCCCGCGTTTCAACTATCGCAACGAAGGATTTCCTCTCAACAAGGTCCGGGCGTACGCGGAGCAGGTGCTGATGGATGAATGGGAGCCCATCGCCATCCCGGAAGGCGTCTCCAGTCAGGCGGCGGCCATGTGCGAGCCGTGCGCGGTAACCGTCCACGCGGTCCGGTTGTCGAAGATGCGTCTGGGAGACACGGTGACCGTTCTGGGCGCCGGACCTATCGGCCTCCTGTGCATGCAGGTCGCCCGCGCGGCTGGCGCGGCTCGGGTGTTCGTGGCCGAGCCTGCTCCAGCGAGGGCCGAAGCGGCCCGCAGGCTGGGCGCGGACGCTGTTATCGACCCGACGGAAACGGATGTGATCGAGCGTATGGTCGACCTGTCCGACGGCCTCGGACCGGATGTGGTGTTCGAGTGCGCGGCCGCCAAAAACACCCTCGACGACGCTCTTCAGATGGTCAGGCGCAACGGGCAGGTCATGCTGGTGGCAATCACATGGGAGCCGACCGAGCTTCTGCCGCCGGACTGGATGGCGCGTGAGGTGGGTGTGCAGGCGTCGTTCGGCTCTCGACCCGAAGACTGGCGCATCGCGTTGGACCTGATTCGCACCGGCAAGGTTTCGATGGAGCCGCTGATCACCGACGCGAGTCTCCTGCCGCTGGACGACATCCAGCAGGCGTTCGAGGCGCTGTGCCGGCCGTCGACGCAGCTTCAGATGGTCGTGAAGCACGGCTGACGATCATCAGGTGACTGCGGGATCGAGATCGATTGGGCACTGGCTACGATCTCGAGCGTTTGGCTTCGCGTTGGCGCCCCATCGCATGCGTAGGCGTGTCGGCAGCAGGCATTGTTGACGGAAACAGAAGGCATTGCTACCCTCTCAGGTGCAACGCGGCCCCGTGCGTACCGACTCGGTGTGAGTCGAACCCGGCGGCAACTAAGCAGAGGAGAACTCGACACTTTCTCATGGACATTCTGTCATTCAACACCAACCAATTCGGCGGAGTTCTTGTGGACCCGTTGGCGCTCCCCGAAGAGCCTCGTAGCTTCAGGACGCAGCTCGCCTTCTCGATGGACGAGTGGGCGGCTGAAGGCTACAAAGTGGCGTGGCTCGAGTTGCCGCTCGAAAAAGCGCCGCTGGTGCCGGTCGCGGCCGAGGCCGGGTTCGAGTTTCACCATGCCAACGAAGCCTATCTGATGATGACGATCCAGATCGAGCCAGGATCGCACATACCGCCGTTCGCGACCCACTACATAGGCGCCGGAGCAGTCGTGCTCCACGAGTCCAAGGAGATCCTGGTGGTGTCGGAGCGGTACCGGATGGGCAGCGGCCGCGGGCCAGGGTACAAGCTTCCGGGCGGCGCCCTGCATCCGGGCGAGCACATGGTCGAAGGCGTTGTCCGTGAGGTCCTCGAAGAGACCGGCGTTCACGCCACGTTCGAGTCACTGGCGTGCTTCCGCCACTGGCACGGATACCGCTACGGCAAGTCGGACATCTATTTCGTCTGCAGACTTTCGGCGCAGAGCTACGAGATCAACAGGCAAGAAGAAGAGATCGCAGAGTGTTTGTGGATGCCTCTCGACAGCTTCCTTGCCGATCCTCAGATCGGCGAGTTCAACAAAGTCATAGTGCGGGCCGCCGTGGAGAGTCCGGGCCTCGTTCCGGGCCAGATCCAGGGATACGGAGACCCGAACCGCTTTGAGTTCTTCCTGCCAGGGGGCGCTCCGTAGGACACCGAAACCGAGCTTGGCCTGCAGATCGACGCAGACATCGGACCAGGCGGTTGACACGCACATTCATCAATAGCATACGTCGCGCTTCAGGAGAGATCACATGGCAGATGCAGCCACGCTCAAAGAGAGAATCGTCCGAGGCGACCGGGTAATCGGCGTCTCAGCGTCCTTGACGGCCACCAAAAGCGAGCTCGAAGACATTCTCGGTCGAGACTCGTACGACTTCCTCTCGTCCGATGCCCAACACTCGCCCTACAACGAAGAGCGATTGGTGGAATTCTGCGGAATCGCCAATGAACTCGGCATGCCGGTCCAGTTCCGCATCAAACACACGCGTCATACGTATCTCACGGGCAACATCGCTGACCTGGGCCCGTTGGGGCTCGAGGTGCCGTTGGTGGAGGAAGAGGCAGAGGCCGATGAGGCGATCAAGTGGTTCTACTACCCGCAGTTCGGTCGACGAAGCATGGGCGGCAGCTACCGGTACGGCGTCGGAGACATGGGGCGGCTCGAATACGCGGACTGGTGGAACGACCACGGCATTCTGTGCCTGCAACTTGAGTCGCTGAAGGCGGTGACAAACGCCAAACAGCTCGCGAAACCCGGCGTCACCTGTTTCACATGGGGCCCCTCAGACCTTACGTTCGACATCGAGGCGCATCCGCATCATCCCCTCAAGTCGGTCGACGACTGCGTCCGCCACGTCATCAAGCAGCTCGAAGGAACGGACGTGAAGGTCAACTTCCGCAACTACGACCCGGCTCTCCGAGACCACTACGCCGAGATGGGCGTGACGGTCTTCATGGAGCGTCCCCGGTAGCCGTCAGCGAAACCTGACATGACGCGCAACCCAGGGCCGTGCGTGTGAAAAGCGCTCGGGCCCGGTGGTTTCGCTGTCCGGGCTTTCCCTTGGACGACAGGTGATCATGCATCGAGTGTTGTCTCCGGGGTAGTTCAGCCCGTCGAGACCGTGTCGCTGAAATCATACCGACTCCAGACAGAACTCTGGCCAAATATCCCATTGGAATCGCTATATTATAGATAACCAATGCAAGTGGTTTGTGCGTAGTCTGGGCCGAGACGTTAACACGATGTTCACATTCCATTAATACGGGCTTGACACGCGTGGTATAAAGTTATGAGGAATTCGTCGGAAATTTCACAAATCACAATTCACTAAGGAGTTATGGTCCAATGAGCGAGGTAGTTGCCGCCCAGAATGTCATCCAAGAGCACAGCGTGCTATTCAAGTCATGCGCCCGTTGCAGTGGGGACCGCCAGGTCCGTCGCGACTTCGATGGCTACTACATAGCCTGCCTGTCTTGTGGCCACGTGACCTACCCCGAGGTTACTACTCAAGAAGTCGTCCGCTTGCTGGAATGGAAATTCGCCTCTTAGTCCAATAGGCCCTTCCCAGACCAACCCCTCTCGATAGTAAGCGACCCGCCGAAGCCAGCGTCCGAGTTCCAATCTCGCGACGCCGAGGCTTTGCGTCTGGAATATTCGGTCGTCCTGTTGCTTTCGGTCCTATCAAACCATCCGGATCAGGATGACCTCGGCGCCGGGGGCATCGATCACGTCGTCGAGCGTACGGACGTCGGCGGGAATGTCAACGCAGCCGTTGTCTGAATGCGGGCACCGTCGAAGCACTAGCGCAAAATAACCACAC
>DCWO01000091.1:0-10435 GCA_002328865.1 Dehalococcoidia bacterium UBA2160 | reverse complement strand
AATAACCACACTATATGGGTACTTCCGCCCCTACCAATCTTGTTGGGCATGGGCTAAGCTGACCATAGACTGGAGCATCGACGGTCTGGGGACGGAAAGCGGGGAGTCGTTTTCCGGAGGCATCGACCTTAGACCTGGGAAGAGTGTGCGGCCTCGGTGTACAAGCCCATCGACCAGTACGGCCTGATTGGCGATATGAATTCTGCGGCACTTGTTGGAACCGACGGTTCCATCGACTGGTGTTGCTTCCCACACTTTGACTCGCCCAGCGTCTTCGCCGCCATCCTAGACGATCGCAAAGGCGGGCGGTTCCAGATCGCGCCCCGAGTGCCCAACTCTCGGATCCAGTCCTACCTGCCCAACACCAACATCCTGTCGACTCGATTCACCACCCCAACGGGTCAAATGTCGCTGACCGATTTCATGCCGTTGGGCAACGGCAGATCCGGCGACTCCTGCCCGCACGAGATCCACCGCGTCGTGCGCTGTACAAGCGGCACGGTCGACGTGGCGTGCACCTTCCAACCCAGTCCCGACTACGGTCGGTCCGAGGTGGCTCTGAGCCGTGTCAGCGATGGAGTTGTCGCACGCGGCAACCGGCAGATGTTGACTCTGGTGAGCGACGCACAGATGGAAATCGAGGACGGTGAGGCCGTCGCAAAGTTCACGCTTCGAGCAGGCGAGGAGGTTGTCTTCGTGCTGGCCTACGGCTCGAGGCGCCCTCAACGAATCGGGTCCTATCACACGATGTCGAAATTTGCTCAAACGAAGGTCTACTGGGAGGTGATGGCCTCCGGCATGACCTACGACGGGTTGTGGCGGGATGACGTGGTTCGGTCGTTCCTGCTGCTGCAGCTCATGATCTACGCCCCCACCGGCGCCGTGATCGCGGCGCCCACAACCTCGCTGCCAGAAGCGATCGGAGGTTCCCGCAACTGGGACTACCGGTACTCCTGGCTGCGGGATTCAAGCTTCACCATGGACGTACTCTTTCGCATGGGACAGGTCGAGCGCGCCGAGCAGTATCAACGTTGGCTGCTTGACCAGTGCAGATTGATAACAGACAAGCCCAAGATCCTGTACGGCATCAAATCGAACTCGTCGCTGAAAACGGCCGACCTTGACCATCTGGAAGGGTATAAGGGGTCGTCCCCCGTCCGGGTCGGCAACCGCGCGGTCGGGCAGGTCCAACTCGACGTCTTCGGCGAAGTCATCCTGTGTTTCGACACACTGCGGGCCAATGGGGGAGCAGTGTCGGACGAGGCATGGTCCCTGGTCAAACGTTTCGCCAATTTGATCTGCGATCACTGGCGGGACAAGGACAGGGGTGTGTGGGAGGTGCGCGGGCCGAAGCAGCACTTCGTTTACTCGAAGGTTATGTGCTGGACCGGGCTCGACCGAGCTATCGCCATAGCCCATGGGCTGGGCATCGATAACGACGTGGAGCGATGGCGGCACACCGCCGACGCGATCAGGCAAGACGTGCTGGAGCACGGCTGGAGCGCCGAGAAACAGGCGTTCGCGCAACATTACGCCACCGATGCCCTCGACGCCAGCAATCTGGTGATGCCGTTCGTCGGTTTCCTGCCGCCCAACGACCCGCGAGTGATCTCGACGATGGAGGCGATATCCGACGAATTAGGCGTCGGCCCGCTCATCCGTCGATACAACCCCGTGGCTGTAGACGACGGATTGGGAGGACAGACCGAGGGCGCCTTCACGATCCTGAGCTTCTGGTACATCGGCAATCTGATCGCCGCTGGGCGTGTGCAGGAGGCCAAGGAGTGCTTCGAAGAGTTGCTCTCGTACGCCAACCACGTCGGTCTGTTCGCGGAGATGATCAACCCCTGGACCAAAGAGGCCCTGGGCAACTTCCCGCAGGCTTACAGCCACATCGGGCTCGTCCACACTGCCCGCAACCTCAGCCGCGCCCTCGGCGGTGCATCGACCCGATCGAACCTAGCGTCGGCTGCGGATTAGCGGGGGCGTATTAATGCGCATATCGGGGTCAGAGCGCGTACAGAGTTTCGCTAATCTGCTCGATGTGCATCGGGATGGATGGGCTGCTCATCGCAGGCGCTACCGACAGGTCGACGGGTTGTCCGAAAGTAGAATCCAAAGTCTTCGACGCACTTATCGAAGGAGGTTTGGCGGAACCGAGGACACTGGTTAGATCATTCGGTTCGCCATTAACTTGACGGCATGACAGATCGGCCCCGCAGGTGTCCTCGGGCAAACCTAAACCGCTCAAGGACACACTTCCCCAATGGCCTTACTTGTCGACATCATCGGCTTCGGGACTTATCGCATCGGGCGGAGTCACCCGAAATGACAGCACGTCGGGACCAGCCACGTCGCGTCTTTCACCGCCCGTGATAACAGCCAGTTGTGCGGCAGGGTCCAAGGTCGCTGGATCGAATAACCACCACGGCTCTTTTCTTTTTATCTTTTTACCAGTATGTACCACAACAACCACCACACCATGAATACAACTAGGAACATGAAAACGAGGATGCCATAGACTATGAGACGTTGAAGTTCGGGTTGTTTTTCAAGAGGAAATAGCGTACCGGCCGCTATAGCATTGATCAACACCATTAACGCTCCGAGCGCGCCAATCGGACTTCGAATCGCATTCATCCAAGCGCACCTTCGGCGCGCTTGGATACCATTATCCTGTTCCTGCCTCCAAAGGTAACTGTTAGCTCAACCCCCCCAATTATCCCCGTGGTCTTCGACAATCGTGCCTTCGACGGAGATGCTCGCACCAGGATCAACAGTGAAGGACGTGCGACCGGAAGCCACTGCGGTCCCGGTATCGGGCGCTCCGCGAATCTGTAATGTAATCGAATCGCCAACCTGGGTCATGCAACAGTCTCCGCGGTTTAGATTCTTGCACCCTCATAATTGAATAATACCATTACTATGGAACTCGCCCAGAGGTCAAGGTTTCAGGTCGGCGTCGGGCTACACCCGCACCCGCGCCATCGTGTGCGCATCGACGTAACGGCCGTCGCGAAAGGCGTAGGCTCGGTGTGTGCCCTCGATCGCGAAGCCGAAGCCGGTGTACAAAGCGATGGCCGGTTCGTTGTCTGTGTAGACTTGGAGCTCGATGCGGCGGATGTTGAGCCATTGCTCGGACAGGTCCAGCATGGCCTCCATGAGTTGGCGGCCGATGCCTTTGCCTTGGAAGTCGTCGTGGACACCCATGCTGAACCGGGCCGTGTGCGCCATGCGGTTTCGGCCGCAGTGGAGGTTTATGGAAGCGACAACTCTGCCGTCAATCTCGGCCACCAGCATTTGCTCGCCCGGACTGGCCGATGACATCCTCTGGTGCCAGTAGTCGAGCGATACGTACGGCAGCCCGGCGGTGTTCCTCATCACGCCCGGACACGTGTACACGTCGTAGACGTCTTTGTAGTCGTCGGCCCTTGATGCCCTTACGACGGCTTGCATATGATTCACCTTCGGTTGAAGTTGGGGCGATCGACATCGAGTGCGCGATGCCGCTCAGACGGTCACGCGCGCCATGCTGTAGACATCGACATATTGCCCTTCGCGGAAGCCGAACGACCGGTGCACGCCTTCGATCTCGAAGCTGAACTTCTTGTACAATCCGATTGCCGGCTCGTTGTCAGTGAAGACGTGCAACTCGATTCTCTGTTTGCCAAGCTGGGTCTCCGCGTGATCGATTGCGGCCGACACCAGTTGGCGACCTTCGCCCTTGTTCTGATAGTCGTCGTGGACTTCGATGCCCACCCTGGCGACGTGTGATCGGAGACCAGACTCGTAGGTCACGACAATCGTTCCGACCACCCGGCAGTCAACCTGCGCCACCCAGATGTCCGAACCCAAGTCTGTTGCAGCCAACAACCTTTTCCAGCGATCCCACAAGTCCGGAGCGCCCAAAGGGAGCCTCAAGGTGTTTCTAACAACGCCCGGACACGTCCACACTTCCATGAGGTCTCCATGATCCTCGGGCTTAGCTCGACGCACGGCGATGTCGAGCCCGCCATGTGCGCTCATCCCAGAGTCACCTGGTCGCCGTCGAAGGTCATCGCGCGTTCTCCGAAGCTGATCGTTGCGCCGGCGAAGTGTCGCAACTCGGTGCGAAGGTCACGCAGGCGTTGCATGATTATCGGCTCATCGTCGTTCGTGACCCCTCTCGCTATCGGCCCCCACAACCCTAGCTGGGGTCCGGTCATGAGGAAGCGTTCGAACTGCTCGATGAACGGACCGAAGACCAATGTGGAAAGCTCCGGCATCGGGGTCGATTCTTTGAGCTCCGCGAAAAAGACGCTCAGTGCCAGCCGTCCGTCTTCAACGTTAGCCGACAATTGGAGCCGCGGCTGGTGTTGCCGCTCGAAATACGGCCGAGCTTCCTCCTCGTCGCCGGCGACCTCTCGCACGGCGGTTTGAAGGACTCGCAGCAACCTCGACAGTTGGGAGATCGGGAGACCTTCGGCGCCCAACGTGATCCGCAAGCGACACGGACCGTCTCTAGGGGTGGTGTCCGAGGTCATGCCGGCGCCTCCTGCCGTCTTCCGCAGGCTACCTTAGCACACGCGCGTCGCCGACTCGACGGGTGATGCGTTGGTGGTCCATGTGGTCCATCAGAGCCAGAGCGTATTTGCGGCTGGTTCCGAACAGGTCCCGCACGTCGGCCACGGTAACCTCGCCGTGTTCGTTGATGTGCGCTGAGATTCGTTCGACCATCTCTCGATATACGGACGACGCAAACACGACGCTGTCGCTGACCCTAACGACCCTGCCCTCGTCGTCCAGCAAGCTGACGACCTCGGCGTCTAAGGGGGCATCCGTCGGAGGCGAGTAGGGGTCGGATTCCAGGAGTTTGATGTAGTCGTCGACGGCCTGGACGTCTGCGTCCGAAAGTGTGGGAGTGTGGTCAGGCAGGCCGACCAGCGCGCCGCGTTCGACGGTGACGCCGTCTTGGTTCAGCAGCACGAGCGCGTCGTTGAAGACTTGGGGCGTGAGGTTCAACCGGGAGCGCAGCTCCTCTTTGGGGGCGCCCAAGCGCAGAGGGAACTGTCGATGATAGGCATTCAGCGCTTCACGCGTATTTCCGCCAAGCGCCGACCATCCACCGGCTGTGTAGAAGCGGGTGGTGGAGACGATGTTCCCCTTGCCCAAGACCACGATCGCGCCGTCGGCCGCCATCGCTTCCAGTTCGGACTTCGCAGCATCGGGGCTCAGGTTCGCTCGATTGACCACCGTCGCAAATTCGCTCGGTTCGGACAGTTCGATCGTCTTGAGCAGCACCTCGCGGTCTGTGCCCCGCTCCATAACCCGCAGTCGTTCGATGGTGGGCGGGTGGTTTCGCCTCGGCCGGCGAGCGTGAGTATCTACGATGTTGCCGCCGCCGAGCGTGGTCAGGTTCGAGCGGACCACGAAGTAGTCGCCTTTGGCCACTGCAAGCGGCGACTCTAGCTTCAACTGGGCCCACGTCGTCTCGCCGGGATGCAAACGGTCTCCCTCCAACAATCTCAAGCGCGCGACGACTTCGCTGGAGCCGGTGTGGACCGTGATGAACATGTTGTGACGAAGTGGCAGCGGCGCCTCGGGTATGGCGCGCAGGTGAACGTCGAAAGCGGTGGTCGGTCGGAGCCACCCGGGCGTGGTGAGCACCTCGCCGCGGCGAATCTCGTCCTGTCCCACGCCGATGAGGTTGGCCGCGACCCGTGTGCCGGGCTCGGCTCGGTCCTCTTTCTGTCTGTGAGTTTGGAGGCCTCGTATGCGCGTGCGTTGGCCCGAGACGACCAACTCGACCTCCTGCCCAACCTCGAGTGAACCGTCGATCAACGTTCCGGTGACCACGGTCCCGAAGCCCGAGATGGTGAAGGCGCGGTCGATAGGCAGCCGGGGCCGCCCAACGTCCTTCTTGGGCGTCGTTTCGGCGAGCAGCCCTTCCATCGCCTCGATCAGCTCTGGGAGCCCGTCCCCGGTGGCGCCGGATACGTGTAGGATCTGGGACCCTCCCAGGACGGTCCCTTCGAGTGCCTCCTCGATGTCCGCCGTGACCAGATCCAGCCAATCCTCTTCGACGAGGTCCTTCTTCGTGAGCGCGACCAACCCGCGGTCGATTCGGAGCAGGTCGAGGATGGCCAGGTGCTCGCGGGTCTGGGGCATGACGGACTCGTCCGCGGCGACAACGAGCAGTGCTAGGTCGATGCCTCCGACTCCTGCGAGCATGTTGTTCACGAACCGCTCGTGTCCTGGCACGTCGACGATGCTGACCTCGTTGCCGCTTGGCAGCTTGAGCCACGCGAAGCCCAGGTCGATGGTCATCCCGCGTTCCTTCTCCTCGCGGAGGCGGTCTGGGTCGATGCCGGTCAAAGCTTCGACGAGCGTGGATTTGCCGTGGTCAACGTGACCTGCCGTGCCGATTACGAACATTGACGACCCCGAATTCCGGCATGGAGCCGGATGAGTGTGAAACCTAGAATATCACAGGCCGACCAAGCGGACAGGAATTCCAATTGTGTGGCGCCGGACTCGGCCCGAAGGCCGACGCCACCGGTGCTCTGGACCGCCTGAGGCGGTCCAAGCTCTCCAGAGCCATGTTTGTTGACGGTCTTCAGAGCCTAAACTACACTGTCTGCCGACGCAACAAGACGACAATCACGAGGAGTATTCGGCATGTTTGACAGGATCGCGGTGTTCGGAGTCGGGGCTATCGGCGGGACCATCGGAGGTTACCTGACACGGGCCGGTCACGACGTTACACTGATCGACCAGTGGGGCGAGCACGTCGAGAAGATGAAGCGCGACGGCCTGCGAGTAACCGCCTCGGATGAGGAGTTCACCGTTCCCGTCAACGCGATGCATCTGGGTGAAGCTTGCAACATCACCGAGCCGTTCGACTCGATCTTTCTCAGCATGAAGTCGTACGACACTGTGTGGGCGACGCACTTCATCCTGCGCCATCTGACGCCGACCGGAGTCATCATCTCCGCGCAGAACGGCATCAACGACGAGACGATTGCACCGATTGCGGGTTACACGAGGACGCTGGGGTGCGTCATCACGCTTGGCGCCGGGATGTACGACCCCGGCAATCCCCAGCGGACCAGCGTTTCCAGTCGACTGGCGTTCAAACTCGGCGAGCTCAACGGCATGGAAACGGAGCGAATCAAAGCTCTGGCAGAGATGCTGAGCGTCGTCGGGCCGACGCACGTGACGACAAATCTTTGGGGCGAGCGATGGGCCAAGCTGGCCACGAACTCGATGGCCAACCCCATCTGCGCCCTGACCGGTCTCGGCTCGGCGGCGTCACGAGAGACACCGGGCGTCGTGGACGTCACGGTGAAGATCGGGGCCGAGGTCGTCAAGGTCGGAACGGCGCTCGGAGTCCATGTGGAGCCGATCAACGGAGTCCCCGCGGAGATGTACGTCCAGGCCGCCGAGGACGCTCAGGTGTTGGAGGAGCTCAAGTCCCGATTGGCCGAGACCGCCAAAGAATTGGGCGCCGGACGGCCCTCGATGCTCCAGGACGTGATGAAAGGCCGTCGCACTGAGATCGAATTCTTGGACGGCTATGTGTCGAGGCGGGGCGCGGAGGTAGGCGTGCCGACGCCAGCCTGCGACGCCATCACGCGGCTCATCAAGCAGGTCGAGCGCGGCGAGCTCGAGTCCGAACCGTCCAACATCAACTACATGGAGCAGTTCATGTAGCGGTGAGAGGTGGATCGACCTGAAGGCTTCGACCACCGGCGTCGAGCATCACCCAATCCGGTCAGATCAATCGCGGGAGGGCACTGATGCCCATCGGAATCGTCCCATTCGAGGCCGCACACCTGGATGACGCAGCGACGTTGCTGGCGGCTCGTCACCGTGCCGGACGTGAACGTACCCCGTGGCTGCCCGCCCAGTACGAAGACGCGGACTCGACGGCGCCCATATTGCGCAACTGCATGGCGGCAGGTCCGGGAGCAGCAGCGTATCGCGGAAGCAGGATGGCCGGATTTCTGCTCTCGAGCATCAGCTTTTTCAACGGCGAGTGGATGGCTTTCAGCCACGACCTGGCTCATGCCGTGGATGCGACAGACGGGCGTCAGACGTATCGGCTGATGTACGCGCGCCTATCGCAACGGTGGGTCGAGAATGGTTGCTTCAAGCACGCGATATCGCTTCCGGCAGGCGACGCTCAGGCTGCCGACGCCTGGCATTCACTGGGTTTTGGGTTGAACGTCGTCGATGCAGTGAGGGACACCTCGCCGGTGGTGGGCGCGTCGGAGGACGTGGACGTGAGGCGGGCGGGCCCAGCGGACCTCGACACAGTGATGGAATTGGTGATCGGCTTGCGCCGTCATCTGGCGTCGGCGCCTGCATTCCTGCCGCTTGTGGTCGAGGCCGATCCGACGAAGCCCCACCAGGCACGGCTCGCCGACCCGACGAATGCTCTATGGCTGGCGTATCTGGACGGCGAAGCGGTCGGCTTGATGAGTTGCTCACCGCCGGGCGACAGGCCGTTTCCGGCGGCGTTGCGGGAGGACGCGAGCACTTGTAATCTAGGGGGCGCGTTCGGAGGCGCCTTCATTCGAAGCGATGTGCGCGGCTCGGGCATTGGCAAGGCTCTACTGAATCACGTCATGTCGTGGGCGAGGGACGGCGGATACGCCAGGTGCGTGCTTGACTACGAGTCGGCCAACATCGAGGCCGAACGATTCTGGTCCGGCCAGGGTTTCGAGCCCATTGTGAACTCCCTGATGCGCACTATCGACTCCAGGATAGCGTGGGCGCACCGTGATCGGGCGGACGCAGACCTATGGCGTCGATGGTAGTCTCGCGTGTTGGGTCGAAGCTTGAACGCGCGGCATCGGTGATGTTCCCGTGCCAGTCGAGTTCGTCAACGGTTGATGCTTGTTGCGCAGCAGAATCCATGGAAGACGAAGGCGTCCGGGCTTGCTAACAACTGGTCGTACTCGGTTTTGGCCTGCTCCAAAACGTCCTCCGTCACCATCCCCCCGGAGAGCATGCCAGGCCGCGCCTGACGGATGATCTCGCTGGCGCCGGCGACGTAGCGGCGCAACGAATCGGGCTGAGATGCCGTAATGGTCAGGGTGCTCCCTCGTACCGTCACATCGCTCAAACCCGCCCGCACGAAGGCGCTGTAGAGCTTCCGGCCGATCTTCGGGTCGCCTCCCTGGCGCGCTTGCAATCCGTAAACCGCTTTCCACACATGCCGGATGGCGGGGAACTCCGGGTACAGAGTCCAACTGCCGGTCTCCCACTCGAACAAGCATACCCACCCGCCAAACGCGGCAACCCGGCGCATCTCGCTGGCAACCTGGACTGGATTCGAGACGTGCTCGAGAAACATGCTGCTGTACACCCCGTCGAACGACGCTCCGGGCGACGGAAGGTTGATGGCGTCGCCTTCGACGAACGTCACGTTTTCAATGCTCTGGTCGACGGCCATCTGCCGAGCGACGGCGAGCTGCGCCTCCTCACGGTCGATGCCGACCACCTCGCCGGGCGCCACCTGCTTCGCGACCTCACGAGCGACGGCGCCCGTGCCGCACCCGACGTCCAGCAATCGCATTCCCGGTCGAAGCTCCGGTAAGTGCTCGGCGACGCCCAGAATCTTCGCCTGGGATTCGAGCCGCGATTGCTCCGACGCCTCGGAGCCGTGTAGGTACTCGTGTGCGGGACGATCAGGAACCGGTTGTCCGGTCACGGTAATTCCCTGATGTGACCCCGGTATAGACCAAAAACCATCATCAATAGAACCTGATATCGGAGAGATACCCCTGACTAACCGTGGGACGACTCTGCCCACGTTTGGATCCTATCGAGGCACTGATCTAACTCGTCACGGACCTGGTAGACCCAAAAGCGCATCACATCCCACCCGAGCTCGATCAGCCGCTGATTGCGGATCACGTCACGCCTGGCTAGTTCGCCGTCCCATTCACGATGATAACGTTCTCCGTCGACCTCGATGTTGAGTTTCCTGTTTCCATCGAACAATCCAAAGTCAAGAGTGTATTGTTCTACCGGATGCTGGACGCGTGGCTTCAGTCCACGAGCATAGAGCGCCTGGTAGAGTGCGTGCTCCCAATGAGAGACTTGTTCTGGATTCGCCACTGGTGGGTATTGCGGCCCGTAGTCTTCATGTGTTGGTGCATCGGCGGCATAAATTCCCAATCGCTCAACATATCGGGCAAAGCTCGACAAATGTTCGATGCTTGATTCTTTGGCGCTTGTATGATCCCCTACAACCACCAATGCAGCTCGCGCTCTGGTGATGGCCACATTGAACAAATTCGGTGTCCTGCCGAGAAACCGGTTGCTGGCATCGGGCATGTTTGCAGAGACCACTGGAGAGAAGATAATCAAATCGCGCTCATCGCCCTGGAAACCGTGCGCGGTGTCCACCAGAAACTCGGACGACTGAGGTGGACCCAATCCTTTG
>DCWO01000126.1:6054-6422 GCA_002328865.1 Dehalococcoidia bacterium UBA2160 | reverse complement strand
GATGCATGGCTGCCGATGGCCGACAGAGCCCCGACACGCTCGAATTGCTCCATGAGGACCTCGCGCATGAGCCGGCAGGCTGTGAGGATCTTTGGGTTGGAGAGCCAGTAGAATACGTACCCCCCTTCGCGGCGGTATTCCACTACGCCTTTGTCTCGCATGATGCCCAGATGTTGGGAGACGTTGCTCTTGGGTATTCCGAGCGCATCCACCAACTGCGAGACCGTGCATTCCCCGTCGCCAAGAGCCTCCACGATGCGCAGCCGCCAGGGATTGGCGAATGTCTTGCAGATAGAGGCGTGGAGTTCGTACAAACGCTCTTGTGGATCGCTGGCGGTCATCTGATCTCCAGTCTATCAGTTTAGGAT
>DCWO01000126.1:5569-5717 GCA_002328865.1 Dehalococcoidia bacterium UBA2160 | reverse complement strand
ATAGACTAGGACCGTCAATCGCGTGAAGATTGGCAATTACACCCGGCGGTTGTCCCTAAGTGGATGAAGAGTTACGCGGTGGGCATGTGGCATCGCCAGAGGTTGGAGCGGGAGACGAGATTTGAACTCGCGACAGCCTGCTTGGAAG
>DCWO01000126.1:0-5249 GCA_002328865.1 Dehalococcoidia bacterium UBA2160 | reverse complement strand
CCTGCTTGGAAGGCAGGGGCTCTACCACTGAGCTACTCCCGCTCGGATGACGCTACCATTCTACCACCTGGCATTGATGCCTCGCCAAAACCGGCGATGGCGGCCAAAGAAACAGGAGCGGCGCCGGGCGGCTATCGTTTTGAGCGGATAAAGGGCGCGAGCGCCGCCCGCACACGCCTCTACTCCATGTCGCCCCAGTTGTTGCCGGACTTGATCTCGACGCCCAGCGGGACGGCCAGCGGCAAAGCCGTGGGCATGAGCTCCATTACGATCTCCCGCATCTGATCGAACTCGTCGTTTGGCGTCTCGAAAATCAGCTCGTCATGAACCTGCAAGATCATCTTCGATTTCATGTCGAGGTCGTCCATGCGTTCCATGATGCGGACCATCGCGATCTTGATGATCTCGGCCGCGGTGCCCTGAATCGGCATGTTGATCGCGGCGCGCTCGGCGGCCTGCCTCACGCGGTAGTTCCGCGCGTTGATGTCTGTTAGGTATCGGCGACGGCCCAGGACGGTCTCGACGTAGCCCTTGTCGCGGCACGACTGCTTCGTGCTCTCAACGTAGTCGAGAATCTTCGGGTACTTCTCGAAATACAGGTCGATGAAGTGCTGCCCTCGGTCTGGGCTCAAATCGGTCTGTTGGGATATCCCGAACGACGTCATGCCGTACAGCACCCCGAAGTTGAGTATCTTGGCGAAGCGCCTCATATCGGCCGTCACCTGGTCGATAGGCACGTCGTATACGAGCGATGAGGTCGCGCTGTGGATGTCTTCGCCGTTGTGAAAGGCGTCCAGCAACCCCGGGTCCTCCGTGTAGTGGGCGAGCACCCGAAGTTCAATCTGCGAGTAGTCGGCGGCCAGCAGCGTTGCATTTGGCGCCTCTTCCGCGACAAACGCCCTTCGCACCTGCCGTCCAAGCTCCGTGCGCACGGGGATGTTCTGGACGTTGGGGTCGTTGGACGAGAACCTGCCGGTGGCCGACCCCGCCTGGTTGTACTTCGTGTGTATCCGGCCGGTGCGCTCGTTGACCAGTCCGGGCAGCGCGTCCACGTAAGTGGACTTGATCTTCGATAGCTGCCGATACTCCAGTATCTGATCCAGCACCTCGTACGCTCTCGGGTCGACTCCCTCTGCTTTGCCGCTGTCCAGGAACGCTTTGAGGTTGTCCAGCGTGGCGGCGTCGGTGGAGTAGCCCGTGCGGGTCTTCTTCATGGCCGGAAGGCGAAGCTCGACGAACAGGACGTCGGCGAGCTGCTTCAGCGAGTTCAGGTTGAACTCGTGGCCGATGGTCGCGTACATGTCGTGCTGGATCTGGTCCAACTGGCTGGCAAGCTCCGTGGACATCCGACCCAACAGCTCGGTGCTGACGGCGACGCCGTCGCGCTGCATCCGGACCAGAACCTGGACCAACGGCACTTCGACGTCGTCCAGAAGCCGGCGAATTGGTCCGTCGCCAAGCTCTTGCGTCAACGACGTTCGCAGTCTCTCGGTGAAGTCGGCGTCTGCGGCGGCGTATTTGCCCGCCTCGGCGATCTCCACTTTGTCCATGGTGATCTGCTTGCGGCCCGTCCCGATCAACTCGGTGATCGGGGTCATCTCGTGGTGGAAGAACTCCAGGGCCAGCGCCTTGAGCCCAACCGATTTGCGTCCGCTGGCGTGGGCGGCCAGCATCGTGTCGAACTCCAGCCCTTGCAGCTTCACGCCCTGGTTCTCGAGCACCATCAGGTCGTAGTTGGCATTGTGGGCAGCCTTGGGGACCCCGGGGTCTTCGAGGATCGGTCCAAGTTTCTGCAAGACCGTGTCCATGGGGATCTGTGGTCCTGCCGCGTGACCCACGGGCACGTACCAGCCCTTGTTGGGACTGTTCGAGAACGAGAGCCCGACCAGTTGCGCGTCCATCGGGTTGATCGAGTCGGTCTCGGTGTCAAAAGAGAACCCCTCGGGCCGGTTGAGTTCCGCAACGAGCTGATCGAGGCCTGCGGCGTCGTCAACGATGACGTAGTTCGCGGGCGGAGCCTCCTCTACGTCTGGGACCATCGTCATCTGTTCGCCGTCGCTCTGGCCGCTGGCCGGGATGCGATCGACCATGCTGTAGAACTCCAGTTCCTGCAGAATGTCGATCACGTCTCTCCGGTTGTAGGTCCAAAACTTGCACGCTTCGAGGTCCAAGGTTACTGGCACTTCTCGGCTGATGGTCGTCAGAAAGCGCGCCTGCATCGCCAGGTCTCGGTTGTCGGTCAGGCTTTGCTTCGCCCTGGGCGGCTTAACGGAATCGAGGTTCTCGTAGATGCCGTCGATGCTGCCGTAGTCGGTGAGCAGCTTGATTGCCGTCTTGATCCCGATGCCCGGAACGCCTGGGATGTTGTCGGACGTGTCTCCCTGGAGCGCCTTGATTTCTGCGATGAACTCGGGGCCCAGTCCTCCGTAGCGCTCCTTGACCGCAATCTCGTCGTACAGGGTTCGTTGCTGAACTGCGAAGCTCAACTGCACCCGCACCCAGGGCGACACGAGTTGGAACGTGTCTGTGTCCCCGGTCAGCACGATCGTCTCGATCTCTTGCTTTTCCGCTTGACGGCACAGCGTTCCGAGCACGTCGTCCGCCTCGAAACCGGCTTGCTCGTAGATCGGGATGTCGAACGCCTCGACGAGCTGACGGATGCGGCCGAATTGGCTGCGAAGCTCGGGAGGCGTGGGAGGGCGATGGGCCTTGTACTCTTTGAACCGCTCGTGCCTGAACGTTGGCGTCGGCAAGTCGAAAGTGACGGCGAGGTGCGAGGGTTTTCGGTGTGACAACGTCCTCAGAAAGCTGTTGAGGAACCCGAAGACAGCCCGGACCTCTTCGCCCGTGCTGCGCACCGTGAGCGGGTCGCGGATGGCGTGCCAGGCGCGGTGGACGAGCGCGTGGCCGTCCAGGAGCAGAAGCAGAGGCGTTGGTTCGAGCATGGAGCGCATGTCACCGGACGGCATAGGTTTCTCCTGTCGCGTCGAGTGGGAACATCCCGATTATACACTCGGCGCCACAACGCCACCAGAATCAAGGCCTGGCTGCCAATCGCATCGGCTGGGGCAGGGCGACGCTACACCCCCGCCAGCGTTCGGGCGTCGTCCAGGAGCGCGGCAACGCTGGCTGGCGACTCGGCTTCGGCGTAGATGCGCAAGAGCGGCTCGGTGCCGGAGAATCGCACCAGCGCCCAATAACCCCCTTCGAGCATGAACCGGACGCCGTCGATCTCGTCGATGCCAACCACCGCCTTGCCGCCTAATGTAGACGGGCCGGCGACCTGGACACGCTGTCGGATTTCATCCCGTTGCGCTGGATCGAACGTGATGTCCACTCGATCGTAATGGTGGGGGCCCACCTTTTCGTATAGCGTGGCTAGAAGGTCGGTCGGGTTCATGTCGGTCCGGATCATCATGTCCAGGAAGAGCAAGCCGCTGAGTATGCCGTCCCTCTCGGGGACGTGGCCGCGAAAGGCGTAGCCGCCGCTCTCTTCGCCGGCTGCGATCGCCTCCTCGGTCATCATCACAGGGCCCAGGTATTTGAAGCCTACTTTTGTCTCGAACAACGGCACGTCGTACTCTTCGGCCAGGCGGTCGATCATCGAGGTCATGGTGATTGACCGCACCAACGGACCATCCTGGCCGAGGTTCTCCAGCAGGTGCATGCACAAGATCGCAAACGTCTGCAGCGTCGTGAGGAACGTGCCGTCTTCGTCCACGACTCCCAGGCGGTCGGCGTCGCCGTCTGTGGCGATTCCGACGTCGGCATTGTCATCGGCCACCGCGTCGATGAGCGGCGCCAGGTTTTGGGCGATCGGCTCGGGTTGGGTCATGCCCGGAAACAACGGGTTGCGCTCGCCGCGAATTTCGATCAGGCGCGTGTTGCCGCCTTCCAAGAGTTTGCTGAGATAGCCGGCGCCCGAACCGTGCATCGGATCGAACACGATGTTCAAGCCCGCGTTGCGAATGGCTTGGATGTCGATCAGAGAGGCGACGTGGGCCAGATATTCGGGCTCCGGATCGAAGTACTCGAGCAGCCCTTGGCGCTCGGCGTCCTCGAGCTCCATGCGCTTCACGGCGGGAGCGAGCTCAACTGCGGCGATCCGCTCTTCGAGCCGCGCGACGATCTCTAGAGACGCGCTGCCGCCGTAGTCAGGCTTGTACTTGAAGCCGTTCCAGATGCCGGAGTTGTGGCTTGCGGTGATTATGCATCCGGCGCCCGCGTCCTTGCGGACCAGATTGAAGCTTATCACCGGCGTCGGCGCCGCCTTGTCACAGAGAAGCACCGGTATCCCGTTCGCGGTGATGACCTCGGCCACAGCGCGGGCGAAGTCCTCGGACGCGAATCGGTTGTCGTACCCGATCACGAATCCACGCGACCCAAGCCGGTTCGCGTTCAGAAAGTCGGCTGTTCCCTGGGCGCAGATGCGAACGTTCTCGAAGGTGAAGTCCTCCGCGATGATCGCTCGCCAGCCATCGGTGCCAAATCTTATTGCCACGGCTCAACTCCTGGACAGCGCAAGTATTCGGAACGGCTAGACTGCGTCACACAGGGCTTCAGGCGCCGGCGCCATCGGGGAACGCCTCTTGCCGAAGCGCGTCCGCCTTGTCGGTCCTCTCCCACGGGAGATCGACGTCGGTGCGGCCGAAGTGCCCATATGCCGCGGTTTGCTTGTAGATTGGCCGTCGCAGGTCCAGGTCGCGGATGATCGCGCCAGGGCGAAGATCGAAGTGCTTGTCGATCAACGCGCTTATCGTCTCGTCCGTTACTTTGGACGTGCCGAATGTCTCCGCGGAGATCGAGATAGGGGCCGCGACGCCGATGGCGTATGCAACCTGGAGCTCGACGCGATCCGCCAGCCCTGCCGCAACCAAGTTCTTGGCGACGTACCGCGCGGCGTATGCGGCGGACCGGTCGACTTTGGTCGGGTCTTTGCCGGAGAACGCGCCGCCGCCGTGGCGAGCCATGCCTCCGTAGGTGTCGACGAGTATCTTCCTGCCCGTCAGGCCAGTGTCCCCGACCGGGCCGCCGATGACGAACCGACCGGATGGGTTGATGACCCACCGGGTGTCGCCGTCAATGTATTTGGCTGGAATCACGTGCTTGCCGACATCCTCGATGAGATCCCGCTCGATTACCGACTGGCTAACCTCCGGGTTGTGCTGGGTGCTCAACACGACCGTGTGCACACGTTTCGGGACACCGTATTCGTATTCCACAGTGACCTGGGACTTCCCGTCAGGCCG
>DCWO01000092.1 GCA_002328865.1 Dehalococcoidia bacterium UBA2160 | reverse complement strand
TCGGTGGTCATCCCTGTGGACAGCTTCGAGAACATCGAATACCATGTCCACGAGTGACTCACGATCGGGCACTCCCAATTCCCCATGATCGCATGATTTGCGGCAGCGTCCTTCGACGAGGTCGGGGCGAACGGGACCAGAACCGTCGGTGCGGCGTGTTGCCCTCGCGACCAGGCGCCAGAGTTATCGATCATTCGAGCCGCTCTCGACCAACTGCAGCGGGTCTTGCGGGTCTTCGAAGACGAGTCCCGTCCAACTGTTGACTGATCGACTGCCACGACGGAGACCCCGTTATGAATGCCCTGGACCGCATACGGCCGCGGGGCCCTCTTCAGACACGAGATTCGGAACTGCGCAAACAGGAGAGCATTAATGAGCGAGTGCCAAACTGAGGGAGGCTTTTTGGACTATTCCGAAGATTTCTACCGGAGCCACGGCCGGCGCTATTCGGAAGTGTCCCACCTGCGTGTGCGTTCTACGTATATCAATACCTCCCATCCCGCATTCAAAGGAGACATGGATCTGCAGGCGCGACTGGTCGAACTGGCGCCAGGCCGGAAGGGATTGGATGCCGGTTGCGGGCCCGGGGCGCGGGATGTTCATCACTTGTGGAGTATGGGGTTCGACATCTGGGGAATCGATGCCGTCCAAGGCAATATTCTGGAGGCACAGCGTCGCCACCCCGAGATCGCCGATCGCGTATCCGTGGCAGATCTGAGACAGGCTTTGCCGTTTCCCGATACTTTTTTCGACTTCGTAATGTGCAACGCCGTGATCCAACATATCGACCCGGAAAGCCTAAAGGCTACCACGCTCCCCGAGCTTTCCCGAGTACTGAAACCGGGCGGAGTCCTGCAGCTGATGTTCAAGAACGGGAGTGGCGTGATCTCGGTGTACGACCGTGTCTTCGGTGTGGACCGGGCGTTTCTCCTGTACGAAGAAACGAAGATATTGGAGATCTTGAAGGAACACGGGTGCGACCTGATAGAGACCGGCGGTCGCGGAGAGTTGGGCGGATTGATATATTTCACCGACTACAAACCGGTGGACCATTGCGTTTTCTATGTTAGGAAGTCGAAGGCTCTTTCCACCGGATGAAAAACGCGAGATGAGGATTGATGCGTTGGACCAGTCGGTGTGAAAATTCAGGACTTGTACCAATGCTGTCTGCTCAGGCAGCGATACGTACCTGGTGTCCCCGGATGGCCTCCTCGACCCAATCACAACCGGCAAGTGCCAGTGCCTGGCTGGGATCTGACTCAAGCAGCTCAAACTCCCCATGTTCCTGAGGGAGTACGACAAGCTGGCCGGTCAGTGTGCCGCCGAAGCAGCTGCCCATCCGGACTGCCTGCTGCGACTATCGGAGCTGGAGGCGATCGACCGTCACCATCGCACTTCGCTGGCGAATGGCGTTCCGTGTGGGTTCGGATCGGCGCCCACATCGCACCACTTCCCAGAGCCGTTCCTGCGCTCATGAAGCATCTCGAAGCTGCATCCGAGCCTACGGAAGACCTGGATACCTTCCGGGCATGGTACTAGGCGATCGAGGCCACCCATCCCTTCCAGGACGGCAACGGCCGCGTGGCCGGAACCGCCGTGGCGCGAATCAGTCACACCCTGTGTCAGAAGAAAGGTTGGTCGGCGCCGAATCAGTAGTGGACGAAATGGGCGGTTTACGATTGCAATCGTATCTTCTGGTAATCCCCACCTCATTGCTTGTTGGATGGGCCATCCGCCATGGCTGCCGACCACATCATCGATCTCTGTCATGATATGGATCGTCTCCTCCAAGGCGACCATGATCTTCTGGAAATGCCCGCTAGAGCTCGCCGGCCCTTGCCCGCTCAATCAGCGCTTCGAACTCGCCGAGAGAGCCTACTTCGGCCATGAGGCGGATGAAATCGCCGGCTGAGGGGACCAACTCTCTGAGCTCTTTGAGCTGGTCGCCCACGGGGCTGACGGAGGCGGGGCTCTCGGCGTAGCGGCCACGGAACGCGAAGTACGCCTGGTTGAGCTTTCGGAGCCCGTAGCCGCGCAGGCGGAGGAACCATTGCTGCTCCCGCATGTGCTGCTCGGCCTCCTCGATCAATCCCTCGGCCAGCAGCTCGTCGACCCTCTTACGCGTGTCCCGCATGACCTTGGTGAATTGCGGATTTCTGTCCTCGGCGGGAGCGTAACGGGACGCCGAGACAGTGAGGTCGCCGCCCATCCGCTCGAAGACGATGTCGCCGAGCTCCCGGCCGATGATGTCAGCGGTGGTCTCGTTTATCGTGAACATCTCGTCCGACGCGCGGTAGTTCTGACCCAGCGGCTTGAAGAAGAAGTAGGAGTGCAGCCACTCGTGTGTGACGGTTCGCATCACGGTCCGGGTGGTGTACAGGTCGGACACGAACGCCGGGTATGTCGCCAGCCCGGCAAGATCGTCAACGTACGCGACCAGATCGTGGTCTTTCAGGATCTGCTGCTCGATCTCGTCACGGTCCACGCCCTTGATGTCGGAATCGAGAAGAATCGAACTGGTGAGGCTGATCCGATCTCGCGGAGACAAAACCAGCAGCGTCGGCGGCTCTTCGAAACGGATGTCCACTGGCGGCCAGATCAAGCCGAACCACGTTGAGAAACCCATCTCGACCAGCAGCGTGCTCAACTCCGCCTCGACCGCCTCCTCCGCCCTGCCCTGTAGGTCTCCGTGCAGATCGATCAGCTCGTCCAGGTACTCCCGGGTCGGCGCCTCCGCCTTTGTTGCGGCGCCTGAGCCCTGAGTGGCGTTGCGTCGGATCAGGAGGCCTTCGATGCGGTCCTCTTCTTTCTGCACCTTTCGGGCGGTCTGAAGGAATTCGTCGACTATCACCAGACGCTCCTCCCGTGAAGGTTTGTTTCCGGGGATGAGCTCCCAAAGGCCGTGGAGCCATTTGCGCGGGAAGTTCTGGATCTCCCAGGTGGGTATCGAGAACAGGTAGTCCGACGCGATGATCTCGACGGGCGTCAACTTGAAGTTGTCGACGCGGATCAGCATCAGGACCGCCAGAAGCAGCGTGATGCCTATCCGCGCGCGCCAGCGTTTCCAGCGTCCGCGTCTTTCTTCTCCCATGGACCTTCCTGTGTTGGGTGGATGCGTGCGTATATTGTCACATACGAAAAGTGTCGAGGAAGGGACTCAAGAGACCGATGGAACGAAAGGCCGCTGAATCGGCTTCTGTTAGAATTGGCGCCAGTTCCAACGATTCCCTCAACCAAGAGCCTCAACGAGGAAGAGTATGCCTGACACAACTGTCGTGATCTGCGTGGACGGGTTGGACCCGGAGTACTTCGACGTCTGTGACGCGCCGAACATCCGCGCGCTCGGACGGCAAGGCTTCTTTGAGATCGGGAAATCGATGATGCCCTCCGTGACAAACGTCAACAATGTCTCGCTGGTCACGGCAAGCTATCCCGCGGTTCACGGGATCAGCTCGAACTATCGCAAGATACGGGAAACCGGACAAGAGGTGTACATGGAGTCGTCCGAGTACATCCTCGCCGAGACCATGTTCCAGGCTGCCCAGAGGCTGGACCGACGGTCGATCCTAGTGACGTCCAAGGACAAGCTGCGGACTTTGCTGTCAGACGGTGCGACTGTCGCGGTGTCGTCCGAGCAAGCCCCGTCGTGGGTGACGGACGCCCCCGGAGTCGGGGCGCCGCCCGAGATCTACTCGCTGGAGGTCAACGGCTGGGCTATCCGGGCCGCCAGCTTCATCATGACCCAGCAACCGGCGGACATCGTCTACATCACGACGACCGACTTCGCGATGCACACCTACGCGCCCGACGAACCCGAGTCCCAACAGCACATCACGATCTTGGACACCGCGATCGGCGATCTGCTCGACGCCCATCCCGACGTCACGGTGCTCATCACCGCGGACCACGGCATGTCGCGGAAGACGAGGCTCATCGATCTGTCCGAAGTGCTCAAGGATCACGGCATTGACGGCGAGCAGGTCCCGATCATCAAGGACCGCTACGTGCTGCACCACTCGAACTTGGGCGGTTGCATGTTCATCTACCTCTCGCCGGAGCACAGCGACCGGCTGGACGAGGCGGTGGGCGTGCTTCGGGCGACCGAGGGCGTCGAGGACACATACACACGCGACGAGGCGGCCGAGAAGCTGAGGCTGTACCACGACCGCATCGGCGACATTGTAGTAACCGGCGGCCCTGACGTCGTGTTCGGCCCCGCTGACGTGTCCGGCCCGTTGGGCGAGGGATTGCCGCCTCGACTGCGCTCCCACGCGTCGGCCCACGAGCAGGCCATACCCTTGATCGGCTACAACGGCGACTTCGACGGCTTCGAGTTCAACGAGAACCGCGATCTGGGCCGCTACGTGTTCGAACGCGTGTTGGGAGCGTAGGCGCTGTTAGGCGTCGCCGAATTCGGTCTTCAGCATGCCGAAATGCAACAAGCCGTACCTTTTGTCGTGATCGACCCGGAAATCCCGCAGATGCCCCTCCAGACGGAATCCCAGGCGCTCCGCCACGTTCCGACTCCGAGGGTTCGTGTCTCGCATGATGGCTGAAACGCGATGGGCCTTCAGGTCGTCGAACAGAAACGCGAGACATCGGCGCGCAGATTCGGTCGCAATTCCCTGGCCTTCGTAGCCGCCGTCCACGAGCCACCCGATGTGGAAGGAAGGCACGTCCCATCGGTCGGGTTCAATCCAGATCTCGCCGGCATACTTGTCGTCGCCCTTCAACCAGACGCCCATAACAAATCTGCGGCGTCCGGCCCAGTCAGCCGAGTGACCGCGGGCCATGATCTCGGCGTCCGTCTCCGTTGCCAACCGCGCCACGTTTTCCGCGTTCTCGCTCAGGTGTTCGCGGTTGCTGTTGCGCTCCACCATCGCAAACAGCTCCCGCCCGTCGCCCTCTTCGTATTTCCTTACGATCAGGCGCTCTGTTTCGAGGCTGGCGGGAATCTCCATCAGCAGTTTGTGCATGTTGCAAGTCTTCCTTTCGTCACCGAAATTGTGGCGGTCCGCCTCGTCGAGTGTCGCACGGGAATTGTGACCGACCTTGCCACCGGAATTCCTGTGATGGGGCTGAGGCTCATCCAAGACCCGACAAACCCGGGCTTGATACAGATGTCGGAGCCCGTGGCGCCTAGAACCACGAGGCCTGGTATTCGCCCCATTCGCCTCGCAACACCTGCATCATCTCGCCGAGGGTGGCATAGGCTTTCACCGCGTCTAGTATGGACGGCATCATGTTGTCGTCCCCGGCAGCGGCCTGACGCAGACGGTCGAGGACGGCCGCAACTTCGTCGCCGTCGCGCTCTGCCCTCACCCTGTTCAACCGCTCGAGGTGACGGTGCTGGCCGTCAGGGTCGATCTCCTGGAGTGGGATGGGACTCTCCTCGTCGCTGACGTAGGCGTTGACGCCGACCGCCACGCGCTCCTGGTCGTCGAGTTCGCGTTGGTACAGCGACGCGGCGTCGGCTATCTCCTGCACGAAGAAGCCGTTTTCGATCGCCCGACGCACTCCGCCCAGATTCTCGATGCGTCGGAAGTACCGGTACGCTTCCTCTTCCAGACGATCGGTCAACCACTCCAGGTAGTAACTGCCTCCCAGTGGGTCGACGGTGTCAGCCACGCCAGGCTCGTGAGCGATGATCTGCTGCGTCCGCAGCGCTAACCGGGCCGACTCCTCACTCGGCAGAGCCAGGGCCTCGTCCTTGCCGTTGGTGTGCAGCGATTGCACGCCGCTCAGGGCTGCGGCCAGGGCTTGAATGGCGACCCGCACGACGTTGTTCTCCGGCTGCTGCGACGTAAGGGTCGCGCCAGCCGTCTGGGCGTGGGTCCGCAGCCACCAAGAGCGCTCTTGTTTGGCGTCAAACCGCTCCCGCATCTCCCGTGCCCAGATGCGACGGGCCGCCCGGAACTTGGCGATCTCCTCGAAGAAGTCCTGGTGGACGGCGAAAAAGAAGCTGAGCCTGGGCGCGAACGCGTCGACATCCAGACCACGGTCCCTGCACGCGTTGACGTACTCGAAGCCGTCGGCCAGAGTGAACGCCAGCTCCTGGACTGCGTTGGCCCCCGCCTCTCGAATGTGATAGCCGCTTATGCTGATCGGATTCCATCGAGGCAGGTGCTTCGAAGCGTACTCGATAGTGTCGACCACGAGCCGCATCGACGGCTCGACGGGGAAGATGTACTCGTTCTGCGCAGTGTACTCTTTGAGTATGTCGTTCTGGATGGTGCCGCTCAGCGATTCGATAGCAATCCCGCGCTCCTGGGCCACCGCAATGTACATGGCCCAGATGATCGCCGCGGGCGCGTTGATCGTCATCGAAGTCGAGACCTCGTCCAACGGGATGCCGTCGAGCAACACCTCCATGTCGGCCAGGGACGATATGGCCACGCCGCACCTGCCAAACTCCCCGTGCGCGGGCGGGTCGTCGGTGTCGTAACCATAGAGCGTGGGCAGGTCAAACGCCACGCTGAGACCCGTCTGCCCCTGCTCGAGCAGATACTTGAATCTCCGGTTGGTCTCTTCGGCAGTGCCGTAGCCGGCGAACATGCGCATAGTCCAGAGCCGGCCCCGATACCCGCTGGCGTGTATGCCTCTGAGGAACGGGTACTCCCCGGGCATGCCCTGGTCTCGCCCAACCTCGTCCGAGGCCAGGCGCCCCCGCGTATAGGCGCGTTCCACCGGGAATCCCGAGACGGTCTTGAACTGCTTCTTGCGGTCTTCCATAAGGTCCTCTACATGCACAGCGCTCCGCCGTCGGCAGTGATCGTTTGGCCCGTGATGAACGACGAGACGTCCGAGCTCAGGAGCATCGCCAGCCCGGTCAGGTCCTCGGGCTGGCCCAAACGTTTGACGGCGGTGCTCTGCACCGTGGCTTCGATTTGATCCGGCGTACGGGCGTTGCGCCACCTTGGCGTATCGATCTGGCCCGGGGCGATGGCGTTCACGTTGACGTTGTACGGCCCGAGCTCTCGCGCAGCCGAGGCGGTCATGGCGATGATGGCGCCTTTCGATGCAGCGTACGCAGCCGATGTCGGAGGCGCCGAGCCTCGACGTCCGACAACCGACGCCATGTTGACAATCTTGCCGTAACGTCGCTCTTTCATCAGGGGCGCGACGGCTTTAATGCAGTAGAATCCGCCTTTGACGTTGATGCGAAAGTTGTCGTCCCAGGCCTCGTCGTCGAGCTCCTCGAGCGTGCCAGTGAGGATCGGACTGACCGCGTCGTTCACCAGGATATCGATCTGACCGAATTCGCCGACTGTTCGTTCGACGGCAGCGTTCACCTGCGCGGAGTCGCTAACGTCGCACGCGATCGCTAGAGCGCGCCCGCCGCCCTGCACAATCTCGTCGGCAACACCCTCTGCCCACTCCACGTTGATGTCCGCGATTGCAACTGCGGCGCCCTCGCCCGCATACGTCAGTGAGAACGCCCTGCCGATTCCATGGCCCGCGCCGGTAACGAATGCGACTTTTCCTGACAGTCCAAGGTCCATAGGATGTTCTCCTTCCTGTGTCTCTACTCCTCGTTCGACAATCCGGCCAACACCTTCTCTCGGAATTCGTCCACCGTCAACACCCAGGCGATGCTGCGTGACATGAGCTCGAGAGCCATCCAGTGGGAGTCCTTCCCGCGTATGCTGGCCACGCAGTCCGATATGACCACCGGTTTGTAGCCCCGATTGGCCGTCGCGAAGGCGGTGCACAAGACGCAGGTATCAGTGTTGATGCCCGTCAGCACCACTGTTTCGGGCTCGAACACCCTGCTCAACAGCGGTCCGAGCTCGGTGTCTTGGAAGCCGTCGAGCGTCTTCTTCGTGGTGACGTGGAGGTCGTCCGGATGGACCAGTGTCGTCGGAACCTGGCTCTGTACGGAGCCGATCAGGCGGTCCGGGATGTCGCATTCCGGCGTATCAGGGAGTTCGGATAGCCGGGCCTTGCGTCCAGCTTTGGCGTATTCCAATCCGGCCTTCTCGAATCCTCGATCGATCTCGATCTGCCGTCGGGTCGTGTAGACATGGACGATTGGGATGCTCTGCGACCTGGCGAAATCCAGCAGCTCTTTCGAGTGCGTCAACACGCGCTCCGCTTCGTCAGGCAGCACCGGCGAAGAGGCGACGTCCATGTCGAGGTACTCGCGCTGCATGTCCACCGTGAGGACCACGGTCTTGGCCGGGTCGATTCTAAGCAGTCGATTGATCTCGGTTCTGAAGGCGCTTCGGTCTTGGAATTCTACGTCAGGTCTCATGGCACGCTGCCCCCAATCAATGTGCTTGCCGCCAGTCCGTCGAATCCGGCATGGAACGCTTCAATCGACACTCGGGCGCCTCCAAGTTTCGCATTATTGGCGGCGTAGCTTCGGGATGGCATCCGTGGTAATCCGCTCGAAGACGGCGGAGTGGTCGTCGGCCGGAGGGAACGGGAAGATGAACTCGTCTATGCCAGCTTCCGCGAAACGTCCGACCTCGTCCTCGAAGGCGTCCACCGAGTCGTACGCGGTGTTCATGCCCGACCTGAACATGAGTAGCGAGCGCCCAAGCGATGCCGGATCGCGGCCCACGCCTTTGCAGTGGTCTTCGATCAGATTGACGCGTTCGCGCGTCGCCTTCAGCATATCGTCGAGCGGCCGGCCGGGCGCCCATATCGAGTTGAACGTATCCGCGTATAATGCGGCTATTTCGAGCATCGTCGGCCCGTTGGCAGCGATCGTGATCGGCGGGCGAGGCGTCTGCACCGGGCCCGGACGCATGACGGCGTCGTTGACTTGGTAGTAACGCCCCCGAAACGTGGTGGTCTCGTTGCGCAGAAGCTGGTCGACCAAGACCACGGCTTCGCGGAACCGAGACGTTCGCTCGAGCCGCGTCCAGTCTTCGATGCCGGTCATCGCGTAGCTCGGCTCGCCGAGGACGCCCGTGCCGAGGCCGAGTTCCAACCGGCCGTTGGACAGGTGATCGACGGTGAGGGCCTGGCGGGCCAGGAACGCCGGGTTGCGAAATGGGATCGCGGTCACCAGGGTGCCAATTCGGATTCGACTGGTTTGAGTCGCGAGGCCTGCCAGCATCGTCCATGACTCGAACCATGGGAAGCTTGGCGCAGTAAAATCGACGAAATGGTCGGCGAGCCAGACGCTGTCGAAGCCCAGCTCCTCGACGTATTGCCATCGCCCGACCATATGATCCCAGGGAACGTTCTGGATCGAGTAGACTCCGAATCGGAGCTCCTTGCCCATCGTTTCTCCTAACACATCGCGAAAATACAGTTGCTCGGCCTGTGAGTCATGGCCGAGCGCGACTCATGTTGTGTAACCGTACTCCTGCCGCCAGTCGATGTACGCCTTCAGGCCCGCCGCCATGTCGTGTTGGGCGACGAAACCAAGGTCGTCTCGGAGGCGTGACGGGTCGGCGACACGCCCGCTCGTAGAGCTGCTCAGCATGGGCGCGGATGCATCGGGACTCTCGTTGACCGACACCGACGGATGCGCCTGACGGATGGCCGCGACCATGTCGCCGGTCATGATCGCCACGCCCTGAGCCAGGTTGTACACATCATGCCGGAGCTCCGGCGCGTCCAGCACCGTGCGGATGCCTGCCGCGGTGTCCAGCACGAATGTGAAGTCCCACGGCCCGCCCTGAACCGCGTCGATGGTCTCGCCTCTGACAGCTTGCCCGGTCCAGTGATGGGTCATCGACATCACCACCCGGTGGCCGGTGACACGCTCCATGGGTCCGTAGGGCGAGCTCAACCGCACTGACACCGTTTCGAATCCATGCAGCTCACCGTACCTTCGAGCGAACAGCTCGCTTGCGTACTTGCTGATGCCATACAAGCGAACAGGTTGGACGGCCATGTCCTCACGAAGCGGTGAACTGAAGTCGTTCCCTTCGTAGACGCTGTTGGAACTGACGTACAGGAACCGCCGCACCCCAAGCTTCCTCGCCAGATCGAGCATGTTGGCCGTGCCCGCCACGTTGATGTCGACGATGCGCCGGCTGTCGTCGCGTTCGATGTCGTCCCTGATCGCCGTGTAAACCGCCGCGTGAACGATCTTCGTAATGTCGTGGCCGTCCACAGCCCGCTCCAGAGCGTCGGGGTCGAGGATGTCGGCGGTGGCCCACGTGACGTTCGACGCCCACGGCTCGACGTAGCGCCGCACCATATCGTCCGGCGCCTTAATGTCGATCGAGACGACCTCGTGTCCCGAGCTCGCCAGCTCCCTGACGACGTTGGACGCCACGAATCCGGTGCCGCCGGTGACTATGGTTGCCATTTCTTGCTCCTTGGTTGGTGATGGGATGTCCGATTGGTAGGGCTAACTGGGTCCGCCGCAAGACAGCGAAATGGGCCGAGAAGGCATCTCGACAGCCTCAACGAGGGCTTTGTCGCCCGCGGATTCGAGCGCGGCGCCGAGGTGGTTCGACAGGTCCCGACAAGGCCGGGATGCGGCGAAGGGCCAGCCTAATCCTACCATTCTGTTCACCGCTAGACCTCAACCGTCGTGGTCCAGGCCCCCGGCTCTGGGACTGGCTCGTTGTCGTCGCGAAGGGCCTCGACATGCAGCTTGATCGCTTCTCGCATCAGATGCTCCGTCTCCTCGCGGCTTTCTCCTGTCGCAACGCAACCCGGGAGATCGGGAACATACGCTGACCAATTGTTAGGGGCTTTCTCGAAGACAACCGTGTGCTTCATGGTTTCTCCTATCGTCTGAATCCCGCCATCGGGCCGCGAAAGCGACCGAAAGAACGTGGCGCGCTAAGGTTCGAGTGTCGTGCCACGGTGGTTCGAAAGGCTCACCACGAACGAACAGAACTCACTTCCGTTCGCCCTGAGCGTGTCGAAGGGTCGTCGAGAACACACCTTCCCAGCCTGAAAGACGCCTTACGGAATGTAACTCATCTGGCGCACGATTGCGTCGCCCAGCCCGAAGAAGCCGGACATTCGCACCAATCCAGCGTTGAGTGCGACGTCAGGGTCGACGCGGCCAGCGCACAGACGCAGGAAGTTCACCGAACTCATCGAGAGCGTGACGGTCGGGTGCTCGGGCTCGTCGGGCACGCGCGACGCCCTGCCGTCGAAAACCGTGATCGTAAAGTCCAGTGCGAACGGCGCCGATATCCGAAACACGACCGACGCGCCGTCCGGGGCGCCCGCCCTCCGACCGACGACGAACGGCATCACCTCGATCATCCGCTCCATCGCGTACTCGGCGACCGGACCGTCGAAGTGTCCGGGCACATCAACGGCTCGGCGCATGTCCTGCTCGTGGACCCAGGCGTCGAATATGCGGATTCCGAGTCTGTCCGCCATCGTGGTCGTCCCCCGGGCGGTCTCCGTCTCGACGTTGAAGTCGGCCTCGGTCATCGCGGCCAACGCTTCCCGACGCTTCGCCGTCACGTCGTTGAACTCGGCCAGCACCCGCGACCCAGGCCACGACCGTCGCCAGTCAACCTGAATCTCGTTGGACGCCCCAGCCGCGTTCTTGATGTGACTCGACTCGGGCGGAGTGTGATCCGGCGCCGGATTGCCAAGCGCCGTCGACTCCGACCCGACGATGTGTGACAACTGGTCCTGCACCGACCACCCCGGGCAGTCGGTCGGCAACCTCCACTCGTCGTCGCCAAACCCCGCGCACAACGCGCTCATTGAGCTCCATACGATGTCGAGGTAGCTGGGAATCTGGTCGTTCTGCATGCGGGTGCCTCCAGAGGTGCGTCGTCGTGTGATGCGGCGATGATACAGGGCGAGGCGTGGCGGCTCAAGCGAGGGGCGCCCGAGCAAAGGAATATGAGACGAGATTCATCTCTCGTTTCGAATCAGAGAACGGAGGGAACGTTTACTGCCGACCGACCAACTCCGGAACTGACAATCCGCGACGAATATTCCGAATCAGACTGTTTGAGATTTAGCTATGCCTGGGAATGGCTTCAATCGCGCCCGTAACTGGATTCCACCAACGTGTATGGACGCGTCCTTCGCCCTTCAGAAAACATTCATGGCGACGAAGGTGGCGCAACAGGTCGCTTCATTTCATGTGACAGTGATTGTCTCGCGGATCGCGTCGGTAGACACTCCCCGGAGCCCGTCTTCCCGACGATCTTCAAGGATGAGCGCGATCGCATCAACTAGGCTGTCGCGCGCTTCGTCCTTGGTCGCGCCTTGCCCGTTTGCGCCAGGGATTTCGGGGCAGTACGCGATGTGCCAATCACCGTCTCTTTCGATAATGGCGGTGAATTCATTGCGCATTGTGCCTCCCTCCTTGCGTTGCGTGTTCTCTAGGATAACCTCTCAGCCCGGATAAATCAGCACGCAAAGCGTTGGCCGACAGTCAGATTGGGGAAGGGACCGAACGCGAAGGCCAGCGAAAGAACTCATGCGGCAGATCGTGACTCGGTGTCGCCGAACCCCTCGCGCAACACGCTCATCGAGTTCCACACGATATCGAGGCAGCTGGCAATTTGATCGTTCTGCATTCGGGCACCTCTGGGGGCGGGTTTGCGTCAACGAGCGATGCGGCGATGATACAGGGCGATGGGTGGGGGCTCAAGCGGGGGATCCTCCAGAAACTCCAGCCACACACGGTAGGTTGGCAACGGCCTGCAGTCACTGATGATCGCCGCTATGGCGATCAGGATGGATGATAAACTTGGCCGTGCTTGTTGGTCAGCTTGCTCTCACCTGTTGCGTCAGCGCCTATTACGTAGGCTCCGTAACTCCCGTCATTGTTGAAGGTAAATGCTTTTTGGCTGGTCAACGAAGACGTCGAGCGGATGCCTCCGCCTAATGCGAGGTGTACGATTCCATTTGGCCAACCACGCCTGGCCCGTACCCTCCGGCAACGAGGACATCCCCATTCGGCAACATCGTGGCCGTATGAAGATAGCGACTAACTTGTAGGCTTTCGCCGTGGCTGAAACCCCCGGCGGACGGATCGAAGATTTCAGTGGTCGTCGAGTCGCCACCGGCTATGATGCCAGCCACGACGAGAACCGTGCCGTCACCAAGCAACGTCGCCGTGTGATCGTAGCGCTCTGCCGCGAGGCCACCCACTGTGAAAAATGTCCCCGACGAAGGATCGTAAACTTCAGCGATCGAATCTGGATCATTTGTGTCAGTGCTACCGACAATCAATACGTTCCCGTTTGATAGCAACGTCGCCGCATGTGAGTATCGCCCTTTAGCCATGTTGCCAGTTGGATTCCAAGTCTCAGTCGCGGGATCGAATACTTCGGCCGACGAACGATTTCCGCCGGCTGGGCCAAGACCTCCAGTCACCAGTACCTTGCCGTTCGGCAACAGCGTGGCTGTGTGAAGTCGGCGTTGATCCCGCATTGAGCCGGTGACTGCGAAAGTATCCGCCACCGGGTCATACAGTTCGGCTTCCCTGAGAGCCTCGCCGAACGCATCGACGCCGCCGGTTACCAACACGGTGCCATTCGGCAATAGCGTAGCAGTGTGGTAGTAGCGACCTTTGACAAGTTCAGAGACGTAATTGAACACTCCGGTCGAACGGTCATACAACTCCGTCTTTGCCAACGGTCGACCACTGTCGTGGCCGCCTACAATGAGAACCTTGCCGTTCGGCAGCAATGTGCCAGTATGAAAGTAACGGGCAGCATTCATGTCACCCGTTGCTGTGGTTGCTCCTGTAGACGGATCGAACCGTTCAGAGTTAGCAGTGGGGCTCTGAGAGGAGTTCCAACCGCCGGTGAGCAAGACATCTCCGGACGCCAACAGCGTCGCGGTGTGCAAATAACGGTGAGTGATCAGCGTACCGACATCCGACCAACCACCCGTACTAGCAGCAGGCTGGGGTGTCGCCGTCGGCGTCGGCGGCGCGGCGGTTGCCGTGGCGGTCGGAGTTGGGCCTGGACCCGGAAGCATGATGGTTTGGAAAGCCATCGCGGAGCCGTCCTGGAACGGCAGCCAACCGGGTGGATTGGGGCGCGCGTCGAAGAATGCTCCGCCGCCGCTGTAGGTGGCGCCGACCGGGCCTCGGACCGTCGCGTTCTCGCCGATCGACTTCAGCACGATCGCGAATTGGTCGCCTGCGATGAACGAGGCCGGACTGGAAAACTGGACGCTTTCAAATGGGGCGAAGCAACATTCTGCGGGGATCGACGCCACGGCGACTGTGTGTGAGTTCAGGATCGTGCCGTTCGGCAGGCCGTTTGTCACTCCTTGGATGTC
>DCWO01000107.1:19316-28745 GCA_002328865.1 Dehalococcoidia bacterium UBA2160 | reverse complement strand
ACCACTTGACGGGACGTGACCGGCAACTGAAACACGTGACCAACCACGTTGTATTCGACAACACCGCCCGATGCCATTGCTGATAACCATTCGCGGACATATCTCTCATTCAATCCTGCTGTTTCTGCGATCTCCTGGCTGGTTGATGCTTCCATATGGGCCATAGTTTCGAACAGATTAGTGCGATGTCCAATGCTCATCATAATACCAAGCATAGCTCCATTGAGCATCGTCAGTGTTTTCTCCGCGAAGTCTTCCGCTTCTTGGTTGTTGAAATTGGTCATGAGTTGCTCTCCAGTCTCAACCAATCCTGAAGGTTGTGAACCGATACATCTTGAATAGATTCTGGGCCTTGCACTGACGTCACTTGCTGAGTTAACTTCGATTGTGTGAGCGACTTCTGAAGTGGTATTCTGTCGCATATCGCATGCCCTTTACGATTCCGAATTGAAAACGCGATTAAAAACAGAAACTTTCACGCATAGGTGTATTGTATTGCGCCGAAGCGGATATTGCCATTGATACGGCGCGATGCTTCCAAACCAGGCAAGTACCCTAACTCGAAATATGGCCAACCGGGAAATCCAGGCTCAAACGGCCCCTGGCGGCGACACCAGCGACCCAGCTTTGATCGATCGGGTGGCCGTTGCCGCACTCGCCCACTGCCCATCTGGCAGCGCCGTTGACTGGCTGTCGCGACCCCGATACACTCGCTGCGAATCCGGCTATCAGGAGCAGTTGCATGCAGACCAACCGTGTAAAGAAACTGATGCGAGAAGGGCAGCTCGCGCTCGGGACCTACGTGAGCCTGGCCGACCCTCAGGTGGTCGAGATCATCGGCCTGGCCGGCTTCGACGCCGCGTTCATCGACATGGAGCACACCGCATTTGAGCTCGGCTTGATCGAACGGATGATCGTGGCCGCCGATCTTGTCGGGATCACCCCGATGGTTCGGGTCCCAGACAACGACGAGAAACTCATTCTCAGGTTGTTGGACATGGGAGCGCAGGGCATCATCATCCCCCACGTCGACGGCGTTCACGGAGCGAGGCAGGCTGTCGCCGCGGCGCGGTATCCCCCTGTCGGAGACAGAGGCGGCGCGGGCGGCACCCGAGCAGCCCGGTTCGGCACGGTGAGCTGGACTGACCACGTCAGAACCTCGAACGAAGAGATACTGCTGTCCGTCATGGCCGAGGACGCCCACGCGATCTCGGAGATCGAGGACATTGCGGCACTGGACGGCGTCGATCTCGTGGCGCTCGGCCCGACGGACCTGTCCCAGACGCTGGGCGTAACGGACCCGGCGGACCCCCGATTGCGCGCTCAGGTCGAAGAGATCGCGGAAACCGTCAAGCGGGTAGGAAAAGCCAAGTTGCAGATCCCAATGAACCACCCGGCGTTCCCCCTCGGCGCGCAGGAGTTGCTGGACCTCGGCGTCGGCTACACGCACGTGGCCCCGCCCCCGCCCGCCCTTCTGATGAGAGAGATGAGCAACGCAGTTCAGACCATCCATCAGGCCGTGGGGAGGACCGGGTAGCGCTTGGTTCTGCGATTCGTCAGACGACCGGGAGGATTGGCGACAGCGATCGGCGAACGGTGTAGTGTTTTTTTCGTTCGTGGTGAGCCTGTCGAACCACATGCCCGCATACCTTCAAGGCGCGATTTTTGCATCAGGCTTGTGATTAACGCTACTAGCGCACCGCGTTCAGCAGCCGGTCCACGAACCCGTTGCAGCGGTCAGGGCCGACCCACCTCAACACGGCGACCAGTCCCAGAGACGGCACGGCCAGTACACGGTTCGCTCCGGCGCCTGAGTGGTAGAACGCGTCGTCCGGCGCATTCGGCATCAAGGCGCGGTCGGTGTTCAACATCCAGTTCATGAACCCGTAGGTCGGCCTGAGTTCGGTTGGCGTCTTGGCCATCTTCACCCACTCGTCCGGCAGGATCGTCGAGTTGCTCCACTTGCCTCCTGCCAGGCTCATGAGTCCGAATCGGGCCTGGTCTCGAGCGTTGATCCACATGCCCCCGCCCCAGTGCCCTCCCCCGCTGACCGATTGCATCCGTTTCCCGTCGATCATCACGTACGAGTTTCGGTATCCGTTCCACCGCCAGGTGTCCGACGCCCCGATCGGGTCCATCACGTACTCCTTCAGCACCTCGGGCAATGGCCGGCGCCAAACCCGCAGCAGCGCCAGCGCGAGCCGGTTCACGCGGGCGTCGTTGTATTCGTAGACGGTCCCGGGGTCCGTGGCAAGCCTGATCACGTCGTTCGGGTTCCCCGCCGAGTAGTGCTTGCCCCACATCGAGCCGTCCCACTCGTTGATCTGCCTCAGCATCATGTCCCATGTGATGCGGCGGTTGTGCTCGGAGTCGAATCCGCCGTCGTCAACGTAATCGGCCACACGGTCGTGGACGTCGCGGATCAACCCCGCCTGCCAGGCCAAACCGGCGACCGACGACAGAAAGCTCTTCGTCACGCTGAACGTCATGTCCACCCTGTGAGGGTCACCCCACTCAGCCACAAGGCAGCCGTTTCGCAGCACGACGCCGGTGACCGGCCCGTGAGTCTTAGTCGGGCCGATGATCAACCCGTCGTCGTGGCGTTTGGCGCCGTGGGTCGCGGCCAGATGTTCGCCCAGATCGGGTGGATAGCCAGCGTTGGCCGGATCCTGGGAGAATGCGATGGCCTCAGCCAATCCATCTGCATCGATCCGCGCATCCTCCGGCGACAGAGACGGCCAACCGTCCCCTGCCTCCGGGAAGCTCAAGCCGTCGATTTCAGTTGCGTTTGCGGTCGCGCGCTGCATGGTTCGTCCTCCCCAAGGTCGAGAGCCGTCCGGCTAGCCGATTCCGTCGGGCGGATTCTACCATGTTCGACTTACGCTGCCATCGATCAGGCCAAAAAAAGCTCGTAATCCTGACGCATCAGTCCTTCTCGTCCCTTCGCGCCCTTTTAGGTGAAAACCGCGACGTTCCCCGTTGGGAACGATATGTGGCGTCCATGTCGCTCCGCGATCCATAGCATTGTGGTCGAGCTGTAGAACGCCAGGTGGGTGGGGTCTCGGAGGTAGTGCCACGAGGGGAACGCGGAGCGGTCGTCGAGCATCGACGTCATGACGCCGAGGATGCCGTCGGGTTCGAGCAGGCCGGTGAGTCGAGCGAACTCTTCGGCGGGCGAGGCGAAGTGCTCGGCGGTTTCGGTGCATGTGACGAAATCGTAGGTCCGGTCGAGACTCGAGACGTTGGGGGCGAAGTGCGGGTCGTAGGCGGTCATTTCAAAGCCGTCCTCCCGAGCCATCGCCACCAACGCGGGACCGGGACCGGAGCCGTAGTCGAGGCCGTTGGAGCCCGGGCGAAGCAACGGCTTGAGGACGGTCCAAAGCTGCGCCAGGAACGCTCGGTATCGCGGGTCGTCGGGATCGTTCTCGTGCATCAGGTAGCGTTCGCGTTCGGACTCCAAGTCCAGGTGGAATGGCTTGGGGACGAACGCCAGGTCGCACACCGCGCAGAGCCAGAACTCCCGTACGCCGTGGCGGTCTTCCGAGCGGTGGATCTGGGCGGCGCTCGTCGCAAAACACAGCGGGCAACTCAGCGGATCAGCGATGTCGTCAGCAGCCTGTGAGGCTGGGCATCAGTAAACGTCCAACGTGAAGCCGATACCCTGCGGGGATTCTTTGAAATCGAGCTTGGAGCTTGCCAGCTTCTCGAGGAGATGCTCGTCCAGCAGCAGCACCTTGACGCCGCGGACCAGAACAGACCGATCGCCGCCCTTCTCTCCGTCGATCACGATTCCAAAGTCGCCGGCGCCGGTCCAGGCCGGGGGTATGGCCAGTCTGAGGCACCGACCCACATCCAATTTGCGGTCGTCGACGATGCGCTTGAGCTCTTTTCGTGCGGCAGGGGTTATCTTCAGCATGTGCGCTTGGCGATCGATGAGCGTCAGTCTCTGGCGGACCAGATGGTTTGGTAGTTCTTGCCGGATACCGCCGCGACCAACTCGTCCCGCTCGATCTTTCGGAGCTCCTCGAGGGCGGCTTCACATGCCTTCACAGCGTCTTCGTCTCCCGACGCCTCGATCCGGGCCACGATCCTGCCCCACACGCCCAGCTCCTCCAGGCTCCCGACGTAGCGTTGCCACGGGATCAGAACCAGATTCTGCAGACGCGGGAACCCGGGGCGAAGACGGCGAATCGAACGCGCCCGGTCTTGGGGCGAATTCGCCATCGCCATCAATCGCACCATCGGCCCGTCGGTCGAGTTGGACCGCGTATCGATGATCAGAGATTTTCTGAATGCGGGGAAGAAGAGGGACATGACCTCCGCTTCCTCGACGTTTCGGATTACTTCATCGATGTCGAACAGGAAATTCCCTTCCATGTCGCGACCCCCTCGCCCCGATCAGGACTCCACAAGCTCCCTGACGCTTTCGATGAATGCAGGAAGCACGTTGTTCCAATCACCCACAACTCCGTAGCTTGCCGACTTGAAGATATTAGCGTCCTTGTCTCTGTTGATGGCGACGATGAATTTCGCGCCGGAGCACCCCGCCATGTGCTGGCTGGCGCCGGAGATGGCCACCGTGACGTACAGATTCGGGGTGATGGTCTTGCCGGTCAAGCCAACCTGGTAGCTATGATCGAGCCATCCGGCGTCGCACGCCGCACGCGAAGCGCCCATGGCCCCGGTCAGAACATCGGCAAGGCTGGAAAGCTGCTCGAATGGTTCCGGACCGCCCATTCCACGTCCGCCGCTTACTACGACGTCTGCGTCTTCCAATCTGATGCCCGCGGCCTCCTGGGTGACGGTTTCGACCAGCTTAGTCTGGATCACGTCGGGATCTATCTGCACCGAAAGCTCCTCGATGTCTCCGGTCCTGCCGGAGTCGGGTTCGAGCGCTTCGAACGTCTTGGGTCGAGCGATGACGACCTGAACGCCGTCGCCGGGGAACGTGACTCGGGCAACAGCGCTGCCGCCGTACACCGGGCGGGTCGCGATGACTCGGTTTGTGCTCGAATCGACGCCGATCTCGGTGCAATCCTGCGCTACCGCGACGCCCAATCGGAACGCGAGCCTTGGGCCAAGGTCTCGGCCCAAGGGTGTGCGTCCGATCAGCACGACGGAAGGTTCGGTCTGCTGGCATACCTGCTCGAATGCGGAAAGCTGTGCGTCTGGCTGGGCATTCGCCAGCAGCGCGTCGGCGACGGTGTATACGCGGTCCGCGCCAAGCTCGATGGCGCCGCTCGCAAGGTCAGCGAGCGCTTCATCTTGTAGGGCAACTGAGACCGGATCGCCGAGGCTGTCGGCCAACGACCGCCCCACCGCGATGAGCTCTCCCGTGACCGATCCGAGGCTTCCGTTTTCTGTTTCGCCTAGGATTAGTATTCCCGGCATTTTCGTCTCCTCAAGCGAGTGTGTTTCGTGTGTTTGTGGCTGGTGCCCCAGCATCGACGCCCGGCGTCCCGATAGCCGTCGTTCGACAGGTCCGGATTCGGGACGACGGATTCGTGTCAGATGAGTCTAGCTTCGCGGAGCTTCATGGCGAGCTGACGTCCAGCATCGGCTTCGTCCTCGCCCTCGATGAACTCGCACTCCAGGTCCGATACCGGCACGAAGAGTTCGGCGAGCTCAAGCTTTTTGGCCAGTTGATCGTCGGACAGACCCAGATCCGATGCCGACCACACGGTCGGCGCTTTTCGGCTGGCCTGCATGATGCCTCGGAGGGTCGGATATCTGGGTTCGCCGAGTTCGTTGCTGACGGTCACGACCGCTGGAAGCGACGACTCGACGACCTCGTATCCGTCGGGCATGGCCCGCTGCACGGACACACCGTCTTCGGTCAACTCGATCTTTTGGGCAAGAGTGATGCATGGGATTCCCAGCATCTCGGCAACGCCCAACGGAACCGTTCCGTTGTCCCAGTCTGACGCCTGCCGGCCGCAGAGAATCAGGTCGTACTCGCCTGCTTTTTTGATCGCCTCGGTCAGCACGCTGGCGCTGGCGAACGAATCCAGATCGGCGACTTCCGGGTCATCTACAAGGATGAGTTGATCGGCGCCCATTGACAGAGGCTTCTTCATCACGTCCATCACGAAATCCGTGCCAACGGAGATGACCGTGATGTTGGCCTCGGCGCCCGCGTCCTTGATCTGAAGCGCGGCTTCGACGGCGTTTTCGTCGAATCCGTTGACTACCGGAGGGACGCCCTGGGCAGGGACAACCTGCTTTGCATCCTGGTCGATCCGAAATGCGGACGCCGGTGTTTCGGGGTCGACAACCTGCTTGGCGCATACGATGATATTGGTTGGCATCTGTGTTCTCCTGATCTCGCCCTGATCGGCGTTTATCCAAGCCGCAGGGAATATAGCATTGGCCGAGATTGGCGTCAAATCGAACCGCGGCGTCTACAAGCTCAGCTCCAGCTTTGGCGCCGGAAGTCCTTCTGCGACATTGGTCTGTTTCATGAACTCAACGAGCATGCCATGCAGGTCGCCGCCGGTGTCCTTCACTGCCCCTATCAAGTCGTTGAGCTGACGCGGATCGTCATTCAGATTATATAGGTCCGACATGCCTTCATCCATACTATACAAAAGACCGTGGTCCTTGGTAGTCCAAGAGGTGACAGGCGAGGCGCGGAACCGCCTCCGGATATTGTCGATCCGCGGAGCAGGCGCCCAAGTCAGGTGTCGACCATGGCGATCCCGCCGCATTAAACCGCTGTCGCAATTCATCCCTCCTCTGTTATTTCGACGGCGTATCGACCATCGCAGCCGCATGTAACCGTTCACCGCGAAAATCTGGGAGCCCGTCGTGACGTCTTCCGGAAGCGGCTCCCAGCCCACGAACGACACGGTCCAACGACCTGTGGCGTGATCCGGCCGAGTCGGCATTGTTTGGCGCCCGTCGACGTAACGCCGACAAAATCCAGCGGACTTCGAAGCGGGTTGGCGGAGTGTCGGAGTTCTGATGGACCTGGGCGCCCATGTGGTCTTTTCTGGACGTATCGGCTACTATCCATATCACGTTCATCGAATACTCCAATACATACGTCGCAATGTTGGTTATGCTCGATATTGGAATTGTAAAAACACTGTCGGATCTCACTTGGTCTTTCGTTGGACCGCATATCCGCCTTGGCGTTCGTGCGTGCTGCGCGAGTCGTGAGCGCGATCGAACTTTAGAACAAATTTCGTTTGCCGACGCCTAGACTGTTCGTGCGTTGATGCCTAGCGCTATCTGGTCAGAGCCAACTGTCTGGATGGATATTGGCCGATGATAATCAGAAAAGATAGAATCATGTTGTCAATTAGCCCAGAAAGTTCTTGACATAGTCAAAAAGATACAATAACATAGTGCTCGACTTGGCCACGCCGTTTCGGGCGCAAACGCCTCTCTGGCGTTTTCTGGCAAATTGTGTCGGCAGGTCAGGACGAAGATCTGAGAATCGCGAAACCGTCCTGTCTTGAGCCGACCGGGGCCTCTGTCAGATGTGCGCTCGGCGAGAATTCGGCACAGTAGAACTCGTCCTAGGGGTAGGTGCGCCCTCTTGGTCCGCCATGCGGCGATGCTCCAAGAAGGATATACCCCCTCTGCCGAACCTACATCGGATAAGTCTCGATAACAATCGAGTTGCGGTCTTCAGTTGCAATAATTGTGAACAAGGCGCGTTTCGGCGCTTCTATTCAGGTTTTGCAATTGACGGCGGTGAGTTCCCTAGCGAGGCGTCGCTTACTCCGACCGTAACAGCCGGTTCCACATGGGGAATTAGAGGGGGAGCAAAATGGTCGCATCGATGGCCCTTGAGGCCAGAACTACACCTCAGAGTACGTGCCCGCGCTGCCAATCGGCGTTGGTAATCAGCTACCACGAACCAGAGTGCCTGTCCTGCGGTTACGCGGACTACGCTTACACGCCGCCTACCGAGCGGACCGAACGGAGTGTCGTCGCCGCCGGGACCCGATTCATTCTTCGCTACGTCGGGGAGTTTCCGACTTTGACCGAAACGTTGGCACACGTCCGGCTTCGCCGAATCAGGAACCGGGTAGTCTACGGGGTCAAGTGCCCGTTCTGCGGCGGTGACATGGACCAGTCGTCTCTGTCCGGGAAACGTCGGGAAGTGCGTGAGGAACGGTACAAATGCCCGAGCGGACACCGGGTTTCGCTCCTACCCAAGAAGGACGGATCTCTGGGCTGGAAGTAGCTCAAAGTTAAGGATGAGATTCCGGGGCCGGCTCCCAACAATGGGGCCGGCCCTTTAATTTCCCGCACATTGCTTCGCCGACACGCTACTGCAGGTCTTCGCAACCAAGGCCCCTTTCAATCCGACAGTTCTGCGGATTTCGATCCGGACGATCGAGTGCGGATGACCCCGGCGCCACGAAATCGACCCATCTCCGTCGAGTTGTTACAATGGCCTGCATCTGCGAGTACGTCCGCGATCCCCAATACGGGAGTGCTTCAATGGCGAAAGTAGCCGATCATGCCATGTCCAACGACGGCAAGCTCAACATCGTCTGCGACTTCTCCCCTCCCCGCGGAGGCAACCCCGGCCTGCTCGACGGCGCGGCGTCGCTCGATCCGGATTTCCTCTCGATTGCATACAACCCGGGCAGGTCGGTTCGGATCAACTCTGTCGCGGTCGCCGCTTGGGTTAAGGCCAACATGGGGCAGGACGTCATCTTCACGATAGCGACCCGCGACATGAACACAATCGCGATCCAGAGCCTGCTCCTCGGCGCGCAACTGCTCGGGCTCGAGAACGTGGTCGTCGTGCAGGGCGACCCGCTGACGGCGCGGGATCGAGAACGGTTGACTCAGGTAAACGACGTTCGCCCGGCTGAGCTCATCGAATCGATTCAGGGTATGAACGAAGGGATTGATTTCCGCGGCTTGAAGCTTCGCCAACCGACAAGCTTTTGCGTTGGAGCAACCATCGACCTCTCGCGCGGCCTGGATGCCGAAGCGGCGCTCACCCGGCGCAAGGTAGAGGCTGGCGCCGAGTTCTTCCTAGCGCAGCCGACGTTTGACGCAAAAATCTCTCAGGGGTTGTCCGACGTTTACGCGCGAGACTTCGGCGAAGAGCTGGCAGCGCCCGTGCATCACGGTGTGCAGATCATGTCGGCAGATGGCGTCAGATTCGCCGACATCCCGAAGTGGGTCACCCATGACCTCGACTCGGGCAGATCCGGGGAAGACATCGCTCTCCAGGTCATTCGCGCGTACGTGGACGCCGGCATCACCCACTTCTACTTGATACCCCCGATCTTACGAGGAGGGCGACGAGATTACGCCGCCGCCGCCAGAGTCATGGCCACGGCGCGCCAAGCGGTGCCCTAGCCCTGGGTCCTGCGCAAATTCCGTGATCGTTATGGCCCAACTCGGAAAACGTGAATCATATTTCCGATATCTGTGGGCGCGGATGCGTTGACGAGA
>DCWO01000107.1:0-18978 GCA_002328865.1 Dehalococcoidia bacterium UBA2160 | reverse complement strand
GATAAGATGTAGTGCTATAATCTTTTATCAATTGTTCAAAGCGAAGAGGTAGAAACCTTGGCTACAGAAACCGGAAAGCGGTACTCCTGCGCAAAGTGTGGCTCGGAATTCGTTGTCACGCGCGGCTCTGACGAAGGTGCAATCATTTGTTGCAGCGAGCCCATGACAAAGAAGACGTAGCAGTAACTCCGAGAAACACAATCCGACCGATTCAGTATCCTTTGAGGCGGAGTGACTAGATGGCAAACCAGCTCGGCAGGCGATATCAGTGCGAAACGTGCGGAACCATGGTCCTTTGTACGAAGGCAGGCGAAGGTGCCGTCCAGTGCCATTCGTCGGAGATGGATGTCCAGCAGCCCCGGAAGCTCCCCTCCTCAGACTAACCCCCCTCAGATTTCCCAAACCTGAGACAATATGGACACGGTTGTCGGCCCCGCTGTTGCGGGCCAACGGTATGTTCTGCGTTCATGTTGTACCGTCCAAAGCCCGGTGACCTGAAACCAAGAATGTCACGCTCACGCATGGCGTCCGCGCGTTACCGTTCGATGACCGTTGGCTGCGAGAACACGGTGATCTCGGGCAACACCCCGTCGTAGCGATCTATCTCGACGAGGGCGCTTTGGGCGGCCGGGCCCTGAGCCAGCTTTGACGTTCCCTTGTCCAGCGTCAGCACGTTGGGATTGCCGTGTATGTCCAGCGTCCCTGCCTTGCCGGGTTCGAGCGGGTCGTACCACGCGCCGGTGGCTAGCGCGACGACTCCTGGGAGAATGCCGTCGGATATTGCTACGCCGGCAAGCACTTCGCCTCGATCGTTGAAGACCCGCGCGATGTCGCCGTCCGCCAGCCCCCGGGCCGTCGCGTCGTCGGTGTGCATGGTGATCGGTTCGCGGCCTCTGATCTTCGTGTCTCTACTGACGCTGCCCTGGTCCATCTGGGAATGCAACCGGGCGCTGGGTTGGTTAGAGATCAGGTGCAGGGGGTATCGCTTCGCTGACTCCGCTCCCAACCACTCGACGGGCTCCTGCCACACGGGATGACCGGGACAATCGTCGTACCCGAACCCCGCGATCTTTTCCGAGAATATCTCGACTTTTCCACTAGGCGTGCGCAAAGGATGTTCCTCTGGGTCGGACCGGAAGTCGTCGAACATCACGAACGGCTTGGCCGGCGGCGGAATCTCGACGAAACCTTGCTCCCAGAACGCATCGAATCCGGGCAGTTCGACACCCCTTTGCGCGGCGAATCGATGCGTTAGATCGTACAAATGGCGAACCCAGGCTTCTTCGTCGCGACCTTCGTCGAAGGCTTCGGCTATTCCGAGACGCCTGGCCAAACCCAGAAAGATGTCGAAATCGTTGCGAGCATCGCCGACCGGTTCCACGGACTTTTGCATCGCCATGACGAAACGGTCGCCGGCGCTGGCGCTCAGGTCGTTTCGTTCGAGCGACGTCGTCGCGGGCAGAACTATGTCGGCGTGTCGCGCCGTCGCGGTCCACCACGGCTCGTTGACGATGATCGTGTCAGGCCCCTGCCAGGCGCGGATAAGCCTGTTCACGTCCTGATGATGGTGGAATGGGTTGCCGCCCGACCAGTAGACGAGCTTGATGTCCGGGTACCTGCAATCCATGCCATTGAACTGGTATGGCTCGCCTGGATGGAGCAACATGTCGGATATCCGAGCGACTGGTATCGAGCTTTCGACGGGGTTTCGACCCGCTGGGAGGATGGGCACGCTCAGGTCTCTGGCAGCGTCTCTGTTGACGCCAATCGAACCGTACCCCATGGCGAAGCCGCCGCCGGGTAAGCCGATTTGGCCCAACATCGCGGCCAGCACGACCACCATCCAAAACGGCTGCTCGCCGTGGTCGCCGCGTTGGAGTGAGTAGGTGCATGTCAACATCGTCCGGGTCGAGGACATCCGCCTCGCGAGGCTGCGTATCGCGTCAGCTTCGGTCCCGGAAATAGCAGCAGCCCACTCCGGCGTTTTGGGTTGACCGTCGGATTCGCCCAACACGTAGCGCTCGAAACTGTCGTATCCGACGCAATGGCTGCTCAGGAAACCTTCGTCGTGCAGCGACTCCGTGGCGAGCACGTGGGCCAGCGCCAGCATGACGGCCGTGTCCGTGTTCGGTTTCGGTTGCAGCCAGCCCGCTTGGATGAACTCAGCCATGTCTTCGCGTATCGGGCTGATGCTCACGAATTCGCATCCGTTCGCTCGCGCCTCGCGGAGCCATCGCAGCGTGTCGTGGTCACCGACGCCGCCGACCGCCGACTGCATGTTACCGAGCGGCAAGCCGCCAAAGCACACCATGAGCTGGGCGTGGTCCGAGATGCTTTTCGAGGATGTACCCGCCAGCGCTGCTGTCGCGGTTCCAACAACATGCGGCATGATCGCAGTTGCAGCAGCGGTGCTGTACGTGCCAATCTGCCCGGTGAAGCCGCCGAAGCAGTTCATGAAGCGATGCAATTGCGTTCGGGCGTGGTGGAATTTGCCGGCGCTTGACCAACCGTATGATCCGGCCATAATCGACTCATTGCGGAAGTCGCGTTTGACGCGCCGGAGCTCGTCGGCGACCAGGTCAAGGGCGTTGTCCCACGAAACCGCGACGAACGGCTCGGCGCCTCGTGACTCCCGATTTCCGCCCGGACCGTTTTCAAGCCAACCCTTGCGAACCACCGGCCCGGCAATCCTGGCCTCGGAATGGACGGCGCCCGGAATCGACTTGAGATACGTTGCTGGGTCGCTGTCTTTCTCGAACGGCGTGACGCCAACCAGCTTTCCGTTTTGAACCGCGGCGGTGAACGCGCCCCAGTGCGAGGTGTGGCGTCTATTTGTTGTGTCGGATGTCGTAGGCGTCATCTACTCTCCCTGACAGATCATGTCTTCACATTGCGCGCCGAAAAATGCAGTCGTCAGTGTAGCACGGAGGCAGGCTGGAACTACTTTGTCGTGACCGGGTTTTGAGAGTGTGCAGTGTGGTTCGGAAGCCTCGCTTCGGCACAGCCCGGGGGCGCAATCGTGCGCTTAGCCGTATCGAGCCAGGGGGTTCAACGCGGAACCAGTCTAGGCGTCGATCTTCGGGCGCATGGCCGTAGTAGCGGAGGCGTGCTGTTGGCCAGCGTGGTACGAGCTTCGGACCAGCGGGCCGGAGGCGATGTCTTTGAAGCCCATGGCCTCCCCTTCCCGTCTCAGATCGTCGAACTCCCCCGGCGTGTACCACTTGGCAAGCGGGGTCTGCTTTTTCGACGGTCGGAGGTACTGCCCGATTGTCAGCAGATCGCAGTCCACGGCCCGCAGGTCGGCCATGGTTTCGACGATCTCGTCCCAGGTCTCGCCGAGTCCCACCATCATGCCGGACTTGGTCACGGCGCTCGGGTCCAGCGACTTGGCCCGCGCGAGCAGTTCCAGAGACAGATCGTAGTCGCCTTTGGGCCGCACGCGGCTGAATACGCGTCGCACGGTCTCGATGTTGTGGTTGAGCGTGTCCGGCCGTGCGTCCATCACGACCGCAAGCGAGTCCGCGTCGCCGGCGAAGTCAGGGATGAGCACCTCGATCTTGCAGGCGGGCACACGCTCCCGGACCGACGCGATGCACTCGGCGAAGACGGAGGCGCCGCCGTCGGGCAGGTCGTCTCTATCCACCGAGGTGATGACGGCGTATGAGAGCTCCATTCGTTGGATTGCCTCGGCCACGCGGCTCGGCTCCAGCGGGTCCAACGCTCCCGGCACGCCTGATGCAACGGCGCAGTACGCGCACGCCCTTGTGCACACGTCGCCCAAGATCATGAACGTCGCGGTCCCCGATTCCCAACACTCGCCGATGTTCGGGCAATGGGCCTCCTCGCACACGGTGTTGAGCCCGCCCTCCTTCAGGACGTCGCGAAGCTGAAGATAGTTCGGACCACCGGGCATCTGTACTTTGAGCCACTGAGGAAGCCTTCGTTGGACAGCCATCGATCCACCTTCGCGATGCGTATCCACCAATGATACCAAACCTGTCCTTCGCGACCCGTTCGTCGGATGGCGCTGTGCTATAGTAAAATCGCCAGCGCCGCCACCGTTTTGGGCGCATATCGCGGCTGTTTCTGGTTGCCGCCACACCCTTAGTTCCACGATCGGTCTCCCGAATCCGCCTCAGCGACGACGCAGATCGAATCACGCGGGCGACAGATGACTTTAGCACCCAATAAAGCGACTCCCGACCGCGAGACGGAAACCGCCGAGCTCGAACTCCTCGAGATGGGTGAACTCGGCGACACGGTTGCGGAGTTCGAAGACCAGCAGATCAACGTGTTCGGCGGCATTCCCGGCGAGCGGGTTGTCGCTAGGATATACCGGTATCGGAGACGCAAAAAGAAGATCGTCTCGGCGATGGTCGACACCGTTCTGCGCGCCTCGTCGTCCCGGGTCGCTCCCCCCTGTCCCTACTACGGACCGTGCAGCGGATGCCAGTGGCAGCACATCTCATATGACGCTCAACTGGAGTTGAAGCGCGAGGCCGTCGCCAGATCTCTGAGGAGCTACCCTGCCCTGTCCGGCGCCGATGTGTCGCCCACGCGTTCGGGACCGTCCCGGTTCAACTACCGAAACCACGCCCGGTTCACAGTTCGGTACGGCGGCCAACTGGGGTTCTCGAACAGGATCACGCGCAGGTTCGTTCGGGTCGACCGTTGTATGCTCATGGGCGAGAGCATAAACGAAGCGCTGACGGCGCTCCAAGATCGATGCGGAGAAACGACCAACCTGTCGATCAGGATCGGCGCGAACACGGGAAATCGGCTGATCCAGCCGACGTTCAAGAACCCGGAAATCGAAGTGGCTTCCGGCCAGACGCACTACGTCGAAAGGCTTCACGGCTGGCCGTTTCGTGTCGCATCGCCGTCGTTTTTCCAAGTGAACACCGCCCAGGCCGAGTCGTTGATTGACCTCGTTCGAGAGCGTTTGGAGCTGACGGGGAGCGAGACGGTCGTCGACGCCTACGCGGGCGTTGGCGTGTTCGCAGTCTTGCTGGCGCCTCACGTGACCCGAGCCATAGCCATCGAGGACTCGCACTCCGCGATCGAGGACGCCAAGATCAACGCCGCGGATTTAGATAACCTGACATTTGTGGAAGCGAGGGCCGAAGACGCGATGCGGACAATCGTCCATGAGTACGGTCTAGGCGGTCCTCCGGATGCGGTTGTCCTGGACCCGCCGCGTGTGGGATGTCATCCGGGCACGTTGGAGGCTTTGCTGGAGCTTCGGCCCAGACACGTCGCCTACGTCTCGTGCGACCCACCCAGTCTCGCCAGAGACCTCGACATATTGGTCAAAGGCGGGTACTCGCTGGACAGCGTTGACCCGGTCGACATGTTTCCGCAGACCTATCACGTCGAATGCCTGGCGACGTTGTCCGCCGGTGCAGATCGATGAACGGCTCGGCGATTATTGCTCGGCGAGCCGCATTCTCGGAGCGATGACTTCCATGGAATCGTCGTCTCGACTGACCCGGATTCTGCTGGCCTCTGGCTCCCCGCGGCGAGTGGAGATCATGCAGGGCATCCTGAACCCTGTCGATTCAGTCCGGCCGACAAACGTGGAAGGTCCGGTGCATCCGAACGAGTCGCCCGCCGACTACGTTGCAAGAATGGCGCTCGAGAAAAGCGAGGCGGCGCCGCGCGAAGACGGTGGAGCCGTGGTCTTGTCTGCCGACACCATGGTCGTGTTGGACGGTCGTGTGCTCGGAAAACCCGAGGATGCTGACGAGACTGAGGCCATGCTGGCAGACCTCCGGGGTCGCGTTCATCAGGTCCTGACAGGCGTTTCAGTTCGCAATGGCTCCGCTGCAACGCCAGTCACGGAAGTGACGCGAACCGACGTGTTGATGCGCGACTATTCTCGAACCGAGATTCGGGCGTACGCACAAGCCGGGTCCGGGCTGGACAAGGCCGGCGGATACGGAATCCAGGATCGCGAGTTCCGGCCCGTCGGGCGAATTGAGGGCTGTTACCTGAACGTGGTTGGATTGCCCTTGTGCACAGTTGTTAGACTGTTGTCGAAGGTTGGAGCGAATGTGCAGCTACAACCCAGGGCGAGCGTTCCCTACGTCGAGTATTGTCGTGGGTGCGACCTGCGCTGGTCTACGGAGGAGCAACGGTGAACTTCCTTGGCATGGGCCCGATGGAGATCTTGTTGGTCTTGCTCATCGCGTTCATTTTCCTTGGACCTGAGAAAATGATGGACGCCGCAAAGCTCCTCGGCAAGGCAGTGCGAGAGGGCAGGCGCATCATGGCCGAGTTGCCCAAGGTGGTCATCGAAGACGACGACATCAAGATCCTCAACATCGACTCTCAGCGGCTAACCCGCAACGAACCAGGGTTTGCGCCCGACATCGACGACAAGCGCAGCGACGAGCCCGGTGACCGCGTCGAAGCTGAGGACGCCGAGGCCGACGACGCTCCCGTCACGTTCCGGTCCGGTGACCAGCCGCCAGTAGATCCGCCCAGCGAGACTCCGGCGCCGTGAAAGATCAGCCACAGTCGATCCGCGACCATATGTTGGAGCTGCGACGCCGTGTGACCCACGCGGCCATCTCCGTGCTCGTCACAACGGTCGTGGCTTTCGTGTTCTACGAGCAGATTCTGCAACTGCTGATGGGGCCCGCTGAGGGCTTCGTCGACATGCCCAACGGCAAGCCCATCTACACCGACCTGACCGAGTTCATAGGCATAGCCGCCAAGACGTCTCTGCTGGTTGGGATATTCGCATCCCTGCCCTTCGTGCTCTACCAGGCGGTCATGTTCATCGCGCCTGGCCTTAACAAGGCGGAGAAGAGATACCTCTATGCTTTATTGCCCACGACTTTGATTGTGTTCATGATCGGCGCGTCGTTCGGGTATCGCGTTCTGTTCCCGCCGATGGTGAAATTCTTGCTCACGTTCGGCAACGACGTGGCCACGCCCATGATACGGATAGGCACGTACGTCAACCTCATGCTCAGGTTGCTCTTCTGGATGGGGATCATTTTCGAAACCCCGGTGGTGATCTTCTTCCTGGCAAAGATCGGGTTGGTCACCCCGTCGTTCCTGGCGCGCAATCGACGGTGGGCGTTGGTGATCGCATTCGTTCTGGGCGCGCTGATCACGCCGACCATCGACCCGATCAACCAGGCAATCATCGCGGTGCCAACATACGCACTCTACGAGATCAGCATCTGGCTGGCCAAATTCGCGGCCAGGGGACGGCGGGCCGCTAGCCTCGAGACGGATTCACAGGGATAACAAAAAGGACGCGGCCTGAGCCGCGTCCTGTGATCTTCCGTTGACTGAGGCGCCGGGGCTGTTCCCGGTGTTGTCCCCTAGGGGTTGCCCTGACCTATCTGTTGCTTTGGCTCAGAATCGGAATCCGACCCGGCCACCGTTTCGTCATCGCCCTCAGACGACTTTCGGAACTCCCTGATGGACTTTCCAAGAGCGCCGCCGATCTCAGTGAGTCTGCCGACGCCGAAGATGATCATCACTATGACGAGGATGATGATCAGTTCGGTCACTCCGAAATTACGCACGAATCCCATATTCTGCTCCTTCCGGGTCGTTCTTTCGTATTGCCTCCATTCTAGCGACTGCCAGTCAACGGGTCAATGCGTCCGCTCCCCGTTGATAGGCGCATATCCAACGACGATGCGGCGCACTCGGAGGCGGTCGGCGCAACACGTGAGATCGGTCCGATTCTCTCGTAGGCTGTTTGACAGGCGCTTAAGCGCGACTCTAGCCTGAAATTGCGTCGCCTGACCTCAGTTCCGTCTCAGGGAAAAAGACGGCCCAGGCGAACCAGAAATGGTTGGCATGCACGACCGGCGTCAGCGACTTGCCTGAGAGCGGGCCTTCGACAGCCTGCCCCAGGACGGTCCAAGACGAGCCGGTTTGGTCGTCCACGATGGACGGTCCGTCTTGTCTGAACGTGAGTTTCTGGCCGTCCAAATTCGGATCGAAGACGCCAGTTGAACCGATGACTCTCGATTCCGAGTAACCGCGGCCTCTGAAAGCGGACAACGTGTCTGATGCGTAGAAGATCACCAGGTTTTGCAGCCCCACGGTGTCGTTCACAACCGCCGTCTTTTCGAATATCGGGAAAGGATAAGCGACGGTGTGACCGTCCACGGTCAAGCCGACGACGCGCTCCATCGCGTCCAGCCGATCGTCGATCTGGCCGCTGAACAGGAATGGCCTGTTTCCAATCGTGTCGTAGCCGCCGTACGGCGCGCCCGCGTAGTCGCGGTTAAAACCGGTTATCCGTGACTGCACCTGACCGTCCGGATGGTTCTCGGCAAACGCTGACCATGACACCAACGAGGCCGGGATGAACTCGAGCTTCGTGCCGGTAAGTTCCCCGACGATGGCTTCTCCGGTGATCTGCTGCCACCAAGACTCGGTCTGTCGATCCCACATCACAAGATCGCTGTTGCGAAGGTTCCCGGAGGTTCCGAAGTCGAGCACCGTGCCGTCTACCCTGCGGTCGAAAACTATCGCCGTGTTGCAGAGCGGGCAGTAAGTAATGGAGACCGGAACGCCGCCGATCTCGTCATTGACGATCTCGTGCCAAATCATGATCGCCAAAGGGTACGCCTTTGCTTCGCCGTTAATCTCGAGGCTCAATACGGGAGCGTTGTCCACCATGTAGTCGGGAGGGTCCGACACGTCGTGGAACAGCGGTTCGTCGATGGGAGGGATGCCGTCACGAGGCGGTCCGCCGGATATGATCTCGGAATACGCAACCGAGTGTTTGGTGAAATCGGTCGCCCAGTTTCTTACTAAGCGTGCGGGAACGTCATCTGTGGGGAACGGTGTGGCGGTCGGGGTTTGGGTTCGTGCCATAGGCAAAGGCGTCGGGGTTGCCGCGTCAGCCGGCGTTGGGGCCGATGCTGGTTCGGCGGCGGGCTCTGGCGCCGGGAACGGGGTCGGCGGCACGGCGGTCGGGATCGGCGTCGGCGCTGCCGCCGCGACAGCCGGGGCCGCGAGCGCCGCGGTGTCCTGTAGGCCGGGCTCGGAGGCCGTGCCGGCGTTCTGGCAGGCGACCGCCAACATGGCGACACCGACCACTACGCCAATGGTCAGTTTCTTGGAGATCTGCATCTTCATCCTCGCTGCGACTTTCGCCTGTGCCTCTGCCCTGTCGGGCTGGGGTATGATGTTTAGATGCGAAACAATTCGACTAGATTGAAGGTGCGCCTAACCTAATCGCGTGCCAGGCGTATAATTGACAGAGGGAGTGCGATTGCATCCCGTCGCTAGTTCTGACCATCCTAGTTACTAGACGAACCGCAGTTCGATCGCGCGGCTCGATTCTAGAACATTTCGGAGAGTGCATGGAGTTCAGAGGATACGAGCCTTATCAGCCGCCGGCGGAGGCTCCAGCCCAACCCACCGCCAGCACAACGAGAACCATTCTGTGGCCGATGCTTGCGATGGGTATCGCGGCAGGCTTCGCGCTGGGATTGATTTTCGCCTCCCCCCTGGGATGGTCGAGCAACGGAGGCGGCTCCCTCTACGATGAAGACCTTGTGACCGAACTGTTCGAGCAGGCGGCGCCGGCCGTGGTTGAGATCAACGTCAGCCGCGATCGAGCAGGCCGCATCCCCGTCGTGGGCAGCGGCTCAGGGTTCTTGATCGACGCCGAAGGTCACATAATCACCAACCAGCACGTCGTCTCCGTCGCCGACGACCTGTACGTCAGGTTCGCAGACGGACGCGAGGTGGCCGCCAAACGCCTCGGTACGAGCGCCGCCGACGATCTGGCCGTGCTCAAAGTGGACGCGGCCGAGGTCCAAGGGATCGAACCGTTGGTCCTCGCGGACTCCTCGGACGTGCGGGCCGGCGAGCTCGCCGTGGCCATCGGCAGTCCGTTCCGGCAGTTCAATTCCATTACCATCGGCATCGTCAGTGGAACAGGCCGAGGTCCGGCCTCGATTCTGCGCAGGCCGATTCCGGACATGATCCAGACCGATGCTGCTCTCAATCCGGGGAACTCGGGCGGGCCGTTGCTCAACGCCGAAGGCGACGCCATCGGGGTGGCGTCAGCAGTTCGCACTCCCGACATGGGGAACTCGTTGGCCGATTTCAGGATCGGGTTCGCGGTGCCGTCCAACACCGTGCGGGATCTGCTCCCACGGCTAATGAGCGGAGAGGACGTAAGGCGTCCGTGGATCGGAATCGCGGGCGGCGACGTCACGAAGGAACTGAGCGATGCACGGGGATTGCCCAGAGGCATTATGTTGACGCAAGTCGTGGTCCCGAGCCCTGCCTCGCTAGCGGGCCTCGATGCTTTTCGAACAGTAAGCGCCCAGGACCGCGGAGACGTAATCACCGCCATCGACGGCACCCCGGTCGAGTCGATGGAGGATATGGTCAGCTACCTCAACGGCAAGGCGCCGGGCGACGAGATCGAGCTCTCGGTGTTTCGCGACCGCAAGACTATTGAGATTTCCTTGATCCTGGACCCCTGGCCCAACTAGGAACGCAAACATCCGGCAACGGCGCATCGATCTTCGACCGCTGAGATATCAAGGACACGACGAAACGAAAACGACCGGGGATGGATGATTCCACCCCGGTCGTTTTCACTTTCCTGACTGTGCGACGGTGGTTAGAGCAGTTCCTCAACCTCGGTTATCACCGTGTCCACTCTCTTGACGAGGATGTCCACCTCGTCCTTGGTGATGCAGAGCGGCGGGGCGAGCGAGATCACGTCTCCGGCGCGGCCCAAAAGGCCGTGTTTGTCCATCAGCGGGTTGATCTTCTTCGCCAGGTCGGCTTCCTTGGGGAACTTCTCCCGCGTGTCACGATCCTTGACAAGCTCTACGGCGGCAATCAATCCCATGCCGCCTCGGACGTCGCCGACGATGCGATGTTCGTATAGCGTTTGAAGCTGCTCGTAGAGGTAGTCGCCCATGTCGGCGGAGTTTTGGACCATGCCCTCGCCTATCATGACGTCGAGGTTGGCGTTGCCGGCGGAGGTGGCTGCTGGGTTTCCGCCAAACGTGAGCAGGTGTCTGAACACCTTGTCGTCGTCGCCCATGAACGCCTCCGAGACCTTCTTGTTGGCGACAGCGGCGCCGATGGGGATGTATCCGCTGGTCAATGCCTTGGCCACCGTGAAGATGTCCGGTTGGATATCCCAGTGCTCCGTGGCGAACATCGTACCGGTCCTGCCGAATCCGGTTATGACTTCGTCGCAGATCATAATCACGCCGGTTCGGTCGCAGATATCCTTGATGGTGGGCCAATACTCGGGATGCGGGACATGGATGCCGGACGCAGCCGAGACGGGCTCGCCGATGAACGCCGCGACGGTTTGCGCGCCTTCGTGGTCAATCGCCCTCTCGACGTCCCGAGCGCACTCCAGGTTGCATCCGCCTCTGTCGGCGCAGTAGACGCAGCGGTACTGGTCGGGCTGCGCCACGTGGATGTTGCCTGGCATCAGCGGGCCAAAGTTCATCGGCGCCGCGATTCCCCCTCCGCCCAGGCTCGTGCAGGCCATCGTTGCGCCGTGGTAGCTGCCGCGACGGCTGAGAACCTTCCATCTGGTTGGTTCGCCGTTGTTCTTGTGGTAGTTCTTGGCCATCTTGAGGGCGGTCTCCACCGCTTCGGAGCCGCCGCTTACGAAGTAGACGCGGGAATCCTTGTCGGGCGCAAGCGCAGCCACTCTACTCGCCAGCCTGGCGGTCGCGGGACTGACGGTCCCTCCGGGCGAGTAGGATATCTCGGTCATCTGCTGGTGCACCGCGTCGGCGATCTCCCGTCTGCCGTGCCCGATATTGGTGAGCCACATGCTTGATATAGTGTCTATCCAGCGCTTCCCCTGAGCGTCCGTCACCCAGATTCCTTCAGCGTCCGTGACCACTTTCAAGCCCGACTCTTCCGACATGTCCCCCGCTGGCCTCGCGTGGGGCCAGAAGTGGTCGGCGGCCATCTGTTTGATCTCTTCCAGTTCCTCGCCTGTGAGTTTTGCTGTCGCCACGGTTGATTACCTCCCTGGTGTTCCTGTGTTTGCCGACACCTGATCGGCGCCCCGTTCGGTCTGATGGTTCGTCGGGTGGACCGCGTCATCTCGACGCGGCCGCGACAGACCCATGTCCGAAATCTATTGCATCGGTGAGAAGCTAAAAGGCGTCAGAATCTTGTTTTCTTGCTGAATCGGAGTAGCGCTGCCCGGCGGGGGCCATACGCCCTTCTCGCGGGTTTCGGCCCGGACCCTCGCTCGCTCGTCCATGCTGGTGTAGGCCCACAGGTGGACCCACAGGTTCAGCCCGCCGATCTCCGAGTGCCAGGCGCCTGCAAGCGGCGAGTACTTCTCGCGCTCCTCGATTCTGGCGCCCCACGCCTCCAGCACCTGCGGGATGGCGCCAGGCTCGTATTTGTATGTGCGCATCTCGTAGATGGGTCCGATATTGCGGTCCCCGAGAGGCGTCATGAACGGCGCCGGGATGAAGATCTCGGTCTGCATGTTCTCCATGATGTCGTTGTTGTTCGGCGGCCAATTCGGGACTGCCGCCGCTTTAGCCCGGATGTCTGTCCGCTCGTTCATGTCGTTGTACGGCCAAATATGAACGACCTGGTTCAGAGGTCCGATCTCGGAGGACCAGAAACCACCGAGCGGGGAGAGCTTCAGCCTTCCGGGAAGGCTCTCGGCCATACGCTCCTCAAAGATCAGCACGGCTCTCGGTTTGAGGTCGTAAGTTCGGAATTCATAGATCATTGTGGCCCTCTCTTTACCCTCGGTCTTTTCGAGCAACGACTTGATATTCGGTCAACTGCGTTAGCGCCTCAGTACACGCCGGTCAGCCAAGCCGACCGGTTCTCGACCCTGCCCCTTACAACGTCGTGAAATAGCTTTTCGAGGCGGGACACGACCGGTCCGATGGCGCCCTCGCCGATCTGGTAGCGGTCGATCTCCGAAATCGCCTGGATCTCGGCCCCGGCGCCGCATATGAACGCTTTGTCCGCTATGAAAAGCTCGGTCCGGTCCACGTCACGCTCGATGACCGGCACGTCGAGCTCGTCGTTGAGCAGTTCGATCACGACTTCGCGGGTGATGCTCTCCAGGATTCCAGCGGTCACCGGAGGCGTGATGGCGACGCGGTCGCGAACGATGAACAGGCAGGCGTACGACACTTCTGACACCTTGCCCTGCTGGTTCAAGATGATGCCGAAGTCATGCCCATTTAGACTGACCTCGTCGGCGACGTACCGGCTGTTCTGGTAGTTGGCGATCGCTTTCACGCGCGGCGGCATGACGTTGTCGGATATCCTACTCCAGGAGCTGACCCCGCAGGTGATAGTCGAACTCGAGCCCAAAACGGATGATGACATTCGGCTAAAGATGGCAACCTCGCCCGGACTCCCGCCGGCCGGCAGGTAACCGGGTGTTCCGTCCCCGAAGTACGCCAGAGGCTGGATGTAGCAGTCGCCGTGAAACTCGTTGGACCTGGCGAGGTCGATCACCGAGTCCCGAAGCTCTCCGGCTGTCCATGGCGACGTCATCCGCATCACCTTCATCGAACGCATCAACCGCGTGAGATGGGCATCGAGATGGAATATGCTTAACTGTTCTTGGTCGGCGTTCCAATAACCTCGTATGCCCTCGAACACCATCGAGATCGACGACCAACCCAGCATGGAAGCGTGGATCAGGGCTTTGTCCCACTCCACCAGATCTCCGGACATCCAGAGGTACTTTGGAGGCGCCGGGGGTTGTGCCCACTCGTCCTTCTTCGGCTGTTCGTGAGTCACATTGCCTCCGCTTGGGGCTCCACGCCAAAGTCAGTCCGGCAAATTGGTGCAATGAAGCCTATCACGCCACTAACGTTTTGTGAACCACCGTTATCGGACCGTGGAACGGGCCGTCCCGAGTCTCACCGTGCTTGTTCGGGCGCCAGCTATGCAATACGATAATTGGGATCGCCCAACACACGGTGGACGCAGCACACGATGGACTCTACATTCAAAACGGTCTCCGAACGCATCCTGAAGTCGTATTGGGATTTCTACCCTGCCCTGGCGTCCTCGCTTGGGCTCCACCAGTACGACGGAAGGCTGTCGAACCTGTCCGACAGCGCAATAGCGTCACGCGTCGCAGAGGCGACGAACCACTTGGCCTCTCTCAAGGCGATTCCCGCGGACACGTTGGGCGCCGACGAACGATTCGATCTCACCATCCTTGAGGTCAACCTCAGGCGCGAGGTGCTCGACTACACGGAACTCCGCATCCACGAGATGAATCCCGAAGCGATGGTTTGGCATATCGATCCCAGTCCTTACATTCTCAGGGACTATGCACCACTGGAAGTTAGAGCGGAAGCGTTGGCCAGCGCTCTCTCCCAGGCGCCCAGACTCCTCGAACACCTCGCTGCCCATCTCATGAAGGGCAGAGCCGCCCGGCAGGTGCTGGAGGCTGCGATCGACTCGTACGAGGGGATGGCCATGTACTACCAGCAGGACGTCCTCGAAGCGTTGGACGAAATCGAAAGCTCTGCGACTCATGCCCACGCCATGAGAAGTTGCCGATTGGCCGCTGAAGCTGTGACCGCTTTCGTCGAGACGCTGAAGTCGCTGGCGTCCACCGCATCCACTCAGTTCGCCATCGGGGCGGATCGGTTCGCCAAGCTGCTGTCGACCAGCGAATTGGTCGACACTCCGCTCGACACGCTGTTGGAGATGGGACGCCAGGACCTGCGCCGCAACGAGCGGCGGCTCGAAGAAGTGGCGTCAGCCATCGACGCCGATGCCGGCGTAAGAGCGGTGGCCGAAATGGCCTCGAGCCGCCACCCGAAGGCCGACGCGTTGCTGATCGAGACCGCAGACCTCCTCGAGGAAATCCGGCGGTTCATCGTGGAACATGATCTGATCGGCCTCCCGAATGACCTCAGATGCAAGGACGTGAAGACGCCGGCTTTCATGGGCTGGTCGTTCGCGGCAATGGACACGCCGGGCGGCTTCGAGACCGAGGCGACCGAGGCTTACTACTACGTAAACCCACCCCGCGAAGAGTGGGCCGATGAGCAAAAAGAAGAGTGGTTGTGCAGTTTCTCGTATGGAATCTTGCGGAGCATGTCAGTCCATGAAGCCTACCCGGGTCACTTCGTGCAATATCTTCACACGAGGACCCTCACATCGTCCGTTCGCAGAACCTTTTGGTCATACGCCTTCGCGGAAGGATGGGCTCATTACGTAGAAGAGATGATGATCGAAGAAGGTTTCGGCGAGGGAGACCCGTTCGCCGAGTTGGGCCAGCTTCAGGATGCGCTGACGCGCAACTGTCGCCTGATATGTGCGATCGAGATGCACTCCGGAGGCATGACGGTCGAACGGGCAACACAGTTTTTTGTGGACCACGCCGGTATGGAGGAGACGCCAGCCCGAGCCGAGGCCGTGCGCGGGACCTTCGATCCGATGTACTTGACCTACACGCTCGGCAAGCTGATGTTCCTTCGGCTTCGGGACGATTACAAACGCATGAAAGGCGCCGGCTTCTCCCTTCGCGAGTTCCATGATCTAGCTCTGTCGTTTGGCGAGCCGCCCATTCCCCTTCTTCGTGCTCACATGCTGGAGGAAGAGATCCGAGACCCATTTCAAAGCGACAGGTGTTGAGATATGAAGATACTGGTCACCGGCGGGGCCGGTTACATAGGGAGCACCATCGGCTCCGCCCTGGAAGATCGAGGCCACGAGGCAGTCATTTTAGATTCGCTGGTCATCGGACATCGAGCTCTGGCCCGAAACAGGCCTTTCTATGAAGGAGACATCGCCGACAGACGCCTCCTCGCCGAGATATTCAGAGACCACCCCGACATTGCGTGCACGGTGCATTGCGCGGCGTTGATCTCGGTTCCGGAGTCAGTCGAGCGGCCCTACGATTACTACGTGAACAACGTCGGGAAGACTTTGGAGCTATTGAAGGGCCTGGAAGAAGCCGGATGCCAGCGGTTTGTGTTCAGCTCATCCGCGTCGGTATATGGTGAGGCGCCTGAATTCATGGTGGATGAATCATCGCCTCTGGCGCCGTCAAGTCCGTACGCGCGGACCAAGATGATGGTTGAGTTCCTAATTGAAGACATCTGCAAAGCCAGTGACTTGCGGGGAATCTCTTTGAGGTACTTCAACCCGATCGGCGCCGATCCGGAGTTGCGGTCGGGACCGCATGGGAAGGCGACCAGCCAGGTCTTGGGTACATTGGTCGACGTTTCGATGGGCCGCCTGCCGGTCTTCCGCATCACTGGAACGGATTGGCCTACGCGGGATGGCACAGGGTTACGTGACTATGTCCACGTATGGGATTTGGCGAAAGCCCACGTGAACGCCATCGAGCAGTTTGACCAAGTGTTCGAACGAGCCGGCGATGACGGCAACTCGGGGCACCTAGCCGTCAATCTGGGCACGGGCCAGGGCGTCACCGTACGAGAGTTGGTCGACGCGTTCGAGAGCGCCGTGGGCCATGAGATCGCCAAGGTGGATGCGCCTCGTCGTCCCGGCGACACGGCGGGATCGTACGTCAGCGGAAGCCGCGCGGAGCAGTTGCTGGATTGGAGCGCTCGATCTACGGTCCAGCAGGCCATCACCGACGCGCTCAGGTGGAGCAAGGTCCGCGAAGAGGTGTTGGGCGACTGAATCTGGCGCGACCCTCCGTGCTCACGCGCGAATCTGCGCGGCGCCGCAGCCACAGGTCGGACCGATCGGATTCCGCGAACGCTGTCAGTCGCGGATGACGCCTGACGACGTTTGCCGGGCAACTTACGCCTGTGGTATACTCTCGGCGGCATGTCAGATGTGCTGGCGATGCCCTGTTGCAAGTTTCCAGGAAGGGAAGATATATGGTTCAGACGGCGCCACCGGAACGAATGCCAGCCGCACAGGCTGCCATGCCCCCGCAGGGGCCGGTAACGATGAAGTCCCTGTTGGAGGCTGGCGTCCACTTCGGGCACCAAAAGCGCCGCTGGAACCCGAAGATGCGTCAGTTCATCTTCACACATCGGAACGGCATCCACATCATCGACCTGCAGAAGACCCTTTGGATGCTCGAGCAGGCCGCGTCATTCATTTCCGACAGCGTCGCTCTGGGCGCCAAGGTGCTCCTGGTGGGCACCAAGAAACAGGCCCAAGACACGATCATTGCCGAAGCCGAACGTAGTGGCTCGTTCTTCGTTTCCACCCGCTGGCTCGGCGGCACCCTCACCAACTTCAAGACCATTCAGTCGCGCATCGACTATCTGGTGGAGTTGGAGACTCGAAAAGAAAAAGGCGATTTCAGCCGCGTGACCAAGAAGGAATCGCTGAAGCTGGAACAAGCGATCACCAAACTCAACCGGCATCTGAGCGGCATCAAATCCATGACGGTAATGCCCGATCTGCTCTTCGTCATCGACGTCGGCAAAGAGCACATCGCCGTCGCCGAAGCTCGTCGTGTGGGGATTCCGGTTGTCGCTCTCGTTGACTCAGACTGTGATCCGGACTTGATCGACTACCCGATTCCCGGGAACGACGATGCCATTCGGTCCATCAGGCTGGTCACCAACAAGATCGCCGAGGCGATTATCGAAGGACAGCAAAGGCGAGAGGAAATCGAAACCGCCGAAGTGGAGATTGCTCTCGGAGACCCGGACGCCGAAATCGAAGAGGACGCCGAAACGCCCGCGGTTGCTGTCGTGACAGCTCCCGCGGTTGAGGCAGTAGCTCCTGCTTCGGAAGCTGTAGCCCCGGCGCCCGCCGTTGAGCCAGCCACGCCAGCGCCAGAGGCCGTCACGCCTCCGCCGGCTGTTGAGGCAGTCGCACCGGCGGTAGAAGCTGTCACGCCTTCACCCGCCGCAGAGCCAGCCGCGTCAGGGGCCGTAGCGCCGCCTCCCGCCACCGAGGCGCCTCAACCTGAGGCTCCGGCGGAAGACACTCCGGCTTCAACCGAGTAGGCTCACCCAGCCTGCGATAACCCGCACAGGAAGACTCAACACAGCATGCAGATCAACATCGAAACGATCAAGGCGCTGAGAGATTTGACCAGCGCAGGGATCATGGATTGTAAGAACGCCCTAGAGGAATCGAGCGGTGACATAGCCAAGGCCGAAGAGATTCTGAGGTCGAAGGGCATTGCCTCCGCGTTGAAGAAGTCCTCCAGAGAGACCAACCAGGGGCTTGTGGAGTCCTACATCCACAGCGGCGGCCGCATCGGCGCTATTGTCGAAGCCAACTGCGAGACTGATTTCGTGGCCCGTACCGACGACTTCAAATCATTGGCCCACAATTTGGCGATGCAAGTCGCCGCGATGAACCCCAAATACGTCGATGCCTCGGACATCCCGGAAGGCGACGACGAGAATGCCGAAGAGGTTTGCCTTCTTCAGCAGCCGTTCATAAAAGACCCATCGCTAAGCGTTCAAGACCTCGTCAGAGAGGCCGCTGGCAAACTTGGGGAGAACGTGCAAGTTCGCCGGTTCACGAGATTCGCCCTCGGCGAATGAGTTCGGAAGCTGCGGACCCCGAGACTTTCGGCCGCGTGCTCCTGAAGGTAAGCGGTGAGTCGCTCAAAGGCGGGCGCGGCCACGGCATCGACCCAGTGGCTGTCAATTACATGGCCACGGAGATCCGGTCCGTCGTCGAGATGGGCGTGGAAATCGGAGTGGTCGTTGGCGGCGGCAACATCTGGCGAGGCGCCGAAGCGGAGATCGAAGGCATGGATCGCGCGACTGCCGACTATGCCGGGATGCTCGCCACCATTATCAGTGCCCTTGCTCTTCAAGATGCCCTGGAGCGGCACGGAGTCGACACCAGGACCCAGAGCGCCATCAACGTGTCCCAGATCGCCGAGCCCTACATTCGGCGGCGGGCGATCAGGCACCTTGAAAAAGGTCGGGTGGTGCTGTTTGCCGCGGGCACCGGGAATCCCTACGTGTCGACTGACACCGGCGCCGCCTTGCGCGCCGTCGAAATCGGCGCCAACATGTTGCTGATGGCCAA
>DCWO01000110.1:4883-9672 GCA_002328865.1 Dehalococcoidia bacterium UBA2160 | reverse complement strand
TGTACAATCATCAACTCAGAGAGCTCGCGATATCAGCTCAAAGTCTCCATTAACTTTCCGTCCCATTTAGGCTGACAGCCAACAGTCGCTTATCGTACTGCGCGTCAGGACCATGCTGCCGGTGTTGACAATGCCTCCGCCATCGAGGGCGTCGTTGTCACTCACCGCGGTGTCGATGAGGGTCAACACACCAGAGTTGAAGATCTCACCTCCACTGGCGCCACTTTCGTAAGAGTCGTTGTTCCCAGCCCAGTTGCGATCGATCACACTGCTGTTCACGGTGAGCGTGCCCGCGTTTCGTATTCCGCCTCCGTCGTTGGCAGGCCCCGAGCTGCCGTTGGTGATGGTCAGGCCGCTGATTGCGACGTTAGCGCCGATTTGCACGTCGAACACGCGGTCAATGTCACCGCCATCAATGATCGTGCTGGCGGCTCCGGCGCCGTGGATCGTAAGATCCCCCACGATGTCGAGGTCTCCGGATGTGTTGCTGTCTTCGAGGCTAGGTAAAGACAGTGTGTACGTGCCGGCCGGGACCATGATGGTGTCGGCGCCATTCCCTGACAGGCATGAGTCTACGCCGGTGTCGGTGTTCGCTGCCTGAATGGCTTCCCGTAGCGAGCAATCGCCATCGGTGTTCAGCTCATCGTTGGTGGCGGTTACCGCGATGGCGGCGGCATGGGCAGCGTTTGGCCCGGCAAACGTCAGGAGCAGAGCCGCCACGCCAAGGATTACCGCGCGGATTACCGTGTTGAGGGCTTGGAAGGTCTTCAACGCGTACCATCCAGGAATCTTGCGCATCGCGTTCGCAGAGGGCCGCACCCCGGCTGGCGACCCTCCGGTGGTGAGTCGGTCCACGCTCTGACCGAATTGGCCGGGTCTACGCCCCCATGTCATGCCAGCAGGATTGTCTAGGTCAAGACGAACATCGGCTCTAGTGTACGTCGCGCCTGCCTCAGTGTCGAATGCCCTTCCTTGACACGGATTCGTCACGCCATACAATGGGTCTAGCTTTGAGTTGAGAGGCAGTGGATGATCGACCGAGACAGACTGGTTAACACTTTTTGCGACCTGGTCCGAATAGACAGCCCATCGGGGGAAGAAGAGGACGTCGCACAGAACCTGATTGCGCGGCTGGAGGCGATGGACCTAACGGTCCGCAGGGACGCGTACGGGAACGTGATCGCAAACGACGGCGGCGACGACCCGCTGATTCTGTCGGCCCACATGGACACGGTCGAGCCGGGCCGAGGCGTGACGCCTTCGGTCGATCAGGACCGGATCGTGTCCGACGGAACGACCATCCTGGGCGGGGACTGCAAAGCAGGGGTGGCCGCCATCCTGGAGGCGCTGACGTCGATCTACGAGGACGACACGCCCCATGCCTCGATCGAGGTCGCGTTCACTCGCGAAGAGGAGATCGGGTTGGTCGGCGCTCGGAATCTCGATTTCTCGATGCTCACCGGGAAGGAAGCGATTGTATTCGACGGTGAGGGACCGCCTTCGCAGATCACGTCGTCCAGCCCCACGTACGTCGGCTTCGACATCGAGATCACCGGCCGCGCGGCTCACGCCGGGGTCGAGCCGGAGAAGGGGTTGTCCGCGATCCGCATCGCCTCGGAGCTCATCACCCGGTTCCCGCAGGGCCGGATTGACGACGAAACGACCTTCAACGTAGGCACGATCGAAGGCGGGACCGTGCGCAACGCGGTGCCCGAAAACGTCACTGTCGCCGGCGAGTTCCGCAGCCGAAACCTGGAGAGCCTGGACGGATTGCGGATCCAGTTCAACGAAGCCGTGGACGAGATCCGAAAGGCGTTCCCCGACGCCGTGATCGAGGACCACGTGCACACGGAGTTCGAGACCTACACGCTGACCGACGACGATCCCGCTACGGCGCGAGCCAAGGCGGCGTTGGCCGAGCTGGGCCTCACCCCTAGCATGCACCCATCCGGCGGCGGCACCGACGGCAACGTGTTCCGGTTGAACGACATTAGCGCGGTCGTGGTCGGGATGGCCGACCACAACATGCACACTGTGCGCGAGTACGTCACGATTCCCGACCTGATCGATGCGGCTCACCTCTGCGAAGCTGTGCTCAGGCGTGGAGCGCAGCAGTGAGCGCTAGCCTGACCTATCTGGGTCATTGCGCGTTCCTCTGGCGGACAGAGCTCGGCAGGACTCTGCTGATCGATCCGTATGGCGACCCTGTGGACGGTCGGTTGTTTCTCCGCGCATTCCCGCCCGTGGAATCGGACGTGGTCGCGGTGACGCACGACCACTTCGATCACAACGAACTCGATGCTCTTCCCGGACACCCGACCGTCTTGCGTGGGGCTGGAAGCTTTCGGCTGGACGATCTCAGTGTGACAGGCGTAATGGATCTGCACTCGGGCAGATCAGGGCAGCGCGGGATGGTCAACATTGTCTTCGTTGTCGAAGTGTCCGGTGTCCGCTTCTGCCACATCGGCGACAACCGACACGACCTCTCTTGCGAAGTTCGTCAGGACATCGGCGGAGTGGACGTGTTGATGGTGACCGTGGACGATTCCAGCCACCTGTTGACGAACGAGCAGGTCGATATTCTTGTCCAGAGTTTGTCGCCTCGCGTGGTCGTGCCGATGCACTACTACATTCCTGACCTGACCGCCGTCGAATCGACGCTGGAGACGCCGGACGGCTGGCTGGCGACGCAAAGCTCCGTGCGACGTCTTGGGTCGCCAGAAGTCGAGATTTCACCTGAGGGCTTACCTGCTAACCGCGAGGCATGGGTTTTCGACGCCAAGTGGGGAGACTGAGGCACGTGTCGGGGCGATTGGCGTCGGCGGATGCGTCCGGTGACTTAGATTGAAGATCGACCTGGCGTACGGCCGTGACGGATTGACGGTGTCGCTTCCCGACGACCCGACGACGGTTATCGAACCGCTGTATGTCCCCGGCCTTCCGGACGAAGTCGGCGCGATCCGAACAGCTCTACGAGACCCGGTGGGCGTCGAACCTCTGCGACGCATGGTCTCGCCCGATGATGCTGTCGCCATATCGGTATGCGACATCACCCGGCCAATGCCGAGCGCGCTGGTTCTGCCAGCCGTGTTGCGAGAACTCGGCCACGTCCCTCCCGAGCAGGTCACGATCCTGGTTGCCACGGGGACTCATCGAGCCAACACTGATGACGAGCTGAGGCAGATGCTGGGCGCCGAGGTCGTCGACCGCTATCGTGTCGTCAATCATGACGCATTTGCCGCCGCGGATTTAGTGGATGTCGGCGAGACCCCTGACGGCATTCCAATCTGGCTCAACCGGCAGTGGGTCGGCGCAGACATTCGAATCACGACCGGGTTCGTCGAGCCGCATTTCTTCGCGGGATTCTCCGGCGGGCCCAAGATGGCGGCGCCAGGACTCGCGGGATTCGAGACTACCATGCGGCTCCACAACGCCGAGATGATCGGACATCCTAACTCGGTCTGGGGCATCACTGAAGGCAACCCGATCCACGACGCGATCCGGCAGATCAGCCGCCAGACCGGAGTCGATTTCGCCATCGATGTCACGATCAACCGCGAACATCGGATCACGAGCGTCTACGCCGGCGACCCGGAAATGGTGCATCGAACCGCTTGCCGATTCGCCCGCAGCACCGCGATGCAACCCGTGGACGAGCCGTTCGACGTCGTCGTGACCACAAACAGCGGGTACCCGCTGGATCTGAATCTGTACCAAGCAGTCAAGGGCATGTCGGCTGCTGCCCAGGTGGTCAAACAGGACGGGACCATAATTTGCGCGGCCGAGTGCTCTGACGGCGTCCCGGAGTACGGCTTGTACAACGAGTTGCTCTCGTCAGGAAGCAGCCCCGCCGATCTGTTGCGGACGATTCAGAGCCCGGGTCACAACCGACACGACCAGTGGCAGGTGCAGCTTCAAGCCCAGATCCAGCTCAAAGCCGATGTTCAGCTCAAGTCCGGCTACTTATCCGACCCTCAGGTTCGCTCGGCCCACCTGACGCCGGTGCACGACGTCGAAGCAGCAGTGGCGGACGCGATCCGGCGCCATGGCCCCGAAAGCCGTGTCTGCGTCCTGCCTCAAGGGCCGCAGACGATCCCGTACCTGCGGGCGTCATCCGGATAGAGAGCGGACGCTTCGTCAACGGATCATAAGAGCGCCAACGCAAAAGACCCGTCCCGATGCATCGGGACGGGTCTTCGTTTCCAGCTAGGACGCCGGGCAGTTACTCGACGGCGACTGTTGCGCCCGCGCCTTCGAGCTTCTCTTTGAGGGCGTCGGCATCTTCTTTGCCCAAAGCCTCTTTGACCGCCGTGGGCGCGCTCTCGACCAACTCTTTGGCTTCTTTCAGGCCAAGGGTGGTGACTTCGCGAACCGCCTTGATGACGTTGATCTTGTTGGGGCCGATTTCCTGGAGCATCACGTTGAATTCGGTCTGCTCTTCTTCCTCGGCCGCGGCTGCCTCAGCGGTGCCCGCCACTCCGGCGACCGTCGCCATCGCTATGGGTGCAGCGGCGCTGACGCCGAACTCTTCTTCGAGGGCTTTGACCACCTCGGACAGCTCCAACACCGACATTCCTTTGATTCCCTCGATCAGTTCGTCTTTGGTTATCGCCATTATCGATATCTCCTTTGTGTGTCCCGTGCTCCGCCAGATTCGGCGGTCCTATTCCTGTTCTTGCGCTGAGTCGTCTTCTTCCGCCGAATCGCTTTCTTCCGCTGAGTCGTCTGCCTCCGCCGTGTCGTCTGCCTCCGCCGAGTCGTCAGCCTCCGCCGTGTCTTCAGCTTCCGC
>DCWO01000110.1:0-4538 GCA_002328865.1 Dehalococcoidia bacterium UBA2160 | reverse complement strand
TTCCGCCGAGTCGTCGGGTTCCGCCGAGTCACCTGCTTCCGCTGAGGCATCTGCTTCCCCTGAGTCATCAGCTTCCGCCGAATCGTCAGCCTCCGCTGAATCATCTACTTCCACCGAGTCGTCGGCTTGTGCTGAATCATCAGCCTCCGCTGAGTCGCCGGCTTGCGCCGTATTGTCCACGTGCGCTTGGAGCACTCGGGCCAATCCGCCGACCGGGCCATTCATGACACGAACCAGTCCCGTTATCGGGCTTAGCATCTGGGCCAAAAGTTGAGCGATCAGCTCGTCCTTGCCGGGCAGGCTCGCGAGTTGCTGAACCTCGGTTGGCGTCAGCGCGCGACCGTCCAGTTCAGCCCCTCGAATCTTGAGGGCCGACCGATTGGCTCGGATGAAATCCGACAGCGCTTTCGCAGGCTCGGACGCGTCGCCGAATCCAAAAGCGATCCCTGTTGGACCATCAATGACGTCTTTCATGGCCGGCTTGCCTGCCGAGTCCGCCGCCATTAGGGCCAGCGAGTTCTTAATAACCCTGAATTCAACGCCGCTTTCACGCATCGCGCGCCTGAGTTCCGTCATTTGCGCCACGCGTAATCCCGAGTAGTCGGTCGTGATCATGATCGTGCTTTCGCTGAAGCGCTTCGCTAGATCTTCAACGGCTTGTTCTTTTTCCTTTGTCGGCACATTACTCTCCCGCAACAAATTCTGTAGGGGAGGGTTTGCAACCGTCCCCTACGACCAGGTCCGTCCTGCAGTCAAATAAAAAAGCCCCGAGCCACAGACTCGGGGCATCGATATCGATGCTCACTATCGGGTCGCCCTTGCGATTCCCAATCGTGCCTCGGCGGGCTGGCTGTTTTAATCCGCGCTAACGGAGCCCGCTGTCTGTGGCTACTCGAATTATTCTACACGAAGAGCGGAAGCGGTGGCAACATCCAACGGGACACTGGGGCCCATGGTTGTCGTCAGGAAGCCCGCCCTGATGAACTGGCCTTTGACGCCAGCCGGCCGAGCCCTCATGACGTTGTCCATCAGCATCGTGAAGTTGTCCAACAGATGGTCGTCTTCGAAACTCGCCTTGCCCAGAGGGACGTGTATCATGCCGGTCCGATCGAGACGGTACTCGACTCGGCCTTTCTTGGCATCGGCCACTGCGTTCGGAATGTCTTCGGGCTGGACGACGGTGCCGGTCCTCGGGTTGGGCATCAGGCCTCTGCGACCCAGGATCCTGCCCAATTTGCCGATCTTGCCCATCATGTCCGGCGTGGCGATCGAGACATCGAACTCCAGCCAGCCGTCCTCGATCTCTCTGATCACGTCGTCGTTTCCGACTCTGTCGGCGCCAGCCTCTTCGGCGACTCGCATCGCCTCGCCCTGTGTGAACACCAGGGTTCGCACCGGCTTGCCCACACCGTGAGGCAGGATTGCGACGCCACGAACCATCTGGTCGGCGTGGCGGGGATCGGCCCCCGTGCGGAGGTGGAGTTCGACGGTTTCATCGAACTTGGCGGTCGCTGTCTTTTTGATCAGCGCCACGGCCTCGGGGGGTTGATACTCGGCTTCTCGGTCGATGAGCGCCTCGGCTTGCGCGTAGCGCTTCCCTCTTGATGCCATGTTGTCGTGTCCTCAGTTTCACGGCTTGCGCCGCGATTCAAATGCGAGCCCGCTATCGAACTTGGATGCCCATGCTTCGCGCAGTGCCTTCGATGATGCGCATGGCGCCCTCAATGTCCGCGGCGTTGAGATCGCGCATCTTGGTCTCTGCGATCTCGCGGACCTTGTCGCGAGGAATGGTCGCCACCTTCTCCGTCAACGGGCTGCCGCTGCCTTTGTCGATCCCCGCCGCCTGTCGCAAGAGCTCCGATGCGGGTGGGCTCTTGGTGATGAACGCGAAGGAACGGTCCTCGAACACGGTCAGTTCCACCGGAATGACGGTGCCCATGTCCCGTGCGGTCTTTTCGTTGTACTCCTTCACGAACGCCATGATGTTGACGCCGTGCTGACCCAACGCAGGGCCCACGGGTGGCGCCGGCGTCGCTTTGCCCGCCTCGATTTGCAGCTTGATGATAGCTCGTACTTTCTTGGCCACTCTACCGCCTTGTCTTGTGATCGGCCGCCGATCCTTTTCGGAGCGACGACCCTTTTGGCCCCTGAACCTTCGCGGAAATCAGAGGCTGTTTTCGTCGTTGTGTAAGTTACGTTCGCTCGACCTGTAGGAAATCCAACTCGACAGGCGTCTCACGACCGAAGAACGACACGAGCACCTTTACCTTCGACTTTTCCTGCGACACTTCATCCACGACCCCAATGAAATCCAGGAACGGACCGTCGATGATTCTGACGCCTTGTCCTTTTTCCAATCCCGTACGCACGCGGGGGGCATCGGCCTCGGTCTGGTTGAGGATTGCGTCTACTTCGGCCTCTTCCAAAGGGACGGGCTTCGGTCGGTTGTCGCTCTCGTCTTCAGCCGATACGAAGCCGGTGACGCCGGGCGTGTTGCGCACCACGTACCAACTCTCGTCGTCCATCTTCATCTGGACCAGGATGTAGCCCGGGAAAATCCTGCGAGACACCGCTTTCCGCTTGCCGTCCCTGATCTCCATCTCATCTTCGGTTGGGACGATGACCTGGAATATCTTCTCCTTCATATCCATGGTGGAGATGCGGAGCTCCAGGTTCCGCTTTACTCGGTCCTCTTGACCGGAGTATGCGTGCAGAATATACCAGCGCGTGTCAGCGGGAGCGGCGTTTGTCATGATCTCAATTCCCCAGCAGCAGAGCTACTACGTGCGAAAACCCGAGATCCACCAGGTACAGGAACGTGCCGATGGTCACTGCCACCGAGATCACCATCAGCGTCAGCCGCATGGTCTCTTGGCGAGAGGGCCAAGTGACTCTCCTCAGCTCTCCGACGACTTCGCCGAATATCCTGAAGTTGATGGCTCGTCGCGCCGCCTGAGTGCTTATTCTGCGAGTGATTCCAGGATCGCGGGCCACGCCTACCGTACCTCTCGATGCATTGTATGGGTCCTGCACCGCGGACAGTACTTCTTGAGCTCCAGCCGCTGCGGATCGTTCCTCCTGTTCTTGGAGGAGTGGTAAGTACGTTCACGGCAATCGGTGCAGCCGAGGTTCACGAGTATTCGAGCTTCTCCCCTTCGGGCCATCGAAACGCTCCTTGCCTCACGTCCGTTCGTTCGTCGGACAACGCCCTTGGGCGATAGATCAAAGCCCTCTCGCCGCGGGCAAGCTGACGAGAGGGCAATCCAATTGGCTGATTTAGCAGCCGATGGGCCTAGCCGAGAATCTTGGTGATGACCCCAGAGCCAACCGTCCGTCCACCTTCGCGAACAGCAAACCTGAGTTGCTCGCTCAGGGCCACTGGCATGATTAGCTTGATCGTCATCACGATGTTGTCGCCGGGCATCACCATTTCGACGCCGTCGGGCAACTTGATGTCGCCCGTCACGTCAGTGGTTCGGATGTAGAACTGAGGCTTGTATCCGTTGAAGAACGGCGTATGTCGTCCGCCTTCGTCCTTGCTCAGAACATAGACTTGAGCCTCGAACTCGGTATGCGGTGTGATGCTTCCAGGATCGGCCAGCACCTGTCCGCGCTCGATCGCCTCGCGATCGACGCCCCTGAGGAGAACTCCCACGGCGTCTCCGGGTTCACCTTCGTCCAACGTCTTGTGGAACATCTCCACTCCCGTTACCACGGTGGATGAAGTGGCCTTGATGCCCACGATCTCGATGGTCTGTCCAACCTGGACCATGCCTTGTTCGACGCGGCCAGTCACGACTGTGCCGCGGCCTTTGATGCCGAAAACGTCTTCAACTGGCATGAGGAACGGCTGGTCGCGGGGCCTGTCCGGCACCGGAATGTAATCGTCTACGGCCTGCATCAGATTCCATACGCCCTCTGCCCATTCGTTCTCTCGAGACTTATCCTCGGACTCCAGTGCGTTGAGGGCGCTGACTCGGACGATCGGAATCTCGTCCCCTGGGAAGCCGTACTCGGTGAGAAGCTCTTGCAATTCGAGCTCTACGAGTTCAAGCAATTCTTCGTCGTCCATCGCGTCGACCTTGTTGAGGGCGACAACGATCGCGGGCACTTCAACCTGGCGGGCCAAGAGGATGTGCTCTCGGGTCTGGGGCATCGGACCGTCGGGTGCGCTGACCACGAGGATCGCGCCGTCCATCTGGGCCGCGCCGGTGATCATGTTTTTGATGTAGTCGGCGTGTCCGGGGCAGTCGACGTGTGCGTAGTGCCGTGTCGGGGTCTCGTATTCCACGTGCTGAATGGCAATCGTGACGCCGCGCTCTCGTTCTTCGGGAGCGTTGTCGATAGTGTCGAAAGCACGGAATTCGGCCAATCCTTCAGTAGCGAGCACCTGCGTGATCGCGGACGTCAACGTCGTCTTGCCGTGATCGACGTGACCAATGGTGCCCACGTTGACGTGTGGCTTCGTCCTCTCGAACTTCTGCTTAGCCATTTATCCCTTCTCCTCCAAATTGTGGAGCCCACAAGCAGATTTGAAC
>DCWO01000115.1 GCA_002328865.1 Dehalococcoidia bacterium UBA2160 | reverse complement strand
TGTACAATCATCAACTCAGAGAGCTCGCGATATCAGCTCAAAGTCTCCATTAACTTTCCGTCCCATTTAGGCTGACAGCCAACAGGGCGTGCGCGGCTCGTCGAGATCGAAGACTTTGCGGATCAATCCCGTGGCTCCGATGCCGATAAACAGCGCTCCGGCGCTCATCACTCCGAACCACGTGATCGGGTCCAGTCCGAAGAGAGACGGGAACTCGAAAGTGTCCAGCATGTGCAGAGCCCACAGCCGGTCGTACGGTTCGCTTGAGATGCCGATGAACAACTCGGCGGCTATGATCGCCAAGAGCACATGCCGCATCCGGACGACACGGACGCCGGAAGTGAACGTAGTCCACATCTCGCTGAATGAGTCTCGATCCTCGGCCTGCGCTTGGCGGAACCCCCGCTCCGGCATCACGACAATCAAGAACGCGGCCAGTGCAACGAACATCGCGCCGCCGACGATCAGGGGTAATGCGACTGAGATCGTCGCGAGGCCGACGCCCAGCCCGATTCCCGCCAGCGCTCCAACCTGTCCGAATTGAGACCCCCTCATGAAGACTCCGCCGGCACCCTCTCCGTCGGACAGCTCGTCCGCGAGCCACGCCTGGCGCGCCCCGCTCGTGAACGTGTAGCCGATGCCCCAGACAGCTTGCGCCACGAGGATTGTGGCGAATACGGGAAGCGAGCCTTCGAGGATGAATCCGGCTCCGATCAGCGCGAAACCGATTATCAGCGACAACCGGCGGCTGTAGACGTCGGCGACTACCCCGGTGGAGACTTCGAACACGAACACGGATGCCTCGAGCACGGTTCCGACGAGGATGAGTTGGGGCGGGTCGAGGTCGGCCTTCTGAATCCGGTAGACCGAGGACATGATGGAGAACGTCGCGAACGCCATGTCGCCAAATGCTGCCATCGCGAGGTAGACGGGGACAGGACGAAGTTTGCGAAAAGGCGGCAGGTTCTGACTTCCTATCGGTGGATTTGGGTTCCGACGACCAGCCGTTTCTCTTCGTCGATGACGAGCCGGATCGCAATCGGATCGGCGGAGCAGGCCGAAATCAGGCGGAACCGAGGACAAAGTTTACCTTGGTTGGCGTCTGAGGAGCTATGGTAGCATACGCTCATCGTGGACCCAATTCCCTCTCCCCGAGGGTGGGCCAAGCCATTCAGTTCGAGGATCGTGGGGGTGCTCGACATGCGTGTATTTCTGTCCGTGCTGCAATTTCGAACGAGGTCGATGGCCGCCGCCAACAGTCGGGCTGCCCGTCGCTGTCGACTCGCCTTGGCGTCTTTGGCCGGCGCCGTCATCCTGTTGGCCTCACTAAGTTGCGGCAGCTCCACCGCCGTTATCGTGTTCACCTCGGACCGAGACGGGAACCTTGAGATCTACTCGGTCGACACCAACGGCGAGGTCGAAACCAATCTCACCAGCTCGGCGACCGACGAGTTCGATCCTGTTTTGTCTCCGGACCGAAGGCGAATTTCGTTCCTTTCCGGAGAACAGGGCAACACGGCAGTCGAGGTCATGCGCGTAGACGGTACCGAGCGCGGACCGGTGACCCAGTCGGGCGCCGATCACGGCAACCACAGATGGGCGCCGGGCAACGACCGCATCGCATTCGCTCGACGTTCAGGCGCCGAGTCCAAGATCTACATGGTCGGTTTCGACGGCTCGAAACTGGCATTGTTGACTTCGATCGAAGGGCATGACGTGGGCGACTGGTCAAGCAACGGCGACTCGGTCGCGTTTGTCGTCGAGGGCGGCCCCAAGCAGGGCATATACGTTCGCAATCCCGACGGCGTGAACGAGTTCCAAATGACTGAGACCCCGGACTACAGCCCCATATGGTCTCCGGATTCGCGGCGGCTGGCGTTCCTGTCCACGAGGGACGGCAATCCCGAAATCTACGTCATGGACGCCGACGGCGCCAATATGCTTCGTCTGACCGAGACTGAAGCGGACGAATACGACATATCGTGGTCGCCGAACGGCCAGAACATCCTGTTCGTCTCGGAGCGGGACGGCAATCCCGAGGTCTACACCGCGGCGAGAGACGGCGGACGCCAGACGCGGCTGTCCTTCAACACCGTCGTGGACAAGCAACCCGCGTGGTCTCCAACCGGCAAGAAGATCGCTTTCGTCTCATACTTGGACGGCGATGCCGACATCTTCGTCATGGGCTCGGACGGCAAAAACCAAAAACGCATCACCAGCAACGACGCGGACGACACCAACCCGGCGTGGTAGCATGGCGACGACAAACCTCCGCCACGGGCGCCCGAGCGCGGTGATCTAGCGGTGGACAGCGGACCCTGCCACGTGCTTGGCAAAACCCTGATGCTCTTCGGCGACGCCAGGGCGATGGCTCTAGCGCCGGCAATCGCACCCTTCGCGAAGCGTAGCGGGACGCTCTTTTAACCCTTTCGGCTATGTGTGTCCCCATCGAGGCGCCACAAACGACACGAGCCTACCCGAACAACTTGGCCATCCGCGTGTTCCACGGATCGCCCAACCAGCGGTCGATCAACGCCTCCGCCTGCTCCAAGTTCCGGCGTGGTCTCAAAGGCAAAATCGTCGGGGTTGCAGGCGGCGGTTAGGTTCTCGACTGCGACTTTCAGGTGTTCGGTGCCCATCTCAATCTCCTGAGGCCATCATTTCGTTTGTGTCGGGGCAATGCCGGCGTGGCCGAGCCTCGGCATCGTCGGTTCGAAGCTGTACAAAGCCAGTTGTCGATTCGATGCGCCGGAAGCAGTTGAGAATCAGCGAGCCTTCACCTCGCGGCTACTTGTCGATCAACGGGTACAGCAGGCGCCCTTGACGGTTAGTGGATGCGCGCAGAAGGTGCCCGTCTCCCGTCGTGACGTACAGGGTCGTTAGGTCTTCGCCGCCGAAAGAGCAGTTGGTGGGACGGTCGACTGGCAGAGGATGAGTCTCCAGCACCTCGCCGGAGGGCGCGAACACGTAGATCGCCGGACCGGGTCCGCCCGCGTGATACCCGGCCGTCGCGACGATGTTCCCCTCGACATCCAGGACCATGCCGTCGATGCCCCGGTGCTCGCCAAAGTCGTGAAGCACCGTCATTTCGCCCAGGCTGCCGTCCGCCTTCATCGGATATCCGCGAAGCTCGCGTTTCTCCTCCGGAAGGCGCCCGCTCTGGGCGACGTACAACGTTTGGTGGTCCAGTGAGAAGAGCAACCCGTTCGGTCGCGTGGTGTCGAACGTGACGCGCGACATGCCCCAACTGCCGTCAGCGCCCGGGTCCAGGCGATACACCGAGTCGTGGTCCAGCTCTTTGTTGCTTCGGTCCTCGCTCCACGGTCCGCCCGCCCCCTCGTAAAACGGATCGGTGAACCACACGCGGCCTTGGGGATCGATCGCAAGGTCGTTCGGTATGTTCAGCTTCTGGCCTTCGAACCCGTCGGTCAGGACGGTGGCGGATCCGTCGGCCTCGTACCGTACGACCCTCCGAGCGCCGCCCTCACAGGCAAACAACGTCCCTGCGGGGTCGAACATGAGGCCGTTGGCGCTGTTGGAATCCGACCGAAACTCGGTGGACCGGCTCGTGTCAGGGTCAAAGCGGAGGATCTGGTTGCCCGCGATGTAAGTGAACAGCAGTCCGCTGCCGTCCCACGCGGGGCCCTCGGTAACGTTGCCGTACGGGCCGTCGATGATGGTGAAGTTCCAGGACATGGTTTCTCCTTCCGCGACGAACCCCTCAACAGCGATTTCGGGGTACGGGTGAACTCACAAGCCGACGCCGCTAGATGACCTCGTCGGACTCGCCTATCTCTGCTGCCGCACCGCCTTCTAGCTCCGCGCCGACCGCTTTGATCCTGCCAAAATCCTCTCGCACTCCGTTGTGCATCTGACGAGAGTCGGAGCTGTACAACACGAATCGAACGCCCTCGCGCAGCCACTTGATGCTGAGCTCGACCGTCTGGTGGTGGAACAGATTCGGCACGTTGTGGGCCTTGCAGATGCGAATGACCTCTCGGAGCGCCGCTTCGTAGTCGGGATGGTCGTACTGGTCAGGCACGCCCAGTGAGATCGACAGGTCGTTGGGGCCGACGAAGACCGCGTCGATTCCTTCGACACTGAGGATGTTGTCGAGATTCTCGATGGCGGGCACGCTCTCGATCCCGATGATGCAGATGTTGTTGCGGTTGCGATTCTCGAGATACGTCCTGGTCGCCTCCGACGGGAGCTCGCCGGTCTCGATCACCTTCCGCGCGAGTGCGCCCTTCAGCGGCTTCCACTTGGTCGCCGCGACCACTTCCTTGACCTCTTCGACCGTCTCGCAGTATGGCGCGAGCACTCCCTGGGCCCCGGCGTCGAGCGCCATGGTCACGTAATGAGAGTCGGGGATCGGAACGCGCGTGATCGGCACCACGCCGCTGTACGTGAACGCGGAGATGAAGTCGGCGACGTCATGCCGGCCCCTCGGCGAGTGCTCGGTGTCGATGACCACGTAGTCCAGCCCGAATCCGGACATGGCGGCGCCCCAACGCGGGTTGCGGCTCATGCTCAGCATCATGCCGTACACGATCCCGCCTGCTTGCATCTTCTGTTTCAGCTCATATCCGTTCATGGTTCCTCCTCGGAGGTGTTGGTGTTGAATGACGAATTGATCGACGACGACGCAATCAGCCTCGCACCCAGCGATTTTATCAGCTTGGGGATGGATTGGTAAGCGGTGCGAGTGGACAAGCGCCCAACGAGAAGGGACTAGAAGGACGACAGCGACCGAAGTAACCAATGGGAGCTGTTGCGTCACATTGGACTGTACGTGATCTTGCCCGCTGCCGGTCTGCTCGCCTCCATACCGGGCCGAGGCATCCCAAAGGAAACCGAAGTCCCCTGCGTCTTTGATGTCTCTTGAGTCCCTTAGTCGGACGCCGAGGCGGGCATCGGATTCTTATCGGCGCCGTCGGCCCGTTACCCCTGCTTCGTCACCGCCTCGATCATCGCTTGAATGTAGCCGTTGGCGAAGGCTCGGCCGCGGTGGCCCCACTCGGTGTCCTGGTACGTTTGCGGCACATGGTCGTCGATGAAGAAGCCGTCGAAGCCGACCTCGTCGTAGATCTTCATCGCTTTGTACATGTCCACGTAGCCGGTGTTGATGAACTCCTCGTGGAACCTGGGGACCTGGCCGGAGACGTTGCGGAAGTGGACGTAGAGGATCTTCCGCCGCTCCCCGAAGTAGCGGATCATCTCGTAGATGTCGTCGCCCTGCATCTCGGAGAAGGTTCCCTGACAGAACTCGATGGCATTGGAGTCGGACGGGTAGATCTCGATGAGCCGGCGGTACGCCTCGAAGCTGCGTAAGAGCTGCGGCACTCCGCCGAGTACAGGCACGGGCGGATCGCAAGGGTGGATGCCGAGACGGATGCCTTCCTCCTCGGCGATTGGGGTAATGATCTTGATCCAGTACTCGAGGTTGCCCCACATCTCCTCTTCGTCGTACTCGCGGCCATGAGTGAGCGGAAGCTTCTGCGCCTCTGCGTCGTCGAAGGCCGTGGCCACCGCGCCGCATCGGATGAGTTCGGGTTCGGTGCGCCATACCATCGACGGCATCCAGTTGTAACCGAACACGGGTATGCCCGCACGCGCGATGTTGCGGATCGTGATGATCATGTGCTCGATCTGCTGGTCTCGTCGCGGGCCGTTGAGCATGATGTCGTCGTAGAACGATGTCGGCACGTTCTCGATCGCCGACAGCTTGAGTCCGTAGCTCTCGACCGCCAAGCGCAGCTTGACGATGTCGTGCAGCTTCCAGATGCCCCCGGCATTGGGCAGGTTCGGTCCGTTGAGCAGCACGTCGGTTGCGCCGTACTGCGCGGCGAATCGAAGGTACTCAGGCGTCGCGTCCTTGAACTGTCCGAATCCCGCTCTCATGACACGTCACTCCTTCTCTTTCAGCGCCTTGAGCACCGTGGCCGGGTTCATGGGGAGGTTTCGCATTCGGACTCCGGTGGCGTCGAACACCGCGTTGGCGATGGCGGCCAGCGGCGGCGAGATGTTCGCCTCGCCGACTCCCCTGACGCCGAAGGGATGCCGCGGGTTGGGCACTTCGACGATGGCCGTGTCGATCATCGGCAGGTCGAGGATTGTCGGCATCCGGTAGTCGAGCAGGCTCACGTTCGCCATGCTGCCGTCGCCGGCCATGAAATACTCTTCGTTGAGGGCCCAGCCGATGCCTTGGACGGTTCCGCCCTGCATCTGTCCTTCGACATTGTCCAGGTGCACGGCGGTTCCGACATCCTGGAGGGCGGTGTATCGGAGCAGGTCGACCTTGCCCGTCTCCGGGTCGATCTCGACATCGACGATGTTGGCGGAGTACGATCCGCCGGCGCCGACCGGGTTGATGTTCGCCCGACCGACGACGGGTCCGCCGGTGCGCGCCATCATCCCGGCGACTTCCTTGAACCCCATCCGAAGCTCGGTGTCGGACGCGTGCCGGAGTTCGCCGTCCTCGTACTCGACCTGATCGGCGTCGGTGTCCCAGACGATGGCGGCGCGCTCCTTGAGCTGGCCGATCACATCCTGGGCGGCCTCGTATGCGGCCCAACCGGTTTTGTACATAACGCCGCTGCCGCCGCTGACCGATGTGAAGCCAACCGAGTCTGTGTCGCCGACCGCGGCGTTGACATCCGCAATCGGAATGCCGAGCACTTCGGCGAATTGCTGGGCCACGGCGACTCGCGATCCGCTGAGGTCCATCGAGCCCTGCACCAGGCTGACCGTGCCGTCCGAGAGGACGTTGGCGATGACGGCGGACATGCCTGTGTTGTTGCGACAGAAGCCCATCCCCGTGCCGCGCCCCCTGAGCTTGCCTTCGACCTGCTCCAGAGGCGCATTGTAATGGGGATGATCTCTGACGGCCTGCATGACCTCTTCAGCGCCGATCACCGCGTTGATAAGCCCGTCCGCACGGCGCGTGCCTTCCTTGGCGGCGTTGAGGGCCCTGAACTCCATGGCGTTCATGCCCAGATCACGTGCGATCTCGTCCACCACGGACTCGGCGCAGAAGATCACGATCGGCGCACCCGGAGCTCGGTAGGCCGACGTTTTCGGCTTGTTGTCGACCACGTCGAAGCCGTCGACTCCAACGTTGTCGATCTGGTACGAGGCGAACACCGCCGACGCCGCGCCTGACAGCGGCGCCCCGGGATACGCGCCAGCTTCGAACGCGAACCAGGCCGTCGCTCCGGTGATGCGCCCGTCGTTCGTGTAACCCATCTTGATGCGGATCAGGCCGCCCGAGGTCGGACCCGTGCCCTGGAGAACGTCGGCCCGGTCCATCGACAGCTTCACGGGCTGGCCACTCTTCTTCGAGAGCAGGGCCGCCAGTGGCTCGGTGTACGGGGGCATCTTGCCGCCGAAGCCGCCGCCGATCTCCATCGGAATGACCTTTATTGCCGACACCGGCACGCCTAATAGGTGAGCGGTTCCGTCGCGTACAGCGAAATGGCCCTGGCTGCTGCTCCAAATGGTCAGCCGGCCCTCGGGCGCCCACCATGCGGTCGCCGATTGCGGCTCGATGTAGCCTTGGTGCACGGACCGTGTGCGGAACTCTCGCTCGATCACGTGGTCGGCTTGGTTTATGCCTTTGTCCGGATCGCCGTAACGATATTGGTCCTGTGCGGCGACGTTCTTGCCGCCGGGGAGTTCGGGATTGTCGGGCCAGTCTTCGTGGAGCGGCGTCGCATCTACGCTCATCGCGTCTTCGACGTTGGTGCAGGCGGGCAGGGGTTCGTACTCGACCTCGATGAGGGAGAGCAAGCCCTCGGCGACGTGGGCGTTTTCGGCCGCGATGGCAGCGATGGGATGGCCCTTGTAGAGCGCCTTCCCGCGGGCCAGGATGTTGTCCACTGGCGTCTGCCCCATCACGGCGACAGGGCCGGCCGGCGGAAGGTCGGCCAGATCGGCTGAGGTGATTACGGCCCGAACGTCCGGGTGAGCCTCCGCTTTGGAGGTGTCGACGGACTTTATGCGCGCGTGGGGGTGAGGGCTTCGCAGCACCTTCGCGTAAAGCATTCCGGGCAGATTCACGTCAGCCCCGAACTGCGCGCGGCCAGTGACTTTGTCGATTCCGTCGCCCCTCATCGGGCTTGTTCCGACTACTTTGTACCCCTTAGAAGCGGTCGCCATCTCCCCTCCTGATATTGCAGTGATTTCGTGCTCTCTGAGACCGGATCATGGTATCACAGGGCGTCGGATTTCATGCAGTAAACCACGCGCCAAGGAGACAGGTGCACAAGCCGGACCCGGTTACGAACGACAGCGTCCGTAGGGGAGGGTTTGAAACCA
>DCWO01000155.1 GCA_002328865.1 Dehalococcoidia bacterium UBA2160 | reverse complement strand
ATGCTGGAGCTGGTCGGACTGACGCCGCCGAATACATACCTTTTTCGGTACCCGCACGAGTTGTCCGGGGGGCAAAGGCAGCGGGTCGCCATCGCCAGGGCGCTGATCATAGACCCTGAATTCGTTATCGCTGACGAGCCGACTTCGATGCTGGACGTGTCGATTCGAAGCGGGATCATGAAGCTCATGGAGGGCGTCGCGGCGCGGCTTGGGATCAGCTACTTGTACATTACCCACGATCTGGCAGTGGCCCGCTACATGTGCGACCGAATCGCCGTCATGTACCTGGGCAAGATTGTGGAGACCGGAGACACGGAAGAGGTTCTTCACAACCCTGTGCACCCATATACTCGGGCGTTGATCGCAGCGGCGCCCGTCCCGGACCCGGCCGTCAAGCGCGCCCCGATCGCAATCTCCGGCGCGATCCCGGTCGCCATCGATCCACTGCCCAGGTGCCGGTTCTACGGCCGTTGCCCCATCGCCACCGACCTGTGCCGTGACAGCGACCACCCGCCGTTGACCGACACGGGCGGCGGGCATCTGGCGGCGTGCTACTTGGCGCAGGGGTGACTGGCGCGCCTTCGACAGGCTCAGGCCGAACGGTGTGTGGTGGGTGTCGCCATTACTTGGCGAGCCAACGCCGAGCGGAGCGTGGATGCGTGGCCTTCGACAGGCTCAGGCCGAACGGAAGGGTTGAGCGTTGCGCCAACGGCGAATGCTACCAGTTACGTTCGTGGTGAGCTTGTCGAACCACAGGTCCTTGCACGCGCACGACGGCTCCAAGGCAACGAACCGGCGCGCCAATGCGACGCCGGGGATCATCCTGTCATCTCGAGTCGATCCGCCACGCCGTATTCGTCGGCCAGCGCCGTGAGTTTGGCCCAGGTGGCGATCTCCACGTCGATGCCTTCTGCGAGCCGCTTCTGCGTGCGTAGGTGTTCGAGCTCACCGGGGTAGAAAACCTCAGTGAATCCCTTGGCCGGAGGCGAGCTCTTGAGATACTGCGCGAACTCGGTGACCTCCTGCTTGAACTCGTCGACTTCGCGGAATGCCCCGACGTTGAAGACGGCCATGAAGCAGCCGTCGTTGTGGCGGCCGGAAGGGTCGTGGCCGAAGCCCAACCCGGTTAGGATTCCCGACAGTATCTCGACCATCACCGACAGCCCGTACCCCTTGTGTCCCTCCGGCCCGCCCAGAGGAAGCATCGCGCCACCGGCGCCCCGTGCACCGGGATCTGTGGTGGGATTGCCGTCCGCATCGACGATCCAGCCCTCGGGGATCGATGTCCCTCGGGCGACGGCGACGCCCAGCTTTCCGGCTGCCACCGCGCTGGTCGCCATGTCGATGAACATCGGGCCCTCGAGGTTGGACGGCATGGCGATGCAGATCGGATTGGTCCCAAGCCGCGCCTCGCGACCGCCAAACGGCACGACAGCCTTGGCGGATCGGCCTGAGTCGGCGGTCATGAGGCCGATCATGCCTTCCGCCGCGGCCATCATAGGGTAGTCGGCGACCCTGCCGACGTGGCTCTGTCTGAAAACCGTCGCCGCCGCAACGCCGCCTGCCTTGGCCTTGTCGATCGTCATTTGCATGAGTCGTTCTGACACGACGTAACCCAGTCCCCAATGGCCATCGACGACGGTCGTCGTCGGTGTGTCGCGCACGATGTCGAACGGAGCGCCGGGTACGATGTGGCCTCGCTTGATCCGGTCGATATATGTCGGGATCGCAATGATGCCGTGGGAATCATGGCCGGCCAAGTTCGCGCCGATCGAGTGTCTCGACACGATGGCGGCTTCTTCCTCGCTGGTGCCCGCGCCGTGCATCAAGGCGGCGGCGATGGCGGTCAATCGGTCAGCCTGTACGGTTGGCATGTGAGTCCTCCGGCGAATTTGTCGAAATCCGAAATCGCGGCTTCGTGCGTCCGATGCGGGCGGACCATGTCAGCGACGAGCCACTTCGAGTTGAGGCAATCATACACCGTTCGGCCTGAGTCCCGACGCATCGGGGTCCCGGCATTGTCGGGACATGTCGAAGGCTCGCCGCCGCGGGACTGTCTCAACCTGAGGTCAGGCGTCCAGCCCGTAGAACCGGATCGCGTTCCTTCCCAGAAAGGCCGCCCGATTCGCCGGAGTCGCCGGCGCGACCGCCTCCAGCGCGGCGTCCAGAACGCGGTCGTAGCCGGACGCGAGCAAACAGACCGGCCAGTCGCTGCCAAACATCAAACGGTCGTAGCCGAAAACATCGACGACGTGCGCGACGTACGGGATCAAGTCTGCGACGGTCCACGTCTCGTGGTCCGCCTCCGTAACCATCCCAGACACTTTGCAGTGGACGCCCGGAATCTCCGCGACAGCCGCGATGTCGCTGGCCCAAGGCCCCATGACGCCGTCTTTGATCAGCGGCTTGGCGATGTGGTCGATCACCATACGCAAGTCCGGAACTCGTTCAGCGAGATCCGGGACGCGGCTCAGATGCCGAGGCCGTGCCAACACGTCGTAAGCGAGTCCGCGTTCGGCCAGCATCCGCAGTCCTCGAACGGTCTCGCTGCGGACGAGCCAGTCGTCGTCCGGGTCGTCTTCGACCTGGTGACGGACGCCAACCAGTTTGGGCCGTCGCATGAGCCGGTCGAGGTCAACCCCGACATTCGGCGACTGAAGATCGACCCAAGCAACGACGCCTGCGACAAAATCGGTGTCCCTGGCGATGTCCAGCAGGAACTCGGTTTCGTCCAGCGATTGATGGGCCTGCACGACCACGGTCTTCGAGACGTCGTTTTGCCGGAGCACTGGACGCAGGTCGGCTGGGAGGTAGGTGCGTTTGATGACGCTCTCGCCCGCGGGCATCCAAGCGTAGTCGAGCTTCGAGAGATCCCAGAAGTGGTGGTGAGAATCGACGATCGTGTCGATGCCGGCGATAGGGGAGGACGCCATTGTTCACATGCTCCAAACCGTCTAGGACCAGTCGATGTCGAATACCTCTTCCATCGCGGCCCACCATTCGCCCTCGGCGGCGCCTGGCGCGCGTTGCTGGAACCCGCGCATGAGGTCGTCCCACTCTCGTGTCTTCTCGGTGGCCGTGTACCCGACAAAGTCGCGAGCCGAGTCGAACGAATCCGGCGCTTCCAGGTACATGAACATGCGCTGGCCGAGCAAGAATATCTTCATCTTGGCGATGCCGATGCCCTTCAGGGCTTCGACAACCTCTGGCCAAACAGCCTGGTGGTGTTCCTTGTACCTGGCGATCAATTCCGGATCGTCTTTCAGGTCCAATGCCTGTGCGAACGATTTCATGCGGTCACCTTTGAGTTAGGCGCAAGGTGTGCGTCAGCCGGTCTGAGTAGGGGCGTGTTCGGGAATGAGCTCTGCGGACTTCAACTCGGCCCAGAACTCCGGGGCGATGGGGTGGTTCACCATCGCGAAGTTTTCGCGGACTTCCTCGGGAGACCTGGCGCCTGGGATCGTGGACGCCACGGCCGGGTGGGCCAGGCCGAATTGGAGCGCCGCCGCCTTGAGAGGAACGCCGTGGCGATCGCAGATCAGTTGGATCCGCCTGGCCAGCTCCAGCACCTCATTGGGCGCGTCCTGGTAGAAGTATTTCGAACCGGGTCGCAGGTCCGACGCCAGAATGCCGCTGTTGTACGGACCGCCGAGCATTATGCTGATGCGTTTCTCTTCACACAATGGCAACAACTCGTCGAGCCCAGAGTGATCGAGCAGGGTGTATCTGCCCGCGAGCAGAAAGCAGTCGAAATCGCCGTCACGGGCGAATCGAGCCAGCGTCTCCCACTGGTTCATCCCCGCTCCGATTGCTCTCACGACGCCCTGCGATCGCAGATCGGCGAGCGTGGGAAACGCCTCGCCAATCGCTTGCTCGTAGTGGTCGTCCGGGTCGTGTATGAATGCTATGTCGATGCGGTCGAGAGCCAGACGCCCCAAACTCTCGTCGATCGATCTCAGAATTCCGTCACGGGAGAAGTCGAACACCGCCTCGAACGGCGGCAATCCGACGTAGATGCCGGTCTCGCCCTGTGACTCGACTCTGTCGAGAACGCGCCCAACCTTGGAGGACAGGACGAACGAGTCCCTGGGGGCCGCGCCGAGGCCCTCGCCCACGTACATCTCGCTCTTTCCGTGACCGTACAGCGGGGCGGTGTCGAAGTACTTGACGCCGAGCTCGAGACCGGCGTGCACTGTTTCGATTGCGGTGGCTTCGGCCACGTCCGTGAACAGGCCGCCGAGAGCGGCGCCGCCCAACCCCAAACTGGTAACTTGGACGTCAGTGGCGCCGACTTGTCGTAGCTCTAATGGGTTCATATCGCACGTGTCTGCCAGGCGTGTTGAGTTGGGGCGGCATGTGCCCGGAGAGTGGGCGCAATTATATGTTTGCGCACGGCAAGCGTCAAATCGCCGAAGTTTGGATCAACGAAGGTTTCGTGCAGGCTCGAACGCCCACCGGAGTTGAGCTTATCTAAGGAGACGCGCCGCCCACGATCTCTATCGCCTTCTGCCCGAGCACGCGTACGTCTTCGGGAGGCGCCTGTGGCGACACGCCTTCCATAGTCAGCGCCGAACCGCTCGCCAACTCATCGAGGGATGCCCAAACCCAGCCGTCGGCCAAGGCGAGGTCGGACGTGTTCAGACGGCAGAAGTAGATCATGTCGATGTGTTGGTGGAATCCCTGGATCGGATCATCGATGTCTTCGACCAGGATGGTATACGGAGCCTGCACCTGGCTCGGGTACGGCAGGACGAGCGCCGTTGACGTGGGTACGACCTGAGCGGCCAAGCCTGTCTCCTCGGCGATCTCGCGGAGCACTGCTTGGACCGGGTCTTCATTCGGTTCGATGTGTCCGCCCGGCGGCAGCCACAATCGGAGCTTTCGGTGAAAATGAAGCGCGACCGACCCGTCGTGGACGACGAAGCCGGTCGCGGTAAAGTGCCTCGTTAGGGTCACCGGAAGCTCTGCGCTGAGGCGGGTCGCAAGGCCTCGCGTATTGACCCACCCTGAAGCGTCAGGCCGAAACGGCTACTCATCGCTCGGTTCCACGACGTTTCGCGTCGAGCGTCGTCCCCGCATTGACCGTCTCACCAGAATTGCGGCGACCAGGATCACGATCCACACGGGGCTGAAGATTGCGGCCCAGATTCCGGCGGCCTGCAACCCGATGCCGACCACGGACAACGCGCGCACGGCCGTCCGGCCCGAGTCTCCGGCGTCCCAACCGCTTACCGTCCAAGACGGGCGCTCTGTGATCAGCACCGACAGCGCGCTCTCGGCCTCGATGTCGCCGGCTTCGGCCACAGCCGAGATGGTCAGTGTTGGTTGAAATGCGAACGGCCGGAAGTCCTGATACACGTGGACCACGTCAACGCGAGTGATGCCCTCGGGAACGGTTCCGGTATCGGGAGACGATCCGTCGCCGAAGTCCCACTTGTACGTGACGTCGGTGAGCCCCTCGGGACGCGTGAACGAGCCTGAGAACTCAACCTCGTCGCCCTGTTCGGAGACCATGCTTTCGCCGGCGAATACTTGGATGACCGGCAATTCGGTGACTTCCACGATCAGCGTGTCGTCGCCCTCGACGAGGCCCGCGTCGCCGGAGCCCGTCATCTCGATCTCGACGATAAACGGCGAGTCCTTGACGTCGTAATACTGGTGGTTGACCGTCGCCGTCACTCGCGTGCCCTCGTCGGCGGTCGGAGCGGTTCGGCTGCTTCGGTACGTCTCTGAACCGTCCCCGAAGTCCCAGGTGAACGAGAAATCCTCAATTCCCTCGGGCGGCTCGAACGTGGCCCTGAGCCGAACGTTTTCGCGGATGCTCACCGTTTTGTCGACGCCGGCGTCGACTTCCATATCCATCGGCGACAGTTCAAGACGCACATTGAGCAGCGAGAACGCCGAGGTCTCCTCCAGGAACTTGACTCGTCCCTGAATGCGCTCAATTTCTTCCTGAACTCGTGTCAGTTCTCGTTGCACTGACAGCGCCGCTTCGACGGTTTCGGCTCGGTCCAACAGCTTCAGGAGCGCGCCTTCGGTTGCCTGCTGGTTAACAAGCCTGGATTGCAAGTCGACATATTCGTCGGTCACGTCCTGGCTCGTCGATATCTCGGATTCGACCTTCTCGGCCATGTCCCTGAGCTCGATGATGGCGGCGTCGAGATCGTCCGAGGGAACGCGGATCGAGATGAATCCGCGGTGGGTCAGGGTCCGATCCGACGATACGACCCAGCCCTCGAATCGCTTGGCCAGCGCGGAGACGTCCTCTAAGGTCGCGATCACATCCGGCACGATCAGGGTCATGTCCACGGTGCGGATGATGATGCGGCGCTGAGACGCAAGCTGGACTCCGGAGACGTTGGAGCCCGCAGACGTTGAATCCTCAGACTCACCAAATCCGAACGTCCCTCCTGCGGATTGCTTGGATGCTGCCGCCGGCGCCGGCATAGCAGAGGGAGCGAGGGCGCGAGGCGGAGCGGGCGCCGCCGCAGCCGCGGCCGGCGCTGGAGCAGGCGCGCCAGGCGGACCGAATGCGGAGGACTCAGCTCCCGCGGTCGCAAACGCCTCGTCGGAGTCGAACGATTTGCTGCCGCACGCGACCAATCCAATAGCGACTCCGGATAGCAGCAGAACCAACAAAGTGACTGGTTTCATGTCGCGCATCATAGTGCACACTCCTGTCCGACACAAGGCCGATAGACATAGGCCACGTTAGAGATTATGGCCTTTCTGTATTCACTAGACGACCATCGCGCGGGTTTTGTTCCAGGTGTGCTGCATTCTATGTTTTGCGACTTCGGACCGCCAGGAAAACGGGCACTTTGCTTGTATCGGGTAGCGACGCATTGATCGGGGCGATTCCGCACGGCTCGACGAGCCTCTCGAGTGACAGGCCGGCTTCCACCAACCCGTTCAGGTAGGTGCTCAGTGTTCGGTGGTGAGCACCTACCTTGCCGCGGACACCGTCGGGGTTTTCGGAGCGCCAGAAGCCCTCGGCGAAGTAGTCCACGACAACGCGTTCGGCGCCGACCCAGCGCGATCCCGGGCCCTGAAAACACGGATGTGTGATCAAGAACACGAACCACCCGCCGGGGCGCAGTATGCGCTCGACCGATCGATAGCACGAATCGAGGTCTTCGATGTCAGCCATCGACCACGTGCACACCACTCCGTCGAACGATCCGCCGGACAGCCTAGACAAGCTCTGAGCGTCGTCGTTAACGTACTCCACGCCCAAAGGGTTAGCGGACTCCTCCCGAGCCGCGATTGCTAGCAGGCGGCTCGATATGTCCACACCCACGACGCGGGCGCCCATTCGCGCAAATCTCCGCGATACGATTCCCTGCCCGCAACCCAGATCGCAGATGTCCAGACCGTCGACGTCGCCCGTCAACCCAGTCAGCATTGCGAGCAGGTCGCTTTCGTCCCCGGGATGACCCCAAGCGGACCGGACCCGGTCGTCATACCACTCGGCTATGTCGTCGTACGGGTTAGTTGTCATGTAATTCGCCAGTAATCCCAGACCATGAGCATCGAAGCGGAAACGGTCGGTTGTAGATATAGGAACTTGGCAGCGGGTTGGCGGAATCGAAGCGGCGATCACGCGTCGACCATTCGAGTTTAGAAGCGACGTGAGCGCGGGTCAAGGCGCCGCATGGCGTCTGTTGTTGTCCAGCGAAAATG
>DCWO01000113.1 GCA_002328865.1 Dehalococcoidia bacterium UBA2160 | reverse complement strand
TGACAGCCAACAGATTTGCGCAAGGTGGCTCGAGCACAGAAGATCGGTGACGGTCGGCTGATCAGGCCGAAATCCCGCGAGAATCGTGCGAGAACCTGGGCGACCTGTAGCGCACGCGGCGGCCGATTCGGATTGGCGTGGTCGGCGGCCTACGCGACTTAGGCGTTCCGGCGACCCATAACCTCCTCACGACGCCTGCACGCCCCTCTACAAAGCACCTGAATAACCGGGTCTCCTCGAGCACGCCCCCTTCGCCTTCAGAGCAAATGCCTTCCGGACGAGCTTCCCCATACCGCGATGGCTTTCCCGACGGTTTCACGCGACTCAATGCGCTCCTCGGTGGCTCGGGAGCGGCCGCATTTCAGAGCCGGCTCCCCTGCACTTGTGCGACCAACATCATGGTGATACAAATACGTCGGGCTAGTCACTTGACTTGTCGCGCTAGGAGATTCGTTGGCGCCGAATGCCTGTGCATGTTTCGGAAACGGCCGACGCCATAGCGTTCCCATGCGTCTCGCTCGACGGCGATGCCTCGAACCTCCGCAAACGAGCGACGCCGAACACACCCGCTAGATCACGGACGGGCGCCTCAGCAGTGGGAGAACCGTCTCGACTATCGCCTGGTCACGCCCGAATCAAACGAGGAGGCAATTGCCATGGACACCGCGATCCCCGAAGAATTACGGATGCTGCAAAGCACGGTCCGTCAGTTCGTCGAAAACGAAGTGATGCCGCTCGAGTCCGAGTATGAGGAGGAGTTGCCGCAGGAGGTCAGAGCGCCGTTGCAGGCTCAACTCAGAGAGATGGGTTTGTGGGCTTTGAGCGTCCCTCCCGAATACGGAGGCGCCGGCATCAACACTCTCGGGATGGCTCTGGTAATCGAAGAAACCCACAAATCCATGCTGTCACGGAACCTCATCGGCGGCGGCGTCAATCCCCTGCTCTACGGCGCCAGCGACTATTTGAAAGAAAAGTATCTGCATCCCGTGGTTCGCGGCGAAGCCAGGTCCGCCGGCGCCTTCAGCGAGCCGGGCGCGGCAGGCGATCTGGGCGGCATCCAAACAAACTATACGCGCGACGGTGACGACTATGTTCTGAACGGCACAAAAATCTGGATCACCAAGGGCCACGAAGCAGACCACGTCGTCGTGCTCGCCAGAGAGAAAGGGACCGAGCGCCAAGAAGGCGTGACCTGGTTTATCATCGACGCAGACACGCCTGGTTTCGAAGTGAGCCGTGTGATCCCGATGATGGGCCAAACGACCACTGCCGAGTTCCAATTGACCGATTGCGTGGTGCCTTCCGCCCATCGCCTCACAGCCGAGGGAGGCGCCTGGCAAGACGCGCAGAAGTCGCTCAACGGCCTCCGACTGATGAACGGACCGCAAGTCCTCGGCTTGGCCCAGCGATGCCAGGACATGGCGGTCGAGTACGCGATGGGACGCAAGACATTCGGTTCGCTCCTCTCCGAGCGCCAGGCAGTCCAGAGCATGATCGCGGACTCCGAGATCGAGATGTTCGCCACCCGTTCGATGGTCCACCAGGCGGCGATGAAGGCAGATCGAGGCGAAGACGTGCGGCGCGAGGCGCAGATGATCAAGGTGTTCGCCACGGAGATGGCCGGCCGGGTCATCGACCGCGCGCTTCAGATTCACGGTGCGGCGGGGTACTCGAAAGACCTGGTCATCGAGCAGTACTACCGGGCCGTGCGCGCGTACCGGATCTTCGAAGGCCCGAACGAGGTCCACCGCTGGCGCCTGGGCCGAAACATGATGCGAGGCTAACACACCCGGCCCTCATCCAGTGGGCGCCCTGCGACACGGCGAGTGTGGGGCGCCTGCGCGACGGCCATTGTCCGGTGTCCGATACACCGCGAACAGCCTCAGATCCGAAACGATCCCCAGATTCGACGCCAGGCGCCGCGCGCAGCAGTCGGGCGTGATGCCGACGCCCCGAAATCTGGCAGTTCCACTCATTGCGTGAGACCATGGTCTGGCTGCGGCCGAGCGCCAGCACGCGCCAAGAAGAAAACGTATCGAATCGAAAGGTATGAAGGCCAGTCATGAAGATCGTCGTTGTTTCTGACCCAGGATTGGGGAGCCCCGCCAGATACGGTGTCGACGAGCTCGCCAGAACATTCACCGACGCAGGGCATGACGTCGAACAGGGCGACTCAGTCGATGCTGCTGCGAGTGGCACGACTGTCTTGATCGGGGCCGTGGTTTCGCCGCTCTTCGCCGACGTGGGGTCAGACGGTCTTGCGCCGCCCGGCGAAACGGAATCGTACGCATTGGCCATGGCCGCCTCCTCTGGGGGCACTACGATCTGCGTGGCGGGGTCCGACGACAAAGGGGTCATGTACGGGTGCTTTGAGCTCGCCGAGCAGATCGAATGCTCCGATGCCTGCGAAGACCTCTCAGACGGGTTGACGCCCAAGCGCGAGAGCCCGGACATCGCCGTCAGAAGGCTCTACGCCTTCTCGCACAACGCCGACCTGGAACGGGACTGGTACTTCTCCGAGGAGTATTGGGACCGGTACTTCTCTGTGCTTGCCAAGAGCAGATTCAACGAGTTCAACCTCATATTCGGCCATCAGACCGCTTATCAGATTCCGATCTATCCCCATCTTTTCGACATGGACGAGTATCCGGACGTCTACGTTGACGGTCTACACGGCTCGGCGGCGATCTTTTCGATGACCCACCCGAGGACGCGGGTGCTCGTCCCGTAGGTCCATTTGCTGCCAGGATCGTGCAGGAGCGGGAATTCGCGTGGGCCGAGTCCGGCTGCTCCCCTACTTAAATCTCGCACAATGGGGCTTGAGAAGCCGTAGCCGAATCCAGCCGTGTGCGTCATGAGATGGCGGATGGTGACTTCGGTCGTCGCGGGACGAGTCGTGTACGAGGCGTCGGACTCGTCGAACCCCGCGATGACTTCTTTGCCCTCGAACTCAGGAAGGTACTCGCTGACGGCGTCGTCAAGGTCGATCAGCCCCTGCTCGCGAAGCATCATGACGCCCACCGACGTGACGGGCTTGGTCATCGAGGCGACCGGGAAGATGGCGTCCGCGGTCATGTCGATGACGGGGTCGTCGGCGAGCTTCCCGAACGCGCCCCTATACAGGACCGACTCTCGAGTGGCGACGACGACAACGACGCCCGGGACGTAGCCGCGTTCGACCGCGTTGCTCAGAAGCCAGTCTAGGCTGTCTCGTTGCATATCGCCCTCTTCGAAATCGCGTTTCCGGCTCGAAATCGAGATCCAATGGAATCGGCTCGCCGACACTCGTATGGCGCTCCCGAGGCACGGAACAATCAGATCGGACCTCGGAGATCGATGCCGCCGGCTACCATGATCACCTGGCCCGTTATCATCCGGGAGGCGTCTGACGCCAGGAATACCGCTGTGCCCGGCAGGTCTTCGTAACGCAGGCCGGTCGGAAGAGGGAACTCGGCGTCAGACTCGTCGGATGACGACACCGGGCCGGGCGCGATCGAGTTGACCCGGATGTTGTATTGCGCCAGATCGAGCGCCATGGCGCGGCCCATGTGTGCGATGCCCGCCTTGACCGTGGAGTAGGCGGACGATCCGCGGCGAAGCTGCATGCCCATTCGGGACGATATGTGGATGATCGATCCTCCCATGCCCAGGTCCACCATCCGGTTTGCGACCGCCTGTGACATGAAGTAGGTGCCTCTCAGCCCGATGGCTTGCATGTCGTCGAAAGCGTCCACTTCGTATTCCAGGAATGGTTTGTTCGTGCCGCCGGTCTTGCCGGCGTTGTTGATCAAGATGTCCAGGTGTCCGAACTCGGCGGCCAAGGCAGCCACCTGCTCTCGAATTGCATCCACGTCCCGAAGGTCTAGCGGAAGGTAGACGCCGCGAACGCCCCGCTCTCTCAGTTCGCCGATCACGCCTTGCGCTTCCTTCTCCTGCACGGGGAGGTCCAGAATGGCGACGTTGGCCCCGGCGTCGGCCAGTGCGAGCGCGAACTGTCTCCCCATGTTTCTTGAGCCACCCGTGACGATGGCATTCTTACCGGCCAGGCTGAACGAGATGGGCATGGGTCACGCGTCCTATCATTGAGATTTCAGGCCACAGTATACCTGAGCGGGGGACAGAGGTAAGTTCGTCCGGCGGTCTTGCGATGTGAAGTGGCTGCCTTCCGGAACGGCAATCGCCGAAGCTTGTCGATGCACGGTCTATGGCAACTCCGCCGCGATGGCGTAGAATGGGCGCCAGATGTCAGCAACGAAGACGCGCTGGTTTGTGCCCGCGCTCAGCGTACGAGCCATGGAGGATTACGATCACTATGGGTGAAGTAGGATTGATGAGCCCGAGACCGCCGGGCAGCACCTGGAACGACGTTAAAGAGATCGCCGTGTTGGCTGAGAGCCTAGGCTACAGCAGCCTGTCGACGGGCGAGGCGTGGGGCGAAGACGCCTTCACGTCGCTGGCGCAACTGGCGGCGGTGACGTCGAGAATCCGCATCGGCACGAGCATCGTCCCGGTGTTCGCGCGCTCGCCTGCGAACATCGCGATGACCGCGCTCAACATGGACATCATGTCCGAAGGGCGGTTCTTCCTGGGGCTTGGGTCGAGCGGGGCGCTGGTGATCGAAGACTTTCACGGCGAGAAGTTCGAGAAGCCCGTGACCCGGATGCGGGAGTACATCGACATCATCCGCAAAGCGATGCGCGGCGAGCGGATGGACCACGACGGGGAGTTCTATCAAACAAAACGATTTCGGCTTCGGTTCAAGCCGTATCGCCCGGACCTCCCGATCTACATCGCTTCGCTGGGTCCGCCCAGTCTACGGATGACGGGGGAGATTGCCGATGGTTGGTTGCCGATCTATTTCGCGCCTTCGCGAAAGGACGCCGCCATGTTGCCGTTGAAGCAGGGGGTGGAATCCGCCGGGCGTTCGATGGACGACATCGCGATCTCGCCTCAGGTCTCGGTCTACGTCACCGACGACGTTCCGGCAGCCCGCGATCGGGAGCGGCCCCACATCGCTTTCTACATAGGCGGGATGGGCGTCTTCTACCACCGGTACTTCCATCGAATCGGGTTCGGCGAGGAAGCCGACCAAATTCGCGAGGCCTATCTGGGACGCGACCGCGAAGGGGCAGCAAAACTCGTCACGGACGAGATGGTCGACGCCACCACCATTCTAGGCAACCCCGGGCAATGCCGCGAACAGATGGAGGCATTCTTCGACGTCGGAGTGTCCGAAATCCGGCTGGTGCTGAACGAGCCCGACAAAGACGCGTACATCCGAACGATCACGGCGCTGGCGCCAGGCTCGTAGCGGGCGCCCTCGACCCACAACCATCAGATCCTGTCGACTCAGTGTTGAGTGATTCGCGGACTCGCGACAACCCGAGCGACGAGACGCGGAGCCGCAGGATTCGTGAAGTTTTGTTACAGTCTTGCGCCTCAGCTACGAAGCGGGGTAGTATAGGCGCGCCTAGGAACCTTACTTTCGGATTGTTCCGGCTGAATTCTGACGCGGTGAGCACACCTTCCGGATAGGCCTTCGCCATCTGACTGGCGGCTTGGCCTGCGCACCACCCGCTACCACAGGAGGAACACCTTGGAAATTTCGCTTTCGGCCATGGTTATGGAAAGCCCGGACAAGATGGGGCGGCTGACCAACGAAGAGTTCATTAAGATGGCCGCCGACATCGGATACCACGGCATCTGCATGCGCGCGTCACTTGCGGGAACGCAAACGCCGCGAGAAAACCGGCTTGAACTCAAGCGCGATCTGGACAAGCTCGGGCTGAAGTCCACGATGGTGACCGCCGACTTCGATGTTCCGCTGAACAACGAACGTGGTCCGCTGGCAATGCGCGACATCGGACCCCATCTCGACGTGGCCGAGGATTTCGATGCCAGGCTGCTTCGCGTGTGCATCAAGAGCTGGTCGGACGTGAAGTGGGTCCAGCGCGCCGCCGACGAAGCTTTGGAACGCGGCATCACACTCACCCACATGGCGCACGGCCAGAGCATGTTCGAGACGGTCGACGGCTCGATCGAGTACGTCAAGCGGGTCAATCGACGCAACTTCGCGCTCACCTACGAGACCACCAACTGGGTGTGGTGCCTCCAGGACGTCGGACGCGAGACGATCAAACGCATTGCCCCGTACCTGTGCTACGTCTACCTCAAGAACACGAAGATGTGGGACGGTGGCTCGAAGCGAAGCTTGCGATGGTATCCGGGATGGGTCAACCTCGATGACGCGGTGTTCGGCGAGCCTGACACGATCGACTTCGTCGAGATTCTCGGCGCGATGGAAGAAATTGGCTACGACGGTGTCGTGACTGTCCACCAGTCGCCTGTAGGCGACGAAACGATCGAACACTGCGCCCAACACTGCTACGACTACCTGACGGAGATCGGCAACTTCACGCCCAGGGCCGGCGCTCCGGCGTAGAAATTCCGAATCGCTTCTTCCGGCGTTGCGCTCCTCCCCTATCAACCGGGCTTCGCATCGCGCTCGGATTGATCCGCGTAATCTGGCTCCCAATCTACGACGGAAGCGCGTTTCTTCGGCCCTGCGAGCACTGTGTTCCATCGACGGCCAATCTGGAGTGACATATGACTGATAATCAGACCGGTCCCACCGCCCTCGGCCACCTGCGCGTGCTGGAGGTGGTGGACGACGTCGGTGAGTTGTGCGGCAAGATGCTCGCCGACATGGGGGCCATGGTCACCCGTATTGAGCCTCCGGGAGGCGCGGCGACGCGAGGCATCGGGCCGTTCCTCGAAGACGAGCCAAGCCCGGAACGAAGCCTCCACTTCTGGAGCTACAACACCAGCAAACGCAGCATCACGCTGGACCTCGACGACCCGGAGGGCCAGGCTCTCTTCAAGCGTCTGGTCGAAAACGCGGACATCGTTGTCGAGAGCATGCCGCCTCGCTACATGGACGACCGGGGTTTCTCATTTGACGACCTGCACCAACTCAATCCGCGTCTGGTCTACGTATCGTTGAGCGCTTTCGGCCGAAGCGGTCCGAGGGCCGGTCTCGCGGGCGGAGACCTTGCCGGCTGGGCTTCCAGCGGTTATATGTACACCACGGGTTGGACGTGGCAACCTCCGACACGTCCCTGGGGCAGGCAAGCTTCCCATGCCGCGTGTCTGTACGCGCTGAGCGCGGCGATGTCCGCGATTCTGAGTCGCAGGCGCTCCGGCAAAGGCCAGCACGTCGACGTGTCGCTGCAGGAAGCCGCCGCGTCCACCGGCGAGGGGTACGTGCCGTTCTACGTCGGCGACAAGATGATCTCCGGGCGCAGAGACAACGACCACATCAACAGCTTCGGATTCAAAGTGCTGCCCTGCAAGGACGGCTGGGCGCACTTCAACATCGGCTGGCGGCGAGATCGAAACGCAATCGTCGAGTGGATGACCGAAGAGGGGGTCGCCGAGGATCTGACCGACGAAAAGTGGCTCGACCCGACGTACCGCCGAGCCAACTTCGACCATGTGGTGGAGGTTGTTTCCGCCTGGACCAAGAACAAAACGAAGACGGAGATATTCGAACAAGGCCAGGAGCGGGGCCTTGAGTGCGCCGCCGTCTATTCGATTCCAGAGGTGATTGACGACCCTCAACTCGAGCATCGGGGGTACTGGGTCGATGTCGAACACCCGGAGTTGGACCGAAAGTTCACCTACTCGGGCGCCCCCTACTTGCTCACCAAGACGCCCTGGTCGTTGCACCGGCGGGCGCCACTGATCGGTGAGGACAACGAGGCGGTGTTCGAAGACGAACTCGGGCTCTCCGGCGATGAGCTGACGGCGCTGACAAGCAAAGGGATCATCTAGGCGTATAAAAGCCGGAGGACCGACATGAGTGGACCACTGACCGAAATTCGAATCACCGACTTCACGTGGGTGCTGGCGGGTCCGTTCTGCACCAGGACCCTGGCGGACATGGGTGCCGAGGTCATCAAAATCGAGGCCCGAAACCGGCCGGACCCGCACCGAAACTACGTCAATCGAACCAATGACCAGCCCGATCCTTTTCCTTACGGCGCGTTCGACAATTTCAACCGCAACAAGCTGAGCCTAACGATCAACGCCCGCGATCCGGAGGGTCTGGGACTTATCAAGGACCTGATCTCGGTCAGCGACGTCGTGACCGAGAACTTCAGGGGCGGCGTGCTCAAGAGGTGGGGCCTTGCCTTCGAGGACATGCGCGAAGCCCGCCCGGACATCATCGGCTTGAGCATGTCCGGGTTCGGTCAGACCGGTCCCTACAAAGACTACGCTTCCCACTTTCACATCCCTCAGGCGATGTCGGGTTACACGTATCTGTCCGGATACGAGAATGACGTGCCGGTGGTTGCGGGCTCGTGGGGAGACACGACGACCGGACTCCAGGGCGCCGCGGCCATCTGCATGGCCCTCGAACACCGGAGCGAGACCGGCGAGGGACAGTACATCGACGGCACGCAGCTCACGTCCACGACGCACGTCATGGGCAGCGCGTTCCTGGAGTACACGGCCAACGGCGCCGAGCCACAACCCAACGGCAACCGCCTGCCTCACACCTCGGCCTCGGTGGAGGGCGCGTTCCCATGCCAGGGCGACGAGCGGTGGGTTGCCATCCGAGTCTACACCGAAGAAGAATGGCCGGTGTTCTGCTCAGCCATCGAACGACGAGACCTGCTTGAAGACCCGCGGTTCGCCTTGCTGTCGGACCGGCAGGAGAACTGGCGCGAGCTGGAGCAAGAGGTCAAGCGGTGGACCAAGGAGCGCAGCGCCGAAGACGCCATGGCGGCGCTTCAAGCCGTCCGAATAGAGGCCGCCGTCGTCGAGAACGTCGTCGACATGATGGTGCACGACGAGCAACTGAAACACCGCGGCTATTTCGTGGACGCATGGCATCCCGACCGCAGCATCGGCACATTAAGAACAGAGGGGCCAGTGGCCAAGTTCTCGGAAACCCAAGGCGAAATCCGCCGCACGGCACCGTTGATCGGCGAACACAACGAGTACATCCTCGGCGAGATCCTGGGCGTGTCAACCAAACGAATGCAGAAGCTCCAGGATGCCGGCGTCTTCTTTTAAGCTTCGTCGCCGGAGAAGTAGCTCCAACACCCGGTTAAGGGATGCCGATCATCTCCGTTCGGCCGCCTAATATGAGGCTTTCGGCCACCCACTCGCCCATGCCGTCGGGCTTGATGAGCTCGCGGTATCCCGCCCATCCTGCCTCGTCGCGGAAGTAGATCTCCGCCATGCCGGCGTAGGGTTCGGTCGCGGGGTCGATGCTGTGGTTCACGACGTACCTGAAGCCTCCAACCTGTTCGACCACGGACTTCACGTTGGCCGCGTGGACGTCCAGCCAATGGGCGAAGAACTTGTCGAAGTCCGAGCCTTCTTTGGCCTTCACAAGGAAGGTCACCTTGTAGAAGCCGGACCGAGTGCAGGGGAACGGCGCGTCGAGGGTCAAGGGCTCCACTTTGAGGTCGTTTGAGCCCTCCATCACCACATACTCGGTGGTCGCCCAGGGTACGTAGGGTTCTGCTGCTTGCTGGAACGAGTCCGTCGGCGTTGTTCCGTGTGGGGTCGCCGACCTTGGCGGAGGCTCGTCCCACAACAACTGGGCGACGCCGTCCCACACATGCTCGCCGCTTTCGTCCGCGTCGTAGAGCGTGACGATGTATCGGAGGGCGTGGGGATTGCCTTGCGCGGCCTGATTCCGCGCTCCCTGAATCACTTTGGGCATGTGATTAGCGTACCAATGGGCCACTAACTGCTCTCGAGAAGTGGCGGGTTTGCGCCTGATGAGGTACATCATCTTTGCGCCCTGAGTCGCTTCGGGCGGCGAGAAGGTTGCCGAGGTGGCCATAGTCAGCTCCGATCGAGTGCTGGGGGTTGGGCCGTCAATCGGCATCTTAACGTCGGCGTCCTGAGAGCGCAACCACGGCTGCCGGCAGGTACACCGCCTTGTTTGACCGCGTTCCGGAGCGCCCGTACAATCGTCGGTGTCAGGGAATGCGGGCTCGTTGTAGGCGCGCGGTTTGACGTGGGAAACGACGGTTGCAGACGCGGGGTCAGGCGAAATGGCAAGACCGCAGATTGACATCTTAGCGCGACTCATGGAAAGGGCGTTTGCCGGCAACGAACATGCGTTGCTCGACAACCTGGCCACGGTCCGCGAGGAATCCTGGAATGCGTTGCCCATGGGCGCGAAGCGTTCGATCCGCGAGATCACGCTGCACGTTGGGATGTTCAAGTTCATGTACGCCAACCACGGCTTCAAAGGCGCAGACATGGACTACTCAGACCCTCCTGCCAACCCAGGGCCAGAACGGCTTGCCACGCTTCAGGCCGCAACCCAATGGCTGGGCGAGGCGCACAGCTACCTGACGGCTTGCATCGCGGAATTGCAAGACGACCGGGAGCTGAAAGCGCCACGCAAAGCCCACTGGGGAGACCAGGTGTCGACCTATCATCTGATCGTGACGATGATAGAACACGATCTGTATCACGCCGGTGAGATCAACCGAACCCGCGCTCTGCTCCAAGACGACGACGGCTGGTGGGTCCCAGAAGGGTGATGCGCTGAGGAACCGAGTAGATCCGCGTATGCGGTTTCGTATTGCAGACCAACGTCAAACGAGTGTGACGTGGCCACAACTGGCGGGCATGAAAACGGCGAGACGATAGCCGATGTCGCGCGCGGACTTGACGACGGGAAGATTGCGCCGCCGCCTTTCAGCAGCCGGAAACATTGCGTGTCCCGATCGAGATCTCATCACCAAAGCTGCTTCGTCGCCAATGCAGCGCCCTCAGCCAAGGCTTCGAATTTTGCCCAGGCGATTTTGGGATGCCCTACTCTCGTGCCCAACCCGCAATCGGTTCCGGCGATAACGTTCTCGCGTCCGACAATCTGCCCGTACCTCACGAGCCGCTGCGCGATCAGTTCGGGATGCTCGACAAAGTCGCTGGCGTGACCGACGACGCCGGGGATCAGCGATTTGCCGTCAGGAAGCTTGACGTCCTCAAACACACGCCATTCGTGCTCGTGCCGCGGATTCGAAGCTTCTATTGAGTAACCCACCGCCTTGACTTTCAGGATGATGTTAATGATGTCAGTAAGGGCAATGTCGTAGACGTGGGGTCCGTGGTAACTCCCCCAGCACATGTGGAAGCGAATCGACTCTTCGGGGATGTCGCGCAGAGCGTAGTTGAGCGCTTCGATGCGGAGCTCGGCGAACGCTCGGTATTGGGCGACGCTCATTTCGGGGTGAATCTGCCAGGCGTCCGCCAGATCCGGGTCGTCGATCTGGAGCAGGAAGCCAGCGTCGGTGATCGCCTTGTACTCCTCGTGCATCGCGTCGGCGATCGCATTGAGGACATCCTCGTCCTTTTCGTAGTAGCTGTTCTCCATCCAGTGCTCGATCGTGCCGGGAGCGACGGCCGGCAAAAAAGCTTCCGTGTCTTCGACGCCTTGGAGAGCAACCTTGAAGTTGTCGATGTCGGCCTGCAATGCCGTGTGGCCGATGTACGTGAGGGGTCCTGTGCAAATGACCTCGGCTCCACCAAGATTGCCTCTCCCTTCGAAATACTCCGGGAACTCCAGCGCGTCTCGGCCGTATATCTTCGACAGGACCTCACCCGGCACAGCAGTTCGTTGCTCGTGCCCGCTGAGGCGTTCTCGGGCGTAACTCGTGAAGTTGAACTTGCTGAACTCTCCGTCGTTGATGCTGTCGAGGCCGGATTCGACCTGCTGTTGGACGACTTGGATGACCGCGCTTCGCAGGCGTCCGGCCAGGGCGGCCTCGTCATAAGGCTCGCCGCCATTTTTGGCGATCACCATCTCTCGAAGGTCGGCTGGCCGAGCCAGACTTCCGGCGTGGGTCGTGAGAATTCGTTCAGTGCTCCGCCTGATGCCCGCCTCTCCTTCAACTCCCTGTGCCGTCGCACATCCGTGCCCGCAGTCAATCCGGGCTATGCCCAGAGCTGTTTCGTTGCTATCTCGGCGCCCTCTGCCATGGCATTGAATTTGGCCCACATGATTTCGGGATCGACCCTTGGCGCCCCTGCGGACGTTCCGAAGCCGCAGTCCATTCCCGCGATAACCTGCCCGCGGCCTACGATCTTGGCGTACTGCAGTATCCGCTGTGCCACGACCTCCGGGTGTTCGATGAAGTTGGTGGTCGAATCAACGACTCCGGGGATGAGCACCTTGCCTGCCGGAAGCTTCACGTCTTGCCAGACCTGCCATTCGTGGGCGTGTCGCGGATTCGAGGCCTCGACCGAGTATGCGGCCGCTCGGACTTTCAACACAAGGTCGACGATGTCCCCCAGCGGTACGTCGTGGTTGTGCGGCCCCTCGTAGTTGCCCCAGCAGATGTGAAAGCGCACTTGCTCTTCAGGAATGCCGGCAAGGGCGTGGTTGAGCGCCTCTATTCGGAGTGCGAGGGCGCTCCGAAAGTCTGCCAGAGGCCTGTCCCAAAACTGCGAGTGCCGTCCCATCGCCGCGTCGGGAGCGTCGATCTGGAGTACGAGACCGGCGTTGGTGATCGCCTGGTACTCCTCTTTCATGACGTCCGCCAACGCGTATAAATAGGTCTCTTCGCTGGGGTAGTATTCGTTGACCATTATCTCGGCGATGATGCCGAGAGACGCGGACGGCACAAACGCATCCACAGGGTTCTCGGACTCAACGGCGGCCTTCATGTTGGAGATGTCCGATTCGGCTGCGGCCTTGTCCTTCCACGCGAGCGGCCCGTCGCACGCCGGTCTGGTGTCGGCGGCGAGCCGGCTCCGAGCGGCCAACGCAGCCCAGGCGGGAAACTCTGCCCGGTCGGCGAAGACTCGCGGCTCGGGGTTTTCGCCGCCGAAACCGCTCAACCTGTCCTTCACGTAGGTCGCGAAGCTCGGTTTGCCCATCTCGCCGTCGCTGACTATGTCGACGCCGGAGTCGACCTGTTTCCGGACGACCTCGGCGACGGCGGTCCGGACCCTCTGGGCCAGGGCCGCCTCATCGTACGGTTCGCCGTCGTCCTTCGCCTCGATCATGGCCAATAGATCAGGAGGCCGCGGCAGGCTGCCCGTGTGGGTCGTAAGGATACGGTCGGTGCTTCGTTTCATCTTGATACTCCGCGCTGAGCCAACCTACACTCCGGAACACTAGGTCGATCATCCCCAAATTTTGCGGGCTGTTTCGACGACCAACTCCAGCTTTCGCCACTGCTCATCCTCCGTCAAGAGGTTGCCCGCCTCGGTCGACGCGAAGCCGCATTGGGGGCTCAATGAGAGCCGCTCCACAGGAACGTATCGGGCCGCTTCATCGATCCGGCGCAAGAGTGCGTCCTGATCTTCCAACGTCGGATCCTTGCTGCTCACCAAACCGAGCCCGATCATTTTGCCGTCCGGGATGAACCGCAACGGCTCGAACGACCCTGCCCGCTCCGTGTCGAATTCGAGCAGGAACCGATCGACGTTGAGCGAGCCAAACAATCGCTCGGCGATAGGCTCGTAGCCTCCCTGGGCATACCACTTGCTCTGATTGTTGCCGCGACAGATGTGCATGGCAAATGTTGCGCCTTCTCTTTGCGCCCCTTCAAGGCAGGCGTTGTCGGCATCGACCGCCTCCTCAAACGCCTTTTCCGGGTCCTGTCCAAGGTCTTCAAGATGGCGCCGCCAGGTGTCGTCTACAAAGTAACTGTACCTGGGGGCGTCGATCTGGATATAAGGCACACCCTCTTGGGCGAGGTTCGAGATCTCGGCCTTGATGATGTTGACGATCTCCCACAGCAGATCGGAGCGCGTGGCGTAGAACTGGTCGGTAACCCCGGGTTGAAAGCTGATGGCTGGAAACTGATTGGGACTCGGCACGGTCATCTTGATGGGACCGGGCGCATTTTGCTTCAGAAACGCCGTCTGCGCGTCAGTTAGCCTCCTTGCCTGCTTGAGCTTGCCTCCCACAACGAGATTGGTTCCCTGCTCCTGTGGGTCGCCGCCCGGACCTCGCCAGATACGCACTACTGACGGTTTCTCAGACTCGACGTAACCTTCGATCGACTCCGCAAGGTCGTTCTGGAAGCTTGAACGTCTGAATTCACCATCGGTGTACACGTCCAGTCCGATATGACGCTGTCGGTCCAAGGCGTCGAGGATGGCGCGATCCTCGGCTTCGACGAGGCGTCCTCGGCCGATGCGGCCTTCCAGGTAGTCTCGGCGGGCTTTCTTGACGCCTTCAGGCCTCAGCAAACTGCCGATGTGGTCCGCTCGGTACTGTTGGGTCATCTCAATCCTCCCCCGATCGGAAAACCTCATCCGCCGATCACCGCCAGGCTGTTGGTCAGCTTCGACTCGGTCAATCACGACGCTACAATGACTGCCAGTATCGCCGTCCCTCCGCAAGCACCACTCGACCGACGTGCTCGTCAGGGTGAAAGTGGCCCGACGCGACGATGTAGTCCCCCGACTCCGCCCGTTGCAGCAGATCCTCGCGGCTGCGCGTGCTGTCAGCCTTGTTGGTGTCGACGCCGGCGCACCAGCCGGGCTCCGTCACCTGCACCTTGCTATGCAGGGCGTCGCCGACGATCATCGCTCTCTGACCCTGAGAGCT
>DCWO01000166.1:31242-35365 GCA_002328865.1 Dehalococcoidia bacterium UBA2160 | reverse complement strand
CTTTCGCTGACGGTCTACAGTCTGAATGGCGGCACGGTGGCGTCAGCAAAATGGCATCCGACTTGAATCGGCGCCCGGCGCCTTGTACTCTGACGGCACGTTCGAGCGACGCTTCAACGCAAACACGATGGAGGAGCCCTGATGACAGTTGAACAAGACGATGTGAGGTCGGTGTTGCCGGTGTGTCCGGCGGATCGGCCTGACGGTTGGGCTGGAGTGCGCGTCGATGGGATGGTGGAGACGCCGTTGACCGTCACTCTGGCGGAGCTGTCCGCGATGGCGCAGGTCGAGAGCATACAGGACGTGAGGTGCTTCGACGGCTGGGTCGCTCCGGAGCAACGCTGGGAGGGCGTGGCTTTGTCGGCCGTTCTGTCCCGTGCGGGAGTGTCGGAGGACGCCGGTTTCGTGAGCGCATCGTGCCTCGACCTCAAGCGGACGTCGACACTCGAAGAGGCGATGGCGCCGGGCACGATTCTGGCGCTGAAGCTCAACGGTCAGCCGTTGCCCGAGGAGCACGGCGGGCCGGTCCGGTTGGTCGTCGCGGGCAAAATGGGCCCCGATTTCGTCAAGATGCCGGAGCGGATCGAGGTTACGCGTGAGGCGCCGGAGGGGTGACCCGCTCGACCTAAAGTGTCGAGAAACAAGACCGCGTTGATCGGGCCCGGGCTTCGGCTCGGGCCTGATGCGTTGTCGGAGGCGCCCCGTGGTCTATGGCGTCACTACTTCGTCTCGTCCGTTGCCATTAGTGGTGTGAGCCAAAACTCACGGTCCCGTCCCTATCATCGTTTGACCTCCCCGCGCAGCCCACGTACACTCCGCTGACACCAATCGCCATCGAAAGCGGAGGCTGCCATGACGGCTCGTTTCAACTCGGATCACGATACGCTTGAGGTTGCGCCGGCGGATGTGTTGGGCGTGGGGGCCGTGGATCGGACGTGGGAGTTTCAGACTCATGCGCCTGGACCGGCCGGGGTCGTGCCGTTTACGGCCGAGTTTCTGGTGAACGACCCGAGCGGTAACCATTTCGGGATGAGTCAGAACGCGGGGATGGGTTGGAGTCCGGCAGAGCTGACCCGGAAGCAGATGGTGATCCTGTCAACGGTCGGCGGGATGCGGGACGCCGACGGGCAGCCTATTGCGCTTGGGCTGCACACCGGGCACTTCGAGCTTTCCGCCATGGTCGAGGCCGCGGCGAATGAGCTCACCGAGCTTCGGGCGATGCCGTTCGCGCTGTACTGCTCGGACCCGTGCGACGGCCGCTCCATGGGCACCCCGGGGATGCTGGACTCGCTGCCGTATCGGAACGACGCCGCACAAGTGTTCAGGCGTCAGGCGCGGTCACTGCCGACGGCCAGGGCGGTCATGGGCATCGCGTCGTGCGACAAAGGTTTGCCCGCGATGATGATGGCGCTGGCCGGTCTTCGCACGCAACCGGTCGTCATCGTGCCCGGAGGATCGACGCTAGCGCCTGAGCAAGGCGAGGACACGGGGATGATCCAGTCGATCGGCGCGCGCTTTGCGCAGGGCGAGGTGACGCTTGAGTACGCCCAAGAGGTGGGATGCAGCGTCTGCGCGTCCCCTGGCGGCGGCTGCCAGTTCCTCGGGACCGCGGGTACGTCGCAGGTGGTCGCCGAGGCGCTGGGTTTGGCGATCACGCACAGCGCGCTCTCCCCGTCGGGGACTCCGGCCTGGCGCCACATCGCTCGTCGGTCCGCGCGGGCGCTCGTCATGGCCGAGAAGAACGCGCTGACGTCGCAGGATGTCTTGACCGATGCGGCGCTGAGAAACGCGATGGTCGTTCACGCGGCGTGCGGCGGGTCGACGAACCTGATGCTGCACATGCCCGCCATCGCACACGCGGCGGGTCGCCGACGGATGAGCGTCGACGACTGGCATGAGGTCAACAAGGAGACGCCTCGCATCGTCGACGTGCTGCCAAACGGTCCAGTCGGACATCCGACCGCCGAGTTGTACGCCGCGGGAGGCGTGCCCGAGGTCATGCTCCATCTGCGTCGCATGGGCCTGCTGGACACGTCGGTCGCGACGGTCACTGGGCAGACGCTGGGCGAGAACCTCGACTGGTGGGAGTCGTCCGAGCGTCGCCAAGACGTCAGGCGATACCTCACCGAGGTCAATGGCATCGACCCCGACGATGTCGTCATGAGCCCGGATCGAGCCAAATCGAAGGGATTGACCAGCACCGTGACGTTCCCGGCTGGCAACCTGGCTCCGGAGGGATCGGTCATCAAGAGCACGGCGATCGACCCGACGGTCGTGGACGACGACGGCGTGTATCGCAAAGTCGGTCGCGCCAGGGTGTTCCGCTCGGAACGAGACGCTGTGCGCGCGATCAAGAGCCAGGACGACGCCGTGAAGATCCAGGCGGGTGACATACTTGTAATGACCTGCGGCGGACCCATGGGCACGGGCATGGAGGAGGTCTACCAGATCACTGCCGCGCTGAAGCACCTGTCGTACGGGAAACACGTCGCGTTGATTACCGACGCCCGGTTCTCCGGAGTCTCGACGGGCGCGTGCATCGGACACGTCGGCCCAGAGGCGCTGGCCGGCGGTCCGATCGGCAAGGTTCGCGAGGGCGACGAGATCGAAATCGTAGTCGACCAGATCAACCTCGAGGGAACGATCAACCTGGTCGGCACAGACGGCGCGAATAATGGCGCGTCATGGGGCGACGCCGAACTGGCCAACCGCCCGACGCCCAACGATCTCGCGCCGCACCCCGATCTCCCGGACGATTCGCGCTTGTGGGCCGCGCTCCAGAATGCGTCCGGCGGCACCTGGGGCGGCTGCGTCTTCGACGTCGATGCGATCATCGAGACGCTGGAGGCTGGCAAGAAGGCGTTGGCGCGCTAGCGCTGAAATTAGCTCCCCGTCACCCGCGCGGTTTCAGTCGCGTGGGATTTGGCTTCGGGCGGCTGGAAGACGCAGAAAGATTCGGGTTCGAGGTAGTCGCCGGTGGCGCCGTAAGCTCGGGCTCGGCAGCCGCCGCAGATCTCGTTGAACGGGCATTGACCGCATTTGCCTTTGAGCTGCGAAGGCGTTCGGAGCGTGCGGAAAACGTCGCCGTTTCGGTACAACTCGACAATCGACTCCTTGCGCACGTTGCCCGCTGTGACAGGCAGGAACCCGCTTGGGAAGACTTCGCCCAGGTGCGAGATGAACAGGATGCCGCGACCGTCGTTGGTCGGGAGGCCGCGATACATGCTCTTGACCAACTCCGGTGTGAGCTCGACGTCGCTCTTGCCCTCGGCGACCAGCCGCTTGAGCACCTGCACGCGCCTGTAGTGCTGGCCGAGAGTCGTCTTCACCATGTACGGGACCGTGCCGGACAGGTCGTACAGCCAGCCGAATACACGCTCGTGCTCCTCGGCGGATATCACGTCGTCGGTCTGGCCTCGACCCGTGGGCACCAGCATGAACACGTCCCAGAGCACGGCGCCGGACGCGACCAGCAGATCGGCTACCGCGGGCAAGTCGTCGACGGTCTGACGTGTGACGGTGGTGTTGACCTGGAACTCAAGGCCCACGTCACGAGCGTCAGCCATGCCTTGGAGCGTGCGCTCAAACGAACCGTCGACTCTGCGGAAGGCGTCGTGCGCCTCCGCCGTCGATCCGTCCAGACTCAGCGATATGCGGGATACGCCTAGATCCACGAGCCGCTGGAGCCGTTGTCGCGTCAGCAGCGCGGTCGCGGCGGGAGACACCGACATGGTGAGTCCGAGCTCGATGCCTCGCTCGACGAACTTGAACAGGTTCGGGTGCATGAACGGATCGCCGCCCGAGAGGACGACGATCGGCATGTGGTCGAATCTCGTCAGGTCTTCGAGGACTTTCATCGACTCTTCATCGGTGAGCTCCAGGGGGTGACGTTTCGGCTGAGCTTCGGCCCGACAGTGGATGCATGCCAGCGCGCAGGCTTGGGTGACCTCCCAGAAAACGACGACCGGGTCGCGGTCCATGTCCACCATGGGCGGACCGCCTCGTGCATGTCCTCGGCTATGTGTCGATATCAATGGCGACTCCTAGAACGGTCGGAACCTGAGTAATCGAGGTCTCCCGGCGCGTCGGGACTCAGGACGAACGGACAAAGTTGGTTTGATCC
>DCWO01000166.1:0-31025 GCA_002328865.1 Dehalococcoidia bacterium UBA2160 | reverse complement strand
CATTGAGCGCACCGGCCCTTCAAGAGGCCCTTGCGGTCGCGGAGCTGGTGGAGAAGCTCGACGGAGTCGTCCTGCCAGATATCGCTGAACGGCCGCTCCAACACGTTTCCGACGGTGGCCGTGCGCCAGAACTGGTCCGGATGGANNATCCGTTCGTGGTGAGTTTGTCGAACCACAGGCGTTCCCGAACACGATGCGGGTTGTGCGACCAATTGGGAGGCTCAAGCCGTTTGTGCAGCCAGATCGGCGATGCCCAACTCGGCTTCGGTTAGGTAGCACGCGGGGTCTTCCGCCCAGGTGTCTCCGGTGGAACTCTCGGCTCGCACTCGAAGGTTGCCGTTGCACAGGTCCACGAAGTTGCACTGGGAGCAGCGGCCTTTGAGCAGGCCCTTGCGATTGCGAAGCTGGTGCAGGAGCTCGACGTTGTCGTCCTGCCAGATCTCGCTGAACGGACGCTCCAACACGTTGCCGACCGTCGCCGTCCGCCAGAATTGGTCGGGATGGACGTCGCCGACGTTGTCGATGCAGGAGATGCCGCGACCGGAACTGTTGCCCTTGTTGCGACTGAGCAGGCGAGTCACCTCTTCCATGCGATCAGGCATGTTCTCTTTGACCCAATGATGTAGGTACACAGCGTCGGCGTGGTTGTCGACGGTCAGTATCTCAAGCTCCTTGCCCCGGTCGTGGAAGTCGATGGTGCGACGGAAGATCAGGTCCATTGCGTCTCGAGTTTCCTGGTGAGACAGGTCGAAGGGCAGCAGCTTGTTGCCGCGACCGGCGTAGGCCAGGTGATAGATGCAGACCCGATCGATGCCTTCCTGTTCGACCAGGTCGAAGATCGCGTCGAGGTCGGCTAGGTTGTGGCGGGTCAGCGTAAACCGCAGGCTCAGCCGAAAGTCCTCGGCCAGGGAGGCTCTGATTCCGGCCAACGCGTTGTCGAAGGCGCCCTTCTTGCCACGGAACTTGTCGTTGACCGTCTTGAGGCCGTCGATGCTGATTCCAACGTATGTGAGACCCGCTCGTTTCAATTCGGCGGCCACCTGAGGCGTGATCGCCGTCCCGTTGGTCGACAGTCCGGGCCGCAGGCCGCTTTCTTTCGCCCGCGTGATGAGGTCCATGATGTCGAACCGCATCAGAGGCTCGCCGCCGGAGAATAGCAGCACGGGTATCTGGTACTGGGCGAGGTCGTCGACCACGACTTCGGCTTGCTCATGCGTGAGCTCGCCTTCGAACGCCTGCTCCTTGGCCTCGGCGTAGCAGTGGAGGCAGTGTAGGTTGCAGGTGCGGGTGATGTTCCAGACCACGACGGGCTTGCCGTGGATCGAGCCCATGCGCGGTATCGAGTCGGCTCTGGTCGGGGCATCGCCGTAGCGAATGGCGTCGCCGGGGGCCGTCGTTCCGCACAAGAGTCTGCTCACGTTCAGCATGTTTTTCGATTCCTCCACCGCATCGTTTCAAATCGACTTTGCGTCGAGCATGCAGCCCACGCCCGACCTCGAAGAGGTTTACACCGGTAGTTTACCAGCTTTTGGCGTGCCACCGCCCAAGCGCATCGGGTCGAAAAGTGGCAAGACCATCCGATTTTGGCGAGAATTGACCGGCTTCAACGGCATTGCTACACTCCGCCCGACATGTCCGAAACGGATTGACTGCGTCAACGTTCTTTCCTTTTCGCGAAAGTAGAACAATCCGGGTGTCGCGAGAAAACAAGCCATTCAGCGCAAGGCGTCGGGGCAACCTACCGATGAACCAACGTCAACCGCACCCTTGGAGAACCCACAGATGTCTGACGCCGCCTCAATCCCTGGGCATGAGCGCCAACTTTTCGAAACATTGAAGGACGTCTCGCGCTCGTTCTACCTGACGATGCGAGTTCTGCCGCGAGAAATTCGCTACCCGATCGGCCTGGCATACGCGCTTGCCAGGGCTGCTGACACGATCTCCGACACAACAACGTTGGCGTCCGAGGCGCGGCTCGAACATTTGCTTCTGCTCAGGCGAGCAATCGAAAGCGACAACACTGCCTCGGTGAATTCCGTCGTCGAAGCGTTGATGGCTCAGGAGCCGTCGGATCGAGATCGGCGTCTGTTCGAGTTTCTGCCGGAAGCCTTGGAGTCGCTGGATTCGCTTGAACCAACCGACGCGACATGGGTGCGAGCGATCGTCGTCGCCCTCAGTCGAGGCATGGAGTTCGACCTGACGTACTTTCCAACCGAGTCCTCCGGTCAGATCAGGGCTCTGGCTGATTGGGAAGCTTTGGACGAGTACACCTACCTCGTCGCTGGCTGCGTCGGCGAGTTCTGGACTGCCGTCACGATGTTCCATGAACCCAAGCTCGCCCATTGGGACGGCCAACGAATGTCTCAGATCGGAGTGCGGTTCGGGAAGGCGTTGCAGCTAACCAACGTCTTGCGCGACGTGCCTTCAGATCTACGGATCGGACGCATCTACCTGCCCCAACCCGCGTTGATCGAAGCCGGTGTCACGCTGCCCGATCTGTTCGATCCACAGTCCGCGGAGGCAGCACGCGCCGCGCTAGTCGGAGGCATCCGCATCGCCCTCGACCACTACGCCGCCGCCTTCGAGTACTTCACGGCGATTCCAAGGAGCTGCGTCAGGTTGCGGTTGGCCGTCGCCTGGCCGATATTGATTGGCCTGGGGACTCTGCACGCGATTGCCTCGAATGCCGCATGGCTGGACCCAGCGCGACCATCGCGAGTCTCTCGCGGTTGGGTAAACCGGATGGTCGGCGTATCGGCGGTCGGCGTCCGTTCCAACAGCTTCATGCGCGCCTGGTTCCGCAGACTCAAGAGCCAGGTCGAGCGCGCGCTGTAGCGGTCGACTCAGAGTCGGGCGCGGGTGAGCCTCGCAGTTTGACCCTTTCCGCACGAACGCAATAGAATTGGCGCGGCGTCGGTGGACGCCGTTCGAATATCAACAACAGAGCTTCGGTCTGGAGGAGCACACGACATGAAGATCACGGAAGTGAAAGCCTATGTCACCATGCCGCCGGGCGTGCAGAACAACTACGTTTTCGTGAAGGTGTCCACGGACGAAGGCTTAGTCGGGTGGGGCGAGTCCAGCATCGGGGCGACCTCGGTTGCCGGTGTTGTCGAAGAGTTCGGCGATTCGATAATCGGCAAGGACCCGCATCGAATCGAAGAGCACTGGCAGCACATGTATCATCTGTATCACAATATTCGGGGCGGCCCGATCCAGATGGCGGCGATCAGCGGCATCGAGATCGCTCTGTGGGACATCAAAGGCCAGGCGTTGGGAGTTCCGGTGTACGAGCTCCTCGGCGGCGCGATGCGAGACAAGGTTTGGGCGTACGGCCGCTTCGACGGTCCGAGCCCGGAAGGCGCCGTTGAGAACGCCATGTCGTTCGTGGACCGAGGCTACACGGCCTTGAAGGGCGATCCGTTTGCGCATCAAGGCCAGTACACGACTGCGGAGTCCGAACGCAAAGCACTCGCGATAGTCGCCGCTGTACGCGACGCGGTCGGCGACGACGTGGAGCTGCTCATTGAGGTGCACGGGCGACTGACTCCAGCAGAGGCCATTCGGGTCGGCGAGGCGCTGGAGCCGTATCGGCCGTACTTCTACGAGGAGCCGATCCCGCCTCAGAACGTCGACGCTATGTTGAAAGTCGCCCAGGCCATCAACATTCCACTCGCGACGGGCGAGCGGATCTACACCAAGTGGGGATTCAAAGACCTGCTGGAGAAACAGGTCGTCTCAGTGGTGCAGCCGGACGTCTGCCACGCGGGCGGCATCAGCGAGCTCAAGAAGATCGCCGCCATGGCCGAGGTCTACTATGTTGGCTTCGCGCCCCACAATCCGTACGGGCCAGTGAACACGATGGCCGCCATCCACGTCGATGCCTGCACGCCAAACTTCCTGATCCAAGAGGGCGGACACGCACCTTGGTACGACTCAGTGCTGACGGAGCCGTTCCCAGCACAAGAGGGCGGATATTTCAACTTGCCAACAAAACCGGGAATCGGGCTGGCGTTAGACGAAGATGCGCTCAAAGAGCATCCGGCGGGCAGGGTGAATCTTCCGGGTGGTTATCGAGGCGGCTACCAGACCGAGTCACGTCAGCAGAGCCACTGGGTGTAGTCAGCAATACCGCGCGCAAAGACCCGCGGCGGAGGATGGAGACGGGCTTGGTCCTGAAGGTCGAAAGCACCTTCGGAAGCTGAAGGCGCGGTATTCAAGTAGAACTGCGAGGCCCACATCCTCAATGGATGACATCCGCGAAATATCAAATAGAGGAGCAACGATGAAGATAGCCAGTTTCGAAACAGGGGTCGTGGCCATACCGCGGGGCGAAGGCCCGCTTGGCGGAGGCCCGGGCATAACCACGGCATCGTTCGTGACGCTCAAACTTAGGACCGAGGACGGCATCGAGGGCATCGGATACGCGGGCTTCGCCAGCGGCGTCGTGACCAAGGCCCTGAAAGAGGCGGTGGATGGGCTGACCGAACAGACAATTGGCGCCGACCCGATGATGATCGAAGCGATCGGCGCCCGTTTGTATGTGGCTGGCGGCGGCGGAGCGCCTGCCGGATTGGTGACTCGGGCGATATCGGCCATCGACGTCGCGCTATGGGACGTCAAAGGCAAAGCCCTGGGACAACCGGTGTATCGGCTGCTGGGCGGATTCCGCGACCGCGTGCCCACGTACGCCAGCGGCTTCCTCTGGCGTCCATACACGTTGGACCAATTGGCCGAAACCGGCGCCGACCTCGTAGAGCAGGGCTTCAAGGCCATGAAGTTCCGCATGGGCGCTGAAGATTCGGCCGCCAAAGAAATCGCGCGGATGCGAGTATTGCGTGAGGCGGTCGGCGACGACATCGACCTGATGGTGGACATCAACCAGGGCTGGAACGTCAACCAGGCTATCTCGATCGGCCGGGAGATGACGAACTACAACCTGTTTTGGTTGGAGGACCCGGTGCATCATCAGGACTACTCCGGCATGGCCCGCATAGCGGACGCGTTGGACACGCCTATCGCATCGGGCGAATACCACTACGGCATCGTTCCCTTCAGACACATGCTCGAGCATCGCTCGATTGACATCGTGATGGCCGACCTGCTGCGAGCGGGAGGATTGACAGGGTGGATGAAGATAGCCCACATGGCTGAGGCCTACAACCTGCCCATCGTCAGCCATCTCGCGACCGAGGTCATGGCACACGCCGTAGCAGCGGCGCCGAACGGCCTCACGATCGAGCACATGCCGTGGACCTTCCAGCTATTCACCGAAGAACCGAGAGTCGAAAACGGCGAGATGGTTATGTCGGACAAACCCGGCTTAGGCGTCGAGTTCGACGAGGATGCGCTGGCGCGATACGCGGCGGACTGATCCGTCGCAGGACCCAGCCTACGTCAGGTCCGAGGCCCAGTAGTATTGGCCGTGGGTGTGGACCAGCGAGTGGGGGTCGGCTTCGAGGAGGGCCCCGAGGGTTGTTTCCGATACTGCGCGGGTTTCGTCGCCTTCGCGGTCGAGCGCCTGTTCGAGCGCTTGTTGCTCGGTCGGGAATGCCACCCAGCGTTCTCGGTCGTCTTTGAAGGCCCAGAGCGCCATGCCTTGATCGACTTCGGCGACCGGAATGCCGTCGGTGAAGGGCGTGATTCGTTCCGGTGTGGCGCCGTGCTCTCGTAGAAATTCGATGGCCGCGCCTCGCATCTCGCTCTTTTCCTCTGCTCGAAGACCGGTGATGTTGCGGCGCTGGGCGGGATCGTCAGCCAGGTCGTATAGCTCCGAACCGCGGCCCTGGGGTCCGACCAGCATGGCCGTATCGTCGCTCGTGACCGTGATGGACTCGACGATGCGTTCTGAGCCGGCCCAACCATCGAACAGGTGACCCACGGCCGGCTGCCGAGTTGCGCCTCCGACCATCGGCGGGAATCGACCGGAGAAAGCGTACCGCCTGGCGGAACCGGCGCCGCCGTCGACCATCGGCCAGAACGAGTGGCCCTCGGCCTGTCGCGGAATCGGCGCGCCTATCGCCTCTAGCACTGACGGCATGATGTCTTGAGGCTGAACCAGTCCGCTGACGGTGGCGCCCTCGCCGACGCCCTCGGGGTGATGAACCATCAGCGGAATGCGGGTCGTGGTCTCGTACAAGGGGCCGAGTTGTCCCCCCGGCTTGCCTTCGAGGTTGTGTTCTCCGAAAAGGTGTCCGTGGTCGGTCGTCCAGATCACCAGCGTGTCTTGGAACAGGCCGAGTTTCTCCACCGTGTCGAATATGCGGCCAACCCAGCGGTCGACCAGCGTGACCTGTCCTGCGTACAGGGCGCGAACGTTTGCGAGCTCGTCCGGGCTCATGAAGTCCCACCGGCCGTACTGCGGGTAGATTATCCGGTCTCCCTCGTAGTCGGGGTCCGCGTAGAGTTGATGGTCGTACCAGGGCGGGTCGAACGGTTCGTGCGGATCCCACATGTCGATGCACAGGAAGAACGGGTCGAGGCTGTGGTTGGTCTCCAGCCAGTCCACCGCTTCCTGGGCGATCCGAGCGACTTTGTACTGTCTTTCGTGCCGCATCGATCCCTGGTTTCGCAGATAAAGCTTGAGGCCCTCCACGCTGCGAAGCTTGTGACGCTGGGCAGGCAACGGAGTGAGGATGTTCGGATCGGTGATGTACGGGTCGGCGTGCTGGCCGCGGACCCACCACCACGCGTCGAAGCCGCGGGTGTAGTCGTAGTTGTGATACCCGAGCTGCGGCGGGTCGTAGATCAGCATAGAGGTGTAACCGCGCGCGGACAGCATCTGGGCAAGCGTCTCGTCCTCGGGCCCCAGCGGCTCCCAACCTCGTGTGGGGAATCCGTAGCGTCCGACGTGCACGTCCCATCGATTGGGGATCGTGGGGTAGGACGCGATGTACGCCTGATCGAATATCGCCGAGCGCTGGGCGAACGCGTCGAGGTTCGGCGTTCTGATCCAAGTGTTGCCATAGGCGCCCAGATGGTCTCGGCGAAACGTGTCGTTGATGATGAGGATGACGTTCATGTTTGGCTTCCTAGTCCAGTGACGCCGGATCGTCCCGGCCGCGGTGTCCACTTTTCACCGGCGCCGTCAACCGGATCGTATCCGATGATGCGCTTTCCGGCGTCGATGTCCCATATGCCGAGGTCGTTTTTCGACATCCCATGCACGATCGCGAAACCGACCGAGGGCGGAGCGTCGATGGCGCGCTCCACGAGTTGCGCGGCGTCCCGGTGACTCAGCCACAGCGACAGCGCTGACGGATCGTACGTCGGGTCGTCAGGCGTCATGACCCAGCCGATTCGCAGGCAGATCACCGAGAGTCCGTGCTGGTCATGGAAGTAGCTGCCCAACGCCTCGCCGAATGCCTTGCTGACGCAGTAGTAGCTGTCGGGACGGATATCGCGGTCGTCGAGAAGCCGAAACGGTCTCCTGACTTCGTCCAGTCTGCCGTCGTAGATTGCTTTGTAGGGGTCCTGTTTCAACGGGTAGAATCCCACGACGTGGTTGGTGCTGGCCAAGATGACACGCTTCACGCCGGCCAACCTGGCAGCCTCGTAAACGTTTCGAGTCCCAATGATGTTGTTCTGAAACGTCGACTCCCATGGCGCATTGACCCTGGGATCGCCTCCGAGGTGCACCACGGTGTCTTGTCCTTCGAACGCCGGCATCAAAGCGTCGAGGTCGGAGATGTCCGCAACGTGAGAACCAGGCCAGTCGTGGGCGGTTCGATCCACACCCGTCAGGTCGTACTTGAAGCCAAGTTTGTTGCGGAGAATGCCCCCGATCTGCCCGGCGGCTCCGGTTACCAGAACCTTCTTCTTTTTCGACACTTATCGCCTCCACGTCCGGGTTGCGAGACACCGTCAGACGTGTCTCACGTCCCTTGCCCAATCCCATCTTCAGCTTCACTGTGGGGGCTGTTGCAGACCCCAGAATTCGGCCGCCGGTCGGTCCCGGCGTAACTTCCCAGGCAAGATCGGCGCCTCATGTGTTGGGCGGCATGTCCAATCCGTGGCCGTAGGATTGGATTGTGATGTATCATCGTGGCCGTCCCTGTGTACTTTCTCGCTGGGATCACGCCTGTCGGGACGCCACGACCAATATCACTACGACGAGCGGTATTATGATCATCCACAGGATGCGTCTCGGCGACAATGGACCGAACAAATAACTCACCTGGCGGCATTCGAAGTCGGCTGTCGCGACAGTATATCATTGAGTGTGTATGGATACTGACACCGCGGTTACGTTCAGGCTCGTCGCTCTCGACATAGACGGCACCATCAGGAGCGACGAGCATCCGATATCAGATCGGACCAGAGAAGTCATAGATCGTGTCCGCGAAGCCGGCGCCGCGGTGACGCTGGCGACTGGGCGGACGTTCAAGTCCGCTGTTCGCCAAACAGCGGAACTGAACATAACCACGCCAATTGCTACGTTCCAGGGGGCTCAGGTGTCCGAGCCGGTGTCCGGTGACGTGCTCTGGCACATGCCGTTGACCCAGCCGATGACCCGCACCGCTATCGCCGCCCTCGACGGGTGGGACGTTCAAGTGATGGGCTACCGGGGCGACGCGGTGTTCGTCTCCGAAATGACGGATTGGTCATCGGGATACGGGAAGCGCAACGGCGTCGAAGTCAACGAAGTCGGCGATCTGGCTGCGTATTCAGCCAACGAGATGACGAGGCTTGTCGCGAAGGGAGACGATGACGTGATCGAATCCCTGGAAACGGCGCTCCGGTCTCAGTTCGATTCGGATCTGTACGTGACCCGTTCGTTGTCCTACTTTTGCGAGATTTTGCACCCGGAGGGCGGCAAGGACAAGGCCTTGGACTGGCTATGTGGACATCTTGGCATAGAGACTCGGGCAACGCTGGTCTTCGGCAACGGGTACAACGACATTCCGATGCTCCAATGGGGCGGGCACAGCGTGGCGGTCGGAGGAGCGGTGCCGCAAGCGCTGGAGGCTGCCGACGTTGTGGCGCCGCCGATCGAAGAGGAAGGCGTGGCGCAGATCCTCGAAGACTTTTTGGACCGAGGCCTGATCGGATGAGTTCGAATACCGACCAACCTACCATCGTCGTTTTCGGCAGCATCAACATGGACCTTGTCGCGTCGGTGGCGAGAATGCCCGCGCCAGGCGAGACGATACTCGGGACCGAGTTCCGCACGACTCCAGGCGGGAAAGGAGCCAATCAAGCCGTAGCAGCCTCGCGACTGGGCGCCGCCGTCCGAATGGTGGGCAGAGTCGGCGCCGACCCGTTCGGTCCCACGCTGGTCGCGGGACTGCAATCGAACGGAATCGATGTTTCGGGAGTGCAAAAGGACCCCGAGAACTCCTCTGGAATCGCGATGATCTTGCTGGATTCGGCCAAGCAGAATTACATAGTCGCCGCCTACGGCGCGAACATGGCTTGCGACGACGCCCAACTCGACGCGTTGGACCGAGCGCTTGTCGATGCCGACGTGCTGTTGTTGCAGCTCGAAACCCCGCTGGAAGCGACGCTCGCGGCCGCCCTTCGTGCGAGGGCGGAGGGTGCGATGGTGATATGGGACCCCGCTCCGGCACGAGAACTTCCAGCCGAAGTCTTCGCGGAATGCGACGTCATGACGCCAAATCAGGTCGAGGCGGAGTTGTTGACGGGCATTCGAGTCACTGACGTCGAGTCCGCACGACTTGCGGTGGACGAGTTGTTGAATCGGGGCGTTGGCGCCGCAGTGGTGAAACTCGGCGCCGGCGGCGCGTACTTCGCGTCTGCAAACGCTCGCGGCCTCGTGCGTTCTTTCCAGGTTGAGGTGGTGGACACGGTGGCGGCAGGAGATGCGTTTGGCGGAGCACTCGGAGTGGCGCTGGCCCGAGGGCAGTCGCTGGAGGATGCGGTCAGGTATGGATGCGCAGCAGGGGCGATGGCCGTAACCAGGCACGGCGCCCAGGAAGCGATGCCTGCGCATGTCGAGGTTGCTGCGCTGCTTGCGTCTAGGGCGTAGCGCGCGATCGGTTGTTGGGGGCGCTGCCCTCCGATTCCGACCATGGCCGAATCCCGGCCGGCCAGAGTTGGCCCGCAATGAACGCCACTACAAGACATGGTCGTAGGGGAGGGTTTCAAACCCTCCAGCGTCCTTCGTGGACAAACAGCATTGAAATGCCAGAGAGCATGTTGTATGCACGTGGCGACCAATTACCTCCTCGAAATCAGCGAGAGGGTTTGAAACCCTCCTCTACGCTGTTCTGTCCGGTTGCTTGTGAATCTGAAACGGCACAGAAAAGCGGTTGAACCCTGACAAGAAGCTTCCTGCTCAGAAACAAACTGCGCCGCGGACGCCTCTCAGGCTGTGGCTTCCCGGGGCAATTGGGCGATCTCAGACACGCTGGTCAGTCCGTTCAGGCTCACCATCAGGGCGAGTTGCCGGTTGATGCTTCGAACGACGCCGGGGCCCTGGTAGATCAGGGCGGTCAGAAGTTGCACGGTGTCCGCGCCGGCTAGTAGTGCGTTCCAGGCGTCTCGGCCCGAGAACACGCCGCCGCAGGCGTTGATGGCAATTGAATTGCCCACGGCCGCTCGGGTGTCGCTGACCATCCGAAGCATGTCGCGATAGACCAACCTGCCGCTCAGACCGCCCACCCCGACGGCAAGCTGGGGTTCGCGCACTGGCCGCGTGTTGGCGACGGTCAACGCGTCGACGCCTTGGTCGACGCAGACGCCGGCCAATCCAAGCACAAGCTTTCTGGCGTCATCGTCGTCTCGACTGCCGCCGGCCTGCGGAAAAGGCGGCATCTTTACGAACAACGGGCGCTTGCGGTCGGCGTTCACGGCGGTCAACAGTTCGGTCAACGCCCCCATGTCGTGGAACGCGCGGAGTCCGGCGGTGTTCGGGGAGCTGATGTTCACCTCAATGGCAGATGCCAGCGGCTCCAGTTCTCGATGGCACGCTACGATCTCGCTGATCGTTTCGCCTGATACGCTGACGACCGCAGGAACGCGAGCAGGGCCGTTGCTCCCCGCGAGGCGCATCGTCGCATTTCCGACTCCCTTGCCCGGGAAACCGAGAGAGTTGACCAGCGACTCTTGTCGTTCGTATCTGAGAATCCTCGGGCTTGGGTTGCCGGTTCTTGGAGACAAGGTTACGGTGCCGCCGACCACGTAGCCGAAACCGAGCGCGGCCAGCGACTCGAGGCGCTCGCAGTCTTTGTCGTAGCCCGCCGCTAGCCCGATCGGACTCCGCATGTCGATTCCGGCCACGGTGGTTCTGAGTGAAAGGTGGGCGTACTCCAGATACGGCTCCAAGAGCTTCCAGACGGGCGTTAGCCGAAGCGCCTCATCCGCGAGCTTTTGGGCGGTCTCCGGGGGTAACCTGAACAGCAGCGGCCGAATCAGGTCTCGATAGGTGTTTGGGTTCAGCAACAACGCCATGATGTATCACCGGTGGAATGGAATTCAGGTTTCGACGCGAACCGAGTCGTCGTTCACAACGACGCGGGCCACGTGCGTTTGCAGGAAGTCGCGCCGAGAGTCGAAATCGAGGTCGTCCCAGCTCTGCAAGGTTTCGTCGGCGTCGACGGGATTCTGGGCTCGCTGGGCGGACGCCCGTGTGCTGTCGAGTTCTCCGAGGTACTGGGCCAGCACGTCGATGTCGGTGGCGCCACGTGCCGTGCGACGCATCGCCTGCACGAAACGTCGCTCCGCTTGTCGCACCCGCTCTTCCCAGGACGATTGGAGATCAGGCTTTTCGTCATCGGTTGGCTCGGACTCGATGCCGGCCGATTTGGCCTGGAGAACGAGACCGATCTGAGAAACCACCGCGCCTTCCAGCATCGGCGCGCGCCAAGTGTGGTAGCCGCAGACGCTCTGGTTGTTTCTGGATTGGCACTGGTAGTATCGGTACACGCCCCGTTGGCGTTTGCCGTCCTTATTTCGCCAGGACTGGCGTCGGGTGACTCCCATCATCTTGTTGCCGCAATAGCCGCACTGCGCGAGTCCGGACAACAGAAACGGTTCCGCGCTGGAGATGCGCCCAACGGGCTTTCGCGACCGGGTTGTGTCCTGAGCTTCACGGTAAACCTGTGGTGGGATAATGGGTTGGTGCGCCTTAGGCAATCTCAGGCCGAACCGCGAGTACGTGCCCATGTAGGCAGGGTTTCTGAGCATGTCCCGGATGCTGACCATGTTCCATTTGCCGCCGCGACGAGTCTTGATTTCACGCTCGTTCAGTTGTTGGACGATGAGCCGCAGCCCCAAACCGTCTTTGATGTACAGCCTGAAGATCAGTTCGACTACCGGCGCCTCATCTTTGACTATCGCGAGACTGCCGTCGTCGCCGTTGCGGTAGCCGAACGGGGGCCTGCCTAATCCTTTTCCTCGGAGGGCACGGGCCTGCATCGACTCCTTGATCTTGGCGCTGCGGGTCTTCGAGATGCCTGTGACGCCCAGGATGTGGAACGCGTTCTGGAGTGGATCCGGGTACTCTTCGTCGTCACAGGTGATTTTGGCCCCGATGCCTTCCAGTTCCAGAAATGACCGGGCAACCGACTCGAGGTCGGCGCCAATGTGGCCTGCGCTCGGGATGACTATGAGGAAATTGGTGCCTGAGTCCCCGATGTATTCGACCATCTCTTTGTACCGGGGGTAAGCGTCGGATCCCGATGCGTTCAGGTCGCCGAACGTCTTAACGGGCTGATGGAAGAAGAGATCGCAGTACTCGTTGAAGGCTTCTTCGAACTCGAGCTGGGACGGCACGGGCTCAGATTGCGATGGAGGAGCGTTGGTCCGAAAGTATCCGATGGCTTGCATAGGTCTGTTAGTTGACCACCAGGATCCGGCTGCAGCTACCGCATTGGACGATGTTTTGGTTGGAGCGGATCGCCTGCAACTCGGACCGCGCCAGAGCTATTCGGCACCCCTGGCAGGTGTCCCGCTCCACGAGCGCCACGGCTTGTCCTCCACGCATCTTCGCGACCGTGTCGTATGTTGCCATCGCTATTGGCGGGTACTCGACGACCATGTCTTCCCTCCGCTCATGCAGCAGTGGAAGTTCGGCCGTCAAAGTCTCCCGAGACGCCTGAAGCTCGACGAGCTCTTCCTCCCTGTGGGAATTGATCGACTCGAACTTTGCCTGCGCCCGATCCTTGTTTTCCTGCGTCTCGTCGGTGTCGACCATGATGGTCAGCAATGTGTCTTCCTGTTCCGAGTGTTGCTGTTGCAGTGCCGCCTTTTCGTCTTCGATGGCCTCCAGCTCTCGAGGGTTGGTTATCATGCCGCTGTAGACACGAGTATCTATGGCGGCCAATCGTTGTTCGGTTTGTTGAACGGCGCCCTCGGCCAAGCGGCCCGCGGGTCCGAGTTCGCCAAGTTTGGTTTCGAGTCCTGCCAGCAAGTTCTTGGCGGCGATTCGTTCGGAATCGTCGGCCAGTTTGCCGTTCACGTCCGCCAATTCTTGCTCGTGACTCTGGATGTCCCAGTCCAGCAGTTGGAGATCGTAAAGCTGTCTAACAGAGAACATGGCCGGACGCTCTTTCAGTTTTCGTTACAGTTGGCTTCACATTGTAAACGATATGCAGGCCTTCCGCGTTGGGAAAAACCGGTCTCGGAATGGCAACATGCGGCGCTATCGAAATGCATCGTATCCATTGGCTGGCGCCAAACAGGCAGCGAGGAGAACTTCGGCCAATGGGCGCCTCGGTTGGACGGAAACGTCACGTGTCCGTTAAGGCCGAATCATCATCAACGATTGGAAAAGCGTCGCCTGCCGATGAGCGATCAAACAGCGAAACTGGCCATTCGAGAGTTGGTCGAGTCGATGCCTGTTTAAGTGGTGGCGTCCATGCATTTGATGTAGTATGGAACCGTTCCAGAATGGCACGTCTTCGCATCGAACGGCAACCTGATGAATGCACTCGGCAACTCCATCGCCAGGCCCAAAACCAAGATCGTTTGTACGCTTGGTCCTTCAACGGCCTCGGACGAGACGATCAGAGGTCTCATAGTCAACGGCATGAGCGTTGCTCGGTTGAACTTGAGCCATGGTTCGCCTGATGCTCATCGAGCCGCAATCAACCAGGTGCGGGCGGCTTCGGACGAGTTGAATACGCCCGTTGGAATCATGATTGACGTGCCGGGCCCCAAATACCGAACCGGGTATCAAGATCCCGGCGTTCTCGACCTGGTCGAAGGGGCCGCCATTACCCTGACCAGCAGAGAGGTCCGAGGCAATCCCAAGCTCCTCAGCGTCTCGCCTCACGGCATCCATCGTGACGCCGTCGTCGGCGGCGCCGTCTTCGTTGACGACGGCAATGTAAAGCTCGTCGTCCAGGAGATCTCCGGCGAGGACGTGATCTGTCAGGTCACATTCGGCGGTCGAGTGACCGAGCGCCGAGGAGTGGCCATACCTGGCAAGGCGCCGGCCCTGCCATTCCTGGACGAACGCGCCAAAAACGGGTTGAATCTCGCTGCCGACGTCGGCGCGGACTTCATCGCTTTGTCCAACGTAACGAGGGACATCGACGTAAATCTCGCCCGCGAGTTGCTGAGGGAACGCGGACCCGAGCCGTACATAATCTCGAAGATCGAAACGGCTGAAGCCTTGGATAATTTCAGCGAGATATTGGATGCGTCGGACGCCATCATGGTGGCCCGCGGCGACATGGGCGTGGAAGTGCCGCTGGCGCGAGTGCCCGTCATCCAGAAACAGCTCATCGCACAATGCAACCGCGGAGGCAAACCGGTCATCACCGCCACGCAGATGCTGGAGTCCATGATAAAGTCGCCGACGCCTACTAGGGCCGAGGTCACGGACGTCGCCAACGCCATCTACGACGGCACCGACGCCATAATGCTCTCCGGCGAAACCGCTGCCGGAGGTTACCCGGTGCAGGCGATCGAGACGATGAGGGACGTGGCTTTGCAGGCGGAGGCCGCCCTCCCGTACGCGAACATGATTCGCGAGAAATACACTGACGTCGAAGACCAGACCGACGATGCAATCAGCTATGACGCCTGCCGCACGGCGTTCCAGCTCAAAGCAAGATTGATCGTTGCTTTCACTGAATCCGGGTCGACCGCCGGCCGTGTGTCCCAATTCCGCCCTGAGGCGCATATCCTAGCGTTGACCCCGTCGGAACGGGTTCGCAAACAGCTGACCCTGAGATGGGGCGTCACGCCTCTCATCGTGGGCGGGCTCGAGTCGGTCGACGACTTTTTCGCTGTCGGCGAGGACTACGCGCTGAAATCAGGATGGATCCAGGGACGAGGCAAGGTGGTCTTGGTCGCGGGCGTCACTATAGGACTGGTCGGAGGCACGGACCTGCTCCATGTGATGGACGTGCCCTCCGGACGCGCATCCGGACCCGCCTAATCGAGGCCGTCATGGCGGGCAACCCGGCGAAATCATTACGGACCAGAGCCACTGGAGAGCATTAGGTGCTAAGCGTTTACAACACCCTCACGAAAAACCTTGACGAAGTGGCGCCCATAGAGCCTGACGTTATCAAGATGTACTCCTGTGGCCCCACCGTTTACCGCGACGCCCATATCGGCAACCTTCGATCCTACCTGATGGCAGACTGGATCCGTCGAGCTCTGGAGTTCCAAGGGTTGGAAGTCCGGCACATAAAGAACATCACCGACGTCGGACACATGCGGCAGGAGGTGTTGGAACAGGGCGAAGACAAGGTGATCGCCGCGGCTTTGGCCGAAGGCAAAACCCCCGCTGAGATCGCGCAGTTCTACACCGATAGATTCCTGGCTGACGAAGCCAGCCTCAACATCATTCGCGCGATGGAATTTCCGAAGGCGACCGATCACGTGGCCGAAATGTTGGAGATCGTCGAAGACCTCGTGGCCAAGGGAACCGCCTATGTGGTCGAGGGCAACGTCTACTTCGCGGTGTCCGAGTTCCCCGAGTACGGCAAACTGTCCGGCAACATACACGAGGCCGAATTGCTTGAGGCCGTTCGGGTCGATGCCGATCCCAACAAGCGTGACCCCAGAGATTTTACGCTGTGGAAGAGCGCCGAAGAGGGGCGCGAGATCAAGTGGCCCAGCCCATGGGGAGAGGGCTTCCCCGGCTGGCACATCGAGTGCTCTGCAATGTCGATCAAGTACCTGGGCAGGCGCTTCGACATCCACACCGGCGGCGTCGACAACATCTTCCCTCACCACGAGGGCGAGATCGGCCAGAGCGAGGCCTACGTGGGCGAGCCGGTCGTCAACACCTGGGTGCACGGACAACACCTCCTCGCCGACGGCGTCAAGATGGCCAAATCTACCGGGAACTCGTTTATCCTGTCGGATTTCGAAAATCAAGGATTGGAGCCGCTGGCGTTCCGATACCTCTGCATGACAGCCCGGTACCGGACGCGGCTCAACTTCACGTTTACGGCGCTCAAAGCCGCCCAGCGTGGGCTGCAACGGCTCAGGAATCGGGTTCGGGAGTGGTCCGTGTCCTTGCAGTCGACAAGCAACGACGGCAGCGCGGTCGAAGAGTGGACCGGCAAGTTCCTGGACCGGGTGAACGACAACCTCGATCTGCCGGGAGCTTTGGCGCTTACATGGGAGATGGCCAGGTGCGACCTGCCGGGTCAAACGAAACTGAAGATCGCGCGCCAGTTCGATCATGTACTCGGTCTCGACTTGGATGCCGCGGGGGATGGACGCGATGCGCCGGACGATGTTGCGTCGAGGATCGACGAGCGGGCGGCGCTCAGGAAGACAGGCGACTACATCCAGGCCGACCGAATTCGTGGTCAGCTCGCCGAGGAAGGCTACGACCTCCAAGACGGGCGTGACGGCACGAAGGTTCGGGTCAAGGCACAATGGGAGATGACCGAGCAACAGCGAGATACGGTTTCCTCCTCCGCTGAAGTGCCCTCTCTGATCGACATGGACGACGCGTTTGACTTCACGATCGCCGTTGTCGCCAACAACTACGTTGGCGACGTACAACGTTGCGTCGAAAGCGCGCTCAAGTGGGTCGGCGACCGTTCGGCCGAGGTGATCGTTGTCGACAACGGGTCCACCGACGGCACGCCTGACTGGCTCGACGAGCTCGCCGATGCGCAGCCGGCCGTTCGCGCGATCCACGCCGATCACACGCTCGGCGAGGGCGCGGCCAAGAACATCGCGCTGAAACAGAGCCTCGGGAAGACGATCGTTATGTTGGACACCAGCGTAGAACTCGGAGGCGACATATTCGACCGGATCGGTGAGATGCTCGACGACCCAAACACCGGCGTGGCGGGTCCGTTTGGCCTCAGAACCGACGACCTCCACCACTTCCATGACGGAGAGGGGGAGACCGGAGAGATGGACGCGATGCAGGCGTACTGCTTCGCCTTCCGACGAAACCGGCTTCGGGATGTAGGGCTGATGCGGGAGAGCTTCAGATTCTATCGCAACCTAGACATCGACTACAGCTTCCACTTCAAAGACAAGGGTTACCGTGTGTACTCGGACCAATCGCTTCCCGTGATCCTGCACGAACATCGGGTTTGGAGCGACCTCGCCGAGGGAGAACGCGACGAACTTAGCCGCAAAAACTACGGGCGGTTCCTCGACAAATGGGGCGAGAGGACAGACCTGTTGGCGAGCAATCAACCAATCACGTAGAATGGTGTGCGCTCGATCGCTCGGGAATCGACCCCAGCAACCTGGGGCCGATCTTTTTGTGCGCCGTACACGGCATGCCGATGGTGATTGCGTGGCAGATCGCTGACCCAAGAACAGCGCCGGTCCGGACGCGAGTCGCCCAAGATGCGTCTATGATCCGGGACAATCCGGACAGGAGTGCTTAATGCTGATTGCCCTTCTGTGGCTCCAGTTGGCCGGCGCCACCGTCATCATCCTATTGGCGTCCCACTTTCTTGCGAAATCCGCCGACATCATCGCCCTGAAATCCGGCCTGGGCCAGTCGCTCATCGGAGTCGTGCTGCTCGCGACCGCGACGTCGCTCCCCGAATTGGGCACCGGCGTCAGCTCAGTGACTTTCTTTGACGCCCCTGACCTCGCCGCGGGCGACGCGTTTGGGAGTAATCTGTTCAACCTGTTGATCGTGGGGTTGTTGGATATTTTTTGGCGTCGGGGCCCAATCCTAACGATTGTAAGCCCGACGGTGGCGCTACAAGGCGTCTTGGGAATCGGAGTCATAGCCATAGCCTTAGGCGCTCTCGTGATCCATGGCTTGACGACCACAACGTCAACCTGGCCCGTGAGTCCAGTGTCGTTGGTCTTGATCGCAGCATTCTTGACGGCGCTGTTTTTGATCTACCGATCAGAGCAATCTCAAGAAGATGTCGAGAGCGAAGACGTCGACAAGTATGCCGACGCCAGCGGAACGACGGCCGCGCTTACGTTTTTGGCGGCGGCGGCGTTTATCGTGAGCTCGGCGATTTGGCTTGCTAATACGGGAGACTCCATAGCGGAAGAGTTGGGCTGGGAAAAGAGCTTTGTCGGCACTCAGTTCCTGGCTCTAAGCACTTCGCTGCCGGAGTTGGCCACCGCCGTCGCCGCGATTCGATTGAACGCCCCGACTCTCGCGATATCGAACGTGCTCGGCAGCAACCTGTTCAACATGGGATTCGTCCTTGTTATCGACGACGCGGCATTCACAGACGGGGCTCTTTGGAGCAATGTCGCCCAGATTCACCTGCTCACGGCCATCATAGCGATACTCATGACTGTCGTCGTGTTGATCTCGCTGCTTGACCGATCTCGAATGAGGCCCAGCCGATTCTGGACATTCGAAGGGCTGACGCTCATAGGGTTGTACGCGATGGCGAGCGTGTTGGTGTTTCGTCTGGGTTGACGGTGTGCAACGACTGTGGAACCAAAGAGCACGCCTGAGACGAGATTTGCGTCCAGTTGCGAAACCCCGCTGTTCTTCGTCCTCGGAGACCTGATGCATCATTCATTCTCCGGCCTAGTCGCAGACTCGCTCCCAGTTGGCGATTAGTTCGAAGAATTGCGATCGATGAGGCAACGTCCGTGCCGCATCGCCCCACTCAATGATCACAGGCGCCAGACCGGAACGCGCTGACAATCAGGAGGCCCCGGTGCAATTCATCAGAAGCTTTGGCTCCCCGTCCGTTGAACCGCGAATTGACCCGATGGTGCGTCCCTTTCAGAGGTTCACCGCCCAAGAAGCCTCGGCCGGCATCGTGCTGCTCGCGTGTACGATTGTGGCACTGGCGTGGGCCAACTCGCCGTGGTCGCACAGCTATCACGAGCTTTGGGAAACGCATCTGAAGGTCGGATTTGCCGATTACGTTCTGGACGGAACCCTGCATTTCTGGATCAACGATGCCCTCATGGCGGTGTTCTTCTTCGTCGTGGGGCTGGAGATCAAACGGGCTGTTCTCGTGGGCGAGTTGGCCAGCCCCAAACGAGCAGCTCTGCCGGTCGTCGCGGCGGTGGGCGGGATGGCGATTCCGGCTGCGTTGTACACGATGCTCAATGCCGGACAGGATGGCGCTCAAGGCTGGGGAATTCCGATGGCGACAGACATTGGGTTCTCTTTGGGCGTTCTAGCTCTGTTGGGCAGTCGCGTTCCCATCTCGCTCAAGGTGTTCCTGACCGCGTTCGCCATCGCGGACGACATCGGCGCCGTGGCCGTGATCGCCCTGTTCTACACCGACGAGCTCGTCTGGGCCAACCTCGGCGTCGCGGTGGGATTTCTCGCGGTTCTCTCGGCACTTAACTGGCTCGGCGTTCGCCACGCCGTGGTCTACGCTGTATTCGGACTAGGGGTGTGGCTCGCTTTCCTCACATCCGGAATCCATGCTTCCATAGCCGGAATTCTGGTGGCCGCGACGATACCAAGCAGCGTTCGGATTGATCCTCGAGAGTTCGTGGATCACGGCAGGGCGTTGCTGGACAGGTTCGAGCGGAGCATCGATCGTGGCGACACCGAGCATACGACCATCGCGCAGCGCGGCGCGGTCGAGGAACTGGAACAGGCCTGCATGGATGTCGAGTCGCCGCTGCAACAACTGGAGCACGACCTCCACTCCTGGGTCGCCTTCGTCGTCATGCCGGTGTTCGCCTTGGCCAACGCGGGCGTGACCCTGGACAGCGGCTTACTGGACGCACTGTCGGGACGGGTGGCCTTAGGAGTTTTGGTCGGCTTGGTGATCGGAAAACAGGCGGGGATATTCGTTTTCGCATGGCTCGCCATCCGCACCGGCATCGCCACAAAGCCTCTTGGAGTGAGTTGGAAGCAGATCTACGGTGCATCCTGGCTGGGTGGGATCGGATTCACCATGTCCATATTCATTACCGGGTTGGCCCTAGACGGCGAACAGCTTGTCGCCGAGTCCAAACTGGCCATACTCATATCGTCTCTGATATGCGGCGCCGTCGGCTGGTGTATCATCCGGTCTGGGCCGCGCCGAACCGGTGGCGCAGGCCATTAAGGGCAATCTGTGCACTGGTGACACAACGTGATCTGTCGCTGGCCTGGGCACGATGGCTGCCGCGGATTTGACGCCCTTGACGATCGACGCGGCGAACGATGTGTCCAGCTTGCCATTGTCATTGCGCCAACCGAGAGCGCGACACCGTTGACACGAGCGACTGACCGGCATAAATTGAAAGCCCGCCCGAATCGACGGCGCGGGCGTGAAGTTCAGCCCTCAACGGGATCACTTGGAACATGTCGATCGGGCATCGTTCGCGAAACGAGCAATCATCGATATTGGAGGAGACTGGATGTTCTTCGAGCTACGAGAGTACCGCACGCAAGCCGGACAGCGAGATAATTGGGTCAAGTTCATGGAAGAGGAGATCATCCCATTCCAGGTCGGAAAGGGCATGGTCATTTTGGGGAGCTATGTGGGCCAGGAAGAAGACGACCTCTACATCTGGATCAGGCGCTTCGAGAGCGAGGAAGAGCGAGAAAGGCTGTATGCCGCAGTCTACGAGAGCGACACCTGGAAGAACGACATCGGCCCGAGAATTCCGGCGATGATGGATCGGTCCAAGATCGTCGTACGGCGGATCGAAGCCACGTCTCGCTCCGTGATGCAATAGGCCGGGGGCCTAAGGCATCGCAACGTAAATCGCCATGAACCGGCTGTACCCGGACTTGCTGCTCAGGGGATGCCGGGTGCTCACCATGAACCCCGCTCGGCCGTTCGTCGAATCGGTGGCAGTTAAGGGCAACCGAATCGTCTGGATCGGTACAGACGCGGAAGCGGCCCAATTCGCTGTCGGACGCGCTCGGACTCTCGATTGCGGCGGCGGAACGGTGCTGCCCGGTTTTCATGACGCACACTGTCACCTGTTCGCGTACGCGGCAAGTCTCCGGGCGGTCGATTGTCGCCCAGGCACGGTGTCGTCCATCAGCGAGGTCCGGGATGCCATATCTCGTCGCGCCAGCGAGACTCAGCGTGGTGATTGGATCCGAGCCACGGGATACAGCGATTTCGATCTGCGCGAGCGCCGGCATCCGACTCGGTTGGATCTGGACGCGGCCGCGCCCGACCATCCCGTCAGGTTGGATCACCGCTCCGGCCACGCGTGCGTGCTCAACAGCCGCGCACTGGATGCGATTGGATTAACGTCCGGCACGCCTGAACCTCCCGAAGGGACGATCGATCGATTTCTGGAGTCGGGCGAGCCCAACGGCGTGCTTCTGGAGATGCACGAGCACCTCGACGGCCTGATTCCGCGACCGTCCGACTCGGAACTGCGTGACGCGGTGAGGCACGCGAGCGCCGTCCTCGCATCTAAGGGCATCACGACGATCCAGGATGCAACGGCGGGTAATTCCATCGACCGGTGGAACGCCTTCCGATCGATGAAGTCGGACGGGTCGTTGCATCAGCGCGCGACCTTCATGCCCGGCTTCACGAATGTCGGATCGTTTGCGCGTGCCGGTCTGCACTACGGCCAAGGCGGTCACGGTCTCACCGTGGGAGCGGCGAAAGTCATGGTCACCGCGAGCGCCGGTCGTCTCCGTCCGGATGCCCAGGCATTGATGGGCATGGTGCTCGACGCCCACAGGCAAGGTTTTCAGGTCGCGATCCACGCCGTGGAGGCGGAGGCTGTGGCAGCCACCGCCGCTGCGATCGCCGCAGCCAACCAGGTCGCCGGATCAGTCAACCTCCGACACCGGATCGAGCACTGCTCCGAAATGCCACCGGACGTTTTCGCGGACGTCGTGGCGTCGGGCGCCGTGTGCGTGCTTCAGCCAGGATTTATCTTCGAGAGCGGCGAGCGATACATCGCTCAAACTGAACCCATGATGCTCCCGTGGCTCTATCGAGGCGCCTCGCTGGCGGACGCCGGCGTGCACGTGGCGTTCGGCTCCGACGCACCGGTGGCGGCGCCGGATCCGTTGCTGGGGGTGTATGCGGCGGTCACCCGGCTCTCGGATAAGGGTTCAGAGGTTGGCGTGGGTGAAGCGACAACTGTCGGCGACGCGCTACGATTCTCGACGGCGACGCCGGCGTATGCTGCACGCCAAGAAACCGATCTCGGAGTGATCGCGCCAGGAATGCTGGCCGACATGGTGTTGCTCGACCGAAATCCGCTGGAAGTCGACCCGTCGGATATCGCCGGAATCAAACCTATGGGAACCATCACCGACGGCCGAGTCGTCTGGCAAAAGTAGGCGTTGCGGCACGTTCAAAAGTTGATGTGTCCGTGGATGCGCCCTGTGTGGCGGCCGGACACTACTCGGTTGACCGGCTTAAACCGACGTTGCTACACTCGCACCGCCGCCGAGCAGATTGACCTCATCGATGGAATTGAACCGCGCACATGCGGCTCGCACAGGCTCGGCTATGGAGTCGTATATGGCGACCGCGCGAAAAACAACCAGCGAGAGCTCGAATTCAAACTGACGAAACACGGGACTCAAACTTGATCGGTCTGCCCGAGTCCGATGCGTCGAGACAAAGGTATCGATGGGTGATGCTGGCCGGTCTTTGGCTGGCATACGCTTCGTTTGGGTTGGTGAGCGGCGGCATACCGCCTCTGGTAGGGGTAGTCAGTGGAGACCTGAACCTCAGCCGCTCGGCGATGGGGAGCGTTCTCGGCGCGTGGCCTCTCATCTACGTCGCGATGGCCATCCCGGCAGGCGCGCTCATCGACCGGTTCGGGCTTCGACGGTCGTTGGCGGTCGGTGTGCTCCTGATAGGCTTGTCCGGCCTGCTGCGGGCGGTCGCGGTCAACTACGCAACCATGTTCCTGGCTGTCGCGGTGTTCGGACTTGGCGGTCCGTTCGTATCCGTCGGCGCGCCGAAGCTGATCGCCGTGTGGTTTCCGAGGAGCGGACGCGGCACCGCGATGGGCGCCTATATGACAGCCTCGAACGTCGGACGCATCGTGGCGCTGGCAACGGCCAACAGCGTATTCATGCCGTTGTACGATTCGAGTTGGCGCCTGACTTTGGTCACGTACGCGGGATTCGCTTTCATGGCGGCAGCCGTCTGGTGGGTGATTGCCCGCGATCCGAAGCAATCAGATTCGACGAGCGGCGCTCCCGACAAGTCCTTCGCCGCCAGCCTGCGCGTGTTCCCTCTGTTGCTGCGCGGAAGGGTCGTCCAGATCGTCCTCGCGCTTAGCGTGGGCTCGTTCTTGTTCAATCACGGTTTCAGCAATTGGCTGCCCGAGATCTTGCGAGACCGAGGCATGACACCGTCCGAGGCCGGATTGTGGGCGACGCTGCCCATTGTGGTAGGCGTCGGGGCGACGCTCGTCATCCCGCACGTTGCGACCCCGAGGCGTCGAATACCAATGCTTGTCGTTACGCTTCTGCTGGCCGGTCTGTCGGCCCTTCTGGTGGGGACGTCGTCAGGGGCGCCGTTGACTCTCGGGTTGCTTCTCCAAGGCGCGGCGGGTAGGGGAGTCCAGCCGATCATCATGCTGATTCTCATGGACGCGCCCCAGATTGGAGCCGATCACATGGGCGCGGCGGGCGGCCTTTACTTCACCGCTGGCGAGGTGGGCGGAGTTCTCGGGCCGTTGTTGTTGGGCGTCGCGGCTGACGTGACGGGAGGATTCATGGGCGGCTTGATCATATTGACCGGATTGACGGTCGCGCTCGCCCTCGTTGCGATAGCACTGGGGATCGCGGTGCGCAGCGTTCCTCGGGAGACGCCATGATTGCCGCCGTTAACGTTCCTTGACGCGCCGACCTGACCGCCACACGGCGATGAGCTCACGCGAAGTCTTGGAGCAGTGTTCAGCGGTGCTCGGCGGTCGAATCGGTGCAGGCAGTCTGGCCGTTATGCTTGGAACTGGCCGGTCCTAACCGAAGTGCGGTGTGTTCTCGCCAACGGTGGATTTTTGGCCCCGCCATTGAGGCGATCGCCGTGCACATTGGGTTTTGAGCGCGAACTCGATTTCCTGTACGATACGTAGTGGCAGCGATGCCCCTTCCGAATTGCGGCTCGAAGCGGCGCTGAAGTTTTGACCGAATACAGTGTGAGGATTCAGTATGCTTGAGAAGATCTTGGTTCCCCTTGACGGCAGCGAACTGGCACAAGGCATTCTGCCGTACGTTGTCCGTCTGGCAAGAGGGATGAATTCGAAGCTGACCCTGTTCACCGTGGTCGATCCGGACGTAGTCAGAACTCCGTCGAAATTAGGATCGCGCGGATCCGTATGGACCGAATTCGGACGGATTCCCATCAGCGTGCCCGACGAACGCCAAAGTCAAGAAGGATCTGATACCGGCATAGCGTCTCACGTGTTCGAACGCACGGAGAGGACCGCGGAGGGATTCCTCAGGGAAATCGCCGAGCGGATCGGCGGGTCCGATTTGGAAGTGGACTACAGAGTGGGCTTCGGGAGCCCTGCTGACCAGATCGCGTCCGTCGCCGAGAAAGAAGGCTACGGCCTCGTTGCCATGTCCACTCACGCCAGAGGCACGCTTGGGCGCGGCATATTGGGAAGCGTGACAGATCGGGTCGCCCATTCCAACACCGTGCCCGTCATGACGGTCAGACCTGAAGATGCCAGAGAGCATGGTCCGGAACGAGAGGCGTTCAGTTCTGTTGTCGTTCCGCTGGACGGCTCGATTCTGGCCGAGAGCGCTGTGCCCTATGCCGAAGAGATCGCCTCGAAGCTAGGCCTCAGCATAACGCTGGTGCACGTCGTGCGATTCGTCGTCCCGTCGGTGCCGACGGAGTTCTACGACGGCATTGCAGACACTGAGTGGGAAGAGCTTGAGAAAGAAGCAGGGCAATACCTGTCCGACGAGTCTGCCAAACTAGCCGCCAAGGGCGTCGTCGTTAACTGGAAGCTCCTCAGGGGCGGTTCTGCACGCGCAATCGTCGACCTGGTGCACGAAACGCCAAACAGTCTTGTTGTTATGACCACCCGGGGCATATCCGGTTTGACGCGATGGGTGCTCGGAAGCGTCACCGAGAAGGTCGTGAGGTCGTCAGGCAACCCGGTGATCATCCTCCCGGGCGTCGCGCAAGATGAGGCCGGTGAGTAGGCGACTGGGCAGACGGAATCCCGCGATGGGCGGCTGCGATTCTTCGGGTGGCCCATGTCGAATCGCAAGCCAGGCGTGACGATTCGTGCAGCTAGCTGCGCCGCTCCAGAACCTGGGCCAGCAACTCTTCCAGGGAATCTCGTGAATCGTTCTTGGGGAGCGTGAGCAGGAGTCCTCGCGCCCGCGCGCATCTTTCGCCGGCAATCGCGTAAGCTGAGTCGATGATGGACGGTTGCTGCACCATGTCGACTGCCTTCGCCAGCAGGTCTGCGTTCTCGGGTTCGTCGAAGAATCGTGAGACCGGATTCTCCTTCGGGTAGCGCTCCATCGCAATGAAAGCGGGCAGCGTCAGGATGCCCTGAGAAAGATCGCTCCCGACTGGTTTTCCGATCTCTTTCTCCGTGCCCTCGAAGTCGAGTATGTCGTCAACCATCTGGAAAGCCATGCCAAGCTCGCAGCTAAATTCCTTCAGTGCCTGGGCTTGCTCGGCGGACGCTCCGCTGAGGATGGCGCCGGACTCGCCGGATGTCGAAAAGAGCGACGCGGTCTTTTCGTAGATGCGCTTGTAGTAGCCGTCCACGGTTTGGTCGCAGCTAAACGTTCCAACCAACTCCCGCAGTTCGCCGCTCGACAGGTCCATGATGGTCTCGGAGAAGCGCCTGATGACCCCCACGTGGCCTGTGTCGCACACAAAGGTGGCCGACGAGGCGAAGATGTAGTCGCCCACCAGCACGGCCACATTTCGGCCCCACATGCTGCTCAGCGTTTCCTTGCCTCGCCGAAAGTTCGAACTGTCTATCGTGTCGTCATGAATGAGAGTGGCGATGTGCAGGAGCTCGACGGCGGTCGCCATGATCTCGACCTTGACGCCGTCGTGGGGATGGAAGTCGGCAGCCAGCAATGTGAGCGCGGGCCGGAATCGCTTGCCGGACGTCTCGTACACGTGAACCAACGCGTTCGAAAGAAACGGAAAACGGTCATTGGCCTGACTGGTCAGTCTGGCTTCGACTCTGGTCAAGCCTTCTTGAATCGGTGCAAATATCTCAGTCGTTGACAGCAAGTCAAATGGCGCGGCTCAGTTGCCGAGGCGCGCCGTCTCCTCTTCGACGATTGATTCGTCAAGTTTTGTGAACAGCGGAGTGGGCTGGGGCAAGGAAGCGCCAGGTTTTATCGCGTCGGATGTCCATGCCCAACCATCGTCCTCAACGTTGCCGGGCAAGCCCAGCATCGCGTGCAGGTCCTGCGAACTGAACGGCAGGAACGGCGCGAACATCGTTTTCAAGCAGTTGATGACCGACAGCGCTACCCAAAGCGTGGTTGCGGCATCCCGGACATCCTCACGAACTGCCCTCCACGGCGCTTGAGCATCGAGATACCGATTGGCAGCCTGGGCCAGTGACATCGCAGACTGTAGTGCAGGACGGAACCGGCAAGCCTCGAGTTCGGCAGCCGTGTCGTTCAAGTGAGTTCGTGCTTGATCGAGCAGCGCTTGGTCCTCGGCGTCCAGATCGCCCGGCGTCGGCACGCGGCCCTCGAAGTTGCGCTGCACCATCGAGAGTACGCGGTTGGCTAGGTTGCCGTAAGTGGCGACCAATTCGTTGTTGTTCCTGCGGACGAAGTCGAGCCAAGTGAATTGAGAATCGCTGGTCTCCGGCATGTTGGCCGTGAGCACGTAACGCAGGGGATCGGGTTCGTACCTGTCGAGATAGTCTGGGAGCCACACGGCCCAGTTGCGGCTGGTGGACACTTTTTGGTCTGCCAGGTTCATGTACTCGTTGGCTGGGACGTCGTAGGGGAGGTTCAGGCCACCGTAACCCAACAACATGGAAGGCCAGATGATCGTGTGGAACGGGATGTTGTCTTTGCCCTGGAAGTAGTAGGACCGGCACGGTTCTTGCCAGAACTGCTTCCATCGATCGGGCTGACCCATGCGTTGGCCCCACTCTTTGGTGGCCGACAGGTATCCGATTACCGCCTCGAACCAGACGTAAATGCACTTGCCCTCGTACCCTTCCAACGGCACTGGGATGCCCCAATCAAGGTCGCGGGTCATCGCTCTGTCGTGGAGCCCGGCTTCCAGATAGCCTATGGTGAAGTTCCTGACGTTCGGTTTGAAATGGTCCTGCCCGCCCATCCACTCCAATAGCTGGTCCTCGAAAGCTGACAACTTCAGGAAGAAGTGCTCAGTCTCGCGAATGACCGGCGTTTCGCCGCAGGTTCGGCAGACCATGTCGAGCAGGTCTTCAGGGTCAAGTAGGCGGCCACAGGCGTCGCATTGGTCGCCACGGGCGCCTTTGTCACCGCAATGGGGGCACGTTCCCTCGACGTATCGGTCCGGTAGGAATCTGTCGTCCGTCTCGCAGTAAGGCTGGGACCTGGAGTCCTTGTACATGAAGCCGTTTTCGTACAGCTTCAGGAACATGTCCTGACTGGTCTCTTTGTGGTTTTCGGTGTCGGTGGTGGTGAACAGATCGAAGCTGATGCCCAACCGCTCCCAGTTGTCCAAAAACTCGGCCTGGTATTCTTCGGCGACCTGCTCCGGCGTGACGCCCCGTTTGTCGGCAGTGATGGTCACTGGCGTGCCGTGGGCGTCGGAGCCCGAAACCATGGCAACGTCGTTGCCTTTGAGCCGGTGATAGCGTGCGAAGATGTCCGCGGGAAGATAGGCGCCCGCGACAGATCCCACATGGATGGACCCGTTCGCGTATGGCCAACCCACTGCTACAAGTATGCGCTCGGTCATGGATGTGATAGTTCGCGCTTTCACGGATTCAGATGGTTCATCCTAACATAACAGCAGGCGTGGATGGCAGAGAACCGCCCACGAGCTGTGAGGAAATCGAGATGTTGTGACAGTCAATTCCGAGACGGCCGTTCAGCCTTGATCCGCGTTGCCGCCTACGCTGAGCCAGATGGCGTACAACTCTCGCCGCCCCATGCCCGTGACGTCGACCGCACGGGCGACGGCGTCACGAGCACTGACGCCTTCTTCGCGCTGCTTTCGCAGGAACGGCTCCGGATCGACTGACGGGCTGGCAGCGCGCGATGCGGCGGCGCCTTCGATGACGAGCGTGAACTCGCCGCGTGGCGCGTCGAAATGCGCGATGGCCTCCGACAACGTGCCCCTGAACACCTCTTCGTGAACCTTCGTCAACTCACGACACACGGCCACCCGCCGGTCGCCCAGGCCGTCGAGCAAGTCGCCAAGCGCATCCGCGAGTCGGTGGGGCGTCTCGAACGCTGCCAGCGCTCGCGGTTCGCCGGCCACAGCTCCGATTGCTCTTCGCCTGTCAGCGGGTTTTCGGGGCAAAAATCCCATGTACACGAATCCGTCGACGGGCAGTCCCGACATTGCGATAGCTGCGGTCAATGCGGATGGGCCGGGCACGACGACGACCTCGAAACCCGCGTTTGCTGCGGCTTCGACGAGCTCCTGACCGGGATCGTTCACGGCGGGTGTGCCCGCATCGCTCACCAGCGCGACGTCGTTCTCAGCGAGCTCATCGAGAATTCTGGACTGCTTTGTGCGACGGTTGTGCAGGTGGTAGCTGGTTAGCGGAGTCGAGATGCCGTGGCGCGCCAGCAGACGCCGGGTGACGCGTGTGTCCTCGGCTGCAATCAAGCCGACCTCGCCCAGCACACGCAGTGCTCGGAGCGTAATGTCTTCGAGATTGCCTATGGGTGTCGACACGACGTAAAGGGTGGGCATGGTTAAGGGATTATATTGCGGCGGGGACTGGATTGACACCCACGGCGACCGCTAATAAAATCGCGCAAACCCGATCTCCCCAGAAGAACGATGTTTCGAAGGTCGGGGTTCGATCGGCCGCAAATGTTCGAAACCGTTGAATCGACTCCCAGGAGGACAACGACATGGCTCGACGCGAGATCGAAGGCGATTTCATCATGGGATGGCCCGACAGGAAGCGGCCCGAGCTCCACGAAGCGAAGGACGGACAAGGGCGAGTGGTAAGGGCGGCCGCCCCAATCATGGACCTGCAAGGACTCATCACTCCAACTGACTTGTCGTTTATCACCGCGCAATTGGATATGCCCGAACCCGTGCACCCCGATGACTGGGTCCTCTCGATCGGCGGTCAAGTCGACAACCCGCTGCAACTTACCTTGGAAGACCTGCAAAAGCTTCCGGGACGCACCGTACGCGCCGTGACCGAATGCGCGGGGAATGACACCGATTTCTTCGACTACCTGAAGGATGGCGCTCCAAAACCTTCGAGGTTCAGCAAGCCCGACCGAGAGGCGTTGGCCGGGCTTCGGGACAAATTCTCCGCGGGAGCGTTGCAGGACGCCGACCTATTCATCCCCAGCTCCATGATGGGCATTCTCAGTTCGGGCGAATTCACTGGGGTCCCACTGGCGACCGTGCTCGAGAAAGCGGGCTTGAATCCCGACGCGGTCAGCGTCCGCGCCGAAGGATTCGACACGGGTAGACCCGACCCCATCCTACAGTACCGGTCCGCCGGGACGACCGACGTGGAGGTTGTGGATCCGGGCATCATCAACTACGACAAAGGATTGCCCATGGAGAAAGCCCTTCATCCCGACACGATCCTGGCGTGGGCTCAAAACGGGGAGTACCTACGCCATGTTCATGGCGCCCCGTTGCGTTTGGTCGTGCCCGGTTGGTCTGGGAACTGGTGGGTGCGCTGGTTGCAAAAGTTGGAGGTCATGGACCACATGCCCGATTGCTACCACCAGACCCACTACTTCGTCTACGGAGACTCCGCGGAAGACCCGGATTTGGTCATGCTCACGGCACTGGGCGTGAAGTCAGTCATCACCGATCCCAGGGACGAGGACTCGTCGTTGCCCCGGGGCTCGCACGCCGTCCGAGGACTGGCCTGGAGCGGGTGCGGCGCCATCGAACGCGTCGAGGTCAGCGTGGACGGCGGCGACACGTGGACCGACGCCCACATCGAAGGGCCACGCGAGAAATGGCTGTGGGCTCGGTGGTCGTACCTGTGGGAAGTCGACGAACCGGGCCAATACGCCATCAAAGCTCGCGCCACAGACGAGGAAGGCCGGACGCAACCGCAGACGAAGTGGAACTTCCAGCGCAAGCACTTCGACGGGATCGTTCCGCTCGACATCGAGGTCAATTAGCATCGAGCCTGTGACCGGACAGGCATGATAGGCGAACAACGATGGATGGCACTCTATCCGATCTCAAGGTAGTTGAATACAGCACAGGGGTTTCCGGCGCGATGTGCGCAAAAGCGTTAGCCGATTTTGGCGCGGACATCATCAAGGTTGAACCCTCGGAGGGCGATGCATCGCGACAGATCGGGCCATTTCCTGACGAGGCGGCCAACCCTGAGGCCAGCGGGCAGTTCATATATTTGAACGCCAACAAGAAGGGCGTGACGCTGGACCTTCGTTCTCCTGAGGCGCGTCAACAGATGGGCCGCCTCCTCGCCAACGCCGACATCTTCGTCACCGACCTCTCGCCCACAGCCGCAGACGCCTTCGGCCTTTCGTACCGCGCTCTCGGCGAAGCCCACCACCGCCTTATTTGCACGTACGTGACTCCGTTCGGAAACACCGGACCGTACAAGGACTACCAGGG
>DCWO01000034.1 GCA_002328865.1 Dehalococcoidia bacterium UBA2160 | reverse complement strand
TGACCACGTTTACACACCTATTGAGTGCGCCAGGTCAAGCCTGGCGGAGGAGGAAGCGATGACATAGCGGACTATGAAGTCGCGGAAACCTCCGGTTGGAGCCCTGCGGGTAGCCAGTCCCGCCCGGCCAAGGGTGGTCGCCAGCCGGAAGCGAGTCTTGCGCGGTCACGGGTGACCGTGGACGTGAAGCGTAGACAGCGAGTGTGCGGGCCGTGTGATACAGCCCCGAAAGTGTGATATTTGCGGAGGCCGACGCCGTTCAATTGGTGGAAGGCAAAACTGAGGCACTGCAATGACCTGGTGCCGAAGCTCCGCCGGGGTCGAAGAACAGGGCATGCGCATGAGGGTTCCCCAGGAACCTGGGAGGTCTGGACGCCTCCCCGAAGGTCACACCGGAAAGGGGGATCCGGTTTACTCAAGCCCCCGGGCCCGAGGTCGCTGCGCTCCGCGGCCACCGGGAGCGAAAGAGGAGCGCTGCAGGGGTACGGCCGTGCGAAGGAAACGAAGCGCGGCGGGACAGGCGTTCAGAAGTCGGAGTCGCCCATAGTACCGAAGAAGCCGGGGAACCAGCCCAAAGGGACCCGATAGAGGGAAGGGGCGGCCAGGCCATGGCACTGTTGGAGGGAACGATGGAGGAGACTTTGAGCTCCAGGTACATCTCCCCGGGACTACAACAGATAGCGGAACTGGCGAGAAGGAACCCGCAGTGGACCTTCACGACCCTGGCCCACCATATTGATCTGAAGCTTCTGACAGAGGCGTATCGCCGCACCCGTAAGGACGGGGCGGTTGGAGTGGATGGGCAGACGGCAGCAGCGTACGCAGTGAACCTGGAAGCCAACCTGCAGTCGTTGCTGGATCGCATGCACACGGGCTCGTATCACGCCCCCCCGGTCCGCAGGACCTACATCCCGAAGGCCGATGGACGCATGATGCGTCCAATCGGAATACCTACCTTTGAGGACAAAGTCTTGCAGCGGGCGGTGGCGATGGTCCTTGAGGCCATCTATGAGTCCGACTTTCTGGGCTGTTCGTATGGCTTTCGGCCAGGGCGTTCGGCCCATCAGGCGCTCCAAGCTCTCTGGCAGGGGATGATAGTGATGAAGGGGGGTTGGTTGGTGGAGGTGGACATTCAGTCGTTCTTCGATGAACTGGACCACAGCCAGCTACGGGGCTTTCTCGACCAGCGGGTAAGGGACGGCGTGATACGCCGGCTAGTTCATAAGTGGTTGAAGGCAGGAGTGTTGGAGCAAGGGGAGATTCGCCGCCCCGAGACAGGTACACCCCAGGGCGGAGTCATCTCGCCGCTACTGGCGAACATCTATCTGCACGAGGTTATGGACGTTTGGTTCGAGCAGGAGGTCAAGCCACGACTTGGTGGTCCGAGCTTCCTAGTCCGCTATGCCGACGATTTCGTCCTGGTCTTGGAGCGGGAGAGAGATGCCAGGCGAGTGATGGACGTCCTGCCAAAGCGTTTCGGTAAATTCGGCCTGAAGCTTCACCCGGATAAGACGCGTGTGGTTCGGTTCGTCCGACCCTCGCAGCGCCGGGCAGGGGACACACAGGTCCCCTCTCGGTCCAACAGTTTCGACTTTCTGGGCTTCACTCACTACTGGGGCAAGTCCTGGAGGGGAGGCTGGGTGATAAAGCGAAGGACGGCGAAAAGCCGGTTCACACGGGCCGTCAAAGGGGTGCGTGGATGGTGTCGGACCAATCGTCACCTTCCCCTCGCCGTACAGCACGGGATGTTGGTGCGCAAGTTGCGCGGCCACTTCAACTACTACGGCATCACCGGCAACTACGAGGCGTTGGCTCGCTTCCAATGGGAAGTGCGGCGGACCTGGCACAAGTGGCTGGGGCGGCGCTCCCAGCGGGGACGGATACCGTGGGATGACTATGAGCGGCTGTTGCGTCGCTACCCACTGCCATCGCCGCGGGTGGTGCACAGCACCTCTCGGCCCTTAGCGAAGCCCGTGGTCTGAGGAGCCGGATGCGGGAAATCTGCACGTCCGGATCTGCAGGGGGCCCTGGGGGAGTGATCCCCTGGGGCTACCCGACCGTGACCTCTGAGTCGGCGGTCAGATATGTCTCTGGCCAGCGAGAGCTTTTCTTCTGGGTGCTGGTCGCGGTCGTGTCCGTGTCTGTATTGATGTCGGCGTTTATCGCCAGCGTCAACGGCGTTACCACTTCCGACGAGTCCTGTGCCGCGAAGAAGTCCCCTGACGTGCTCTGCACCGTGAACGCGCCCTCCTTGACCTCGGCGTCGGTGCTCGCCTGCTGTGGTCCGGTCACTGCCGGAACGACGATTGCGGCAAGAATTCCGATGATCGCCATGACAGCGACGAGCTCGATCAGCGTAAATCCCTGACGACTCCTTAGCGTCCGTATCGGCCTCACTTGGCTCCTCCTGGGACAGCGTACCGGCAGGCGCCAGCCGTCGAAACGGCCCTTGGGCGTCTTTGCCACGACCAGTATGCCGCCACGGGAGGAAGGTTACATCACCCGATCGAGTGATATCGATTGTAGTTTTGTGTCATGAACGAACCGTGGGAGACCGGTGACTGGTGTGCGTCGCTAGGGCGTCAGCGGGCACGACCCCACCCGAGTTCGCGGACCGAAGGTTGACCATTGGCTGGCTTGTAACAAACATTTAACATCTGGGAAACACGTCCGAAACATCGGTTCCGCATAATTCAAACTATATTGGAAAGAACAAGGCAGTCTGGGCTGCGCGGCGGCCCCACTTGCGGGCGACCAAGAGGCGAGGATAAACTGTCACGGTGACAAATCCAGGCGGCTTGGACTTCGTTGGCGCTATCGCCCTCGAAATCATTTTGGGCACCCAGCTTCGGATGGGCAAGGGCAACTGCCCCGCACTTATCGCGGGTTTCGCCGATAGGCCTCAGAACCGGCGCGGACCGATTGTGGGAGACCGAGTGGCTTCCAAGCGGGTGTCAGCGCACTGGCAGTCGATGATCGTGACCGGCCTACTTGGCCACATACGGTTCTCGCACGGAAGTCCACGGAGCTGGTTCGAGTGCGTGCGAGACGTGGGCGATTTGCACAGGTAAGGCCAACGGGACCGCCTCCGTAACTAGATCGAATAGAGGAGAGAAACGCCATGGCAGATGCGATAAGCGGCAAAGATGTAATCAAGATGATCAAGGATCAAGGTGTGGAGATGATCGACCTTAAGTTTGTCGATCTCCCAGGCACCATGCAACATCTGGCCATCCCACCCAGCGAGGTCACCGAGGACCTGTTCACGGAGGGGACCGGCTTCGATGGATCGAGCATCAGAGGGTTCCAGGCGATTCACGAGAGCGACATGCTTCTCGTGCCTGACGCGTCCACGGCCAATATGGACCCGGTCTACGAGATCAAGACCCTGAGCCTGATCTGCGACATCCGAGACCCGCTCACCGGCGAGGAGTACTCCCGCGACCCCCGACACATCGCACACAAGGCCGAGGCGTACCTGAAGTCCTCGGGCCTCGGCGACCAGAGCTTCTGGGGCCCTGAGCTCGAGTTCTTCATCTTCGACTCCGCTCGCTTTGACCAGAGTGCGAACGAGGGCTTCTACCACATCGACTCGGACGAGGGCATTTGGAACGCAGGCGCCGCCGAGCGCATCGGCGGCGGCCCAAGCCAGGGTTTTCGGCCGAGGCATAAAGAAGGCTACTTCCCGGCGCCTCCGGTCGACACCCTTTCCGATATCCGCTCGGAAGCCGTTATCGAGATGCAGAAGTTCGGCATAAAGGTCGAAAAGCACCACCACGAAGTGGCGACCGCGGGCCAAGGCGAGATCGACATCGTATTCGATACGCTGACCCAAACCGCCGACAACGTGATGTACTACAAATACCTGCTCAAAAACATTGCCGCCAAGCATGGCAAGGTTGCGACCTTCATGCCCAAGCCTCTCTTCGGCGACAACGGGACGGGCATGCACACGCACCAGAGCATCTGGAAGGACGGCAAAAACACCTTCTACGGCGACGGGTACGCCCACATGAGCCAATCGATGAAGTACTACATCGGCGGTCTGCTGAAACACGCTCCCGCCCTGTTGGCCTTCGCCGCGCCCACGACGAACTCGTACCGCAGGTTGGTCCCCGGATTCGAGGCGCCGGTCAACCTGGCCTACTCCGCCCGCAACCGCAGCGCTTGCTGCCGCATCCCGGCATACTTCGACACGCCGAACTCGAAGCGAATCGAGTTCCGGTGCCCGGACCCGACGGCGAACCCGTACTTGGCCTTTGCCGCGATGCTGCTGGCGGGCATCGACGGGATCCGCAACGAAATCGACCCAGGTGATCCGCTCGACGTTGACCTCTACGACCTCTCGCCCGAAGAAGCAGCGAATGTCGAGCAAGTGCCAGGCAGCCTGGACGCGGTGTTGGACGCTTTGGAGGCGGATCACGAATTCCTGCTCGCGGGCGACGTGTTCACGTCCGATCTGATCGAGACCTGGCTCGACTACAAGCGCACCAACGAGCTCGACCCGATGAGGCTCCGACCTCACCCGTACGAGTTCTTCCTGTACTTCGACGCCTAAATTCGAGCCGGCGGAACATCGGCTCCACCAAACGATACATTCGGGGCATCGCGATGAATCAGCGATGCCCCGTGGGCGTCATTGTGAGCGTGAAAATTGACACAACATTCGCAGATTGTTATATTTCGTGAGATTTTCTGCCGCTTATGCTGCGACGGGAGGTCTTCGTAGTTTCACGCGTTGCCGCGCATTGACCCAGATACTCCGACGCGGCGTCATGAAGCATCCTCGGAGCGCCCGACCGGCGTGGCGGCGTGGAGCGTCAAGACGCTCGCGAAGGAATGCGCGCTGGGTTCCGCTGATTAATCTACCGCCTGATCGAGCATTGGTTTGATGGAAGATCGAGACCAGGCAGTCGAATACGCTCTCAAAGAGGCCAGAGACGGTGACGTCAAATTCATCAGGCTCTGGTTTACGGACATACTCGGAAACCTCAAGGGGTTTGCGATAACCTACGAAGAGTTGGAGGCGGCCCTGACCCGAGGCATGGGTTTTGACGGCTCGGCCATCGAAGGGTTTGCTCGCGCCGAGGAGAAAGACCTCTACGCGCTCCCCGACCCCAACACTTTCAGCCTGCTGCCGTGGCGTCCGCGCTCCAACGCCGTCGCCCGCATGTTTTGCGACATCGTCACTCCGGACGACGCCGCGTTCGAGGGTGACCCGAGGTGGGTGCTTCGTCGCAACATCGAGCGGGCCGCCCACATGGGCTTCACCTACTACGTGGGCCCGGAGCTGGAATACTTCTACTTCAAAGACTCCACCAGCGCGGTGCCTCTGGACCAAGGCGGCTACTTCGACCAAGACGCCACGAGTCAGTCGACGGATCTGCGTCGCGAGACGGTGCTTATGCTGGAAGAGCTGGGCATTCCAGTCGAGCAAAGCCATCACGAAGTGGCGCCAAGCCAACACGAAATCGACCTACGGCACACCGACGCCATGACGATGGCCGACACCGTGATGACCTACCGAGTCGTCGTCAAAGAGATCGCGCAGAGACACGACTGCTACGCGTCGTTCATGCCCAAGCCGATCGCATCGGTCAACGGAAACGGAATGCACACGCACCAGTCGCTGTTCAAAGGCGGGCGCAACGCATTCTTTGACGGCGAAGATCCGGAGAGGCTCTCCGACGTGGCGCGGCACTTCATCGCCGGCCTGCTGGCTCACGCCCGGGAGATCACCGCGATCACGAACCAATGGGTGAACTCCTACAAGCGTTTGGTGCCGAACTACGAGGCGCCGACATTCGTCTCGTGGGCCACGGTCAACAGGTCCGATCTTGTTCGGGTGCCGTCGTTCAAGCCCGGTCGCGAAGAGTCGCGACGAATCGAGTATCGCGCGCCGGATCCGGCCGCGAATCCCTATTTGGCGTTCAGCGTCATGCTGGCGGCCGGCCTCGACGGTATCGAGAAGAAGCTCGAACTGCCGCCGCCGTCGGCCTCCAACGTATTCGATATGTCGGCTTCGGAGCGAGAAGAGCGGCGCATACAATCTTTGCCCGGCAACCTCTGGGAAGCCATCTCAGTCACGGAAGACAGCGAGTTGGTCCGCAATGCGCTTGGCGATTTGGTTTTCGACAGCTTCATCGAAAACAAAAAGATAGAGTGGGAGCGATATCGGTCCCACGTAACCGACTACGAGATAACGCGGTATCTGCCGACCCTTTGAGGACACACGCGGCAGTCCCGTCGATCATTCGCGCCGCTGCCCCTGTTTACCCCCATTGGAATTGATGTCGTTGCCGTCGTGCATGAGTTCGGATGTTTCGGCGAACTGAACTCCGCGACAGGCGCGAATCGATTGGAGCAGTGGTTGGCAGGCAAGTTGAACGGATAGTGCGAGCGTCCAACAAATATGGCATCGAGTTACGACAAAGACTATACGCCCAGCGTTTCCGGCGGGCTCTACGACCCGGCTTTCGAGCACGACGCCTGCGGAGTAGGCCTTGTTGCCAATGTGAAGGGCCGGAAGTCGCACTCGGTGATCCAACAAGGTATCGAGGTCCTCGTGAATCTGGGCCACCGCGGAGCGGCGGGCGCCGATCCCGAGACAGGCGACGGTGCGGGCATCTTGATCCAGATGCCACACGACTTTCTGGTCGAAGAGTTCGCCAAGAACGGCGTGTTGGTTCCGGAACCCGGCGCATACGGCCTCGGCATGGTGTTCATGCCCACTGACGATGAACAGCACGCCGAGTGCGAGCAAATCATCGAGCGCGTGGTGCGGGCCGAAGGCCAAACCCTGCTGGGATGGCGGGACGTGCCAGTGTCTCCCAATGAGATCGGAACGCTTTCCGCCAGGGTGATGCCTTCAATTCGACAATTCCTGATCGGCAAGTCCGATGACGTTCCCGATCAGCCCAGCTTCGAGTTGAAGCTGTATGTGATCCGCCGGTTAATCGAGACGGCGGCCTCGCAGGCGATCGCCGAACGACAGCCGCACTTCTACGTTTGCAGCCTTTCCACAAACAAAGTGGTGTACAAAGGGTTGATATTGGCCCATCAGCTCCTAAGCTTCTACCACGACCTGGCCGACGAGCGCATGGTCACGGCTTTCGCCCTGGTGCACTCACGGTTCTCGACCAACACACTCGGGTCGTGGCGATTGGCCCACCCGTACCGCATGGTGATCCACAACGGGGAGATCAACACGCTGCGCGGAAACATCAACTGGATGACCGCTCGCGAGAAGGTCTTCGCGTCGGCGACGCTCGGGGACGATGTCGAAAAGCTGCTGCCTATCATAGGATCGGGACAGAGCGACACCGCGAGTCTGGACAACGCGCTTGAGTTGTTGCTGGCCACGGGCCGGTCTCTCGAGCACTCGATGATGATGCTCATACCCGAGGCCTGGGGCGACCACATACCGATGGACCAGGCGAAACGCGACTTCTACGAATACCACTCCAGCATGATGGAGCCCTGGGACGGCCCCGCCCTCGTGATCGGCGCCGACGGCACGAAAGTCTGCGCCGTGCTCGACCGAAACGGACTGCGCCCCTGCCGGTATCTGGTCACAACGGATGACCTCCTCGTGATGGGCTCAGAGACAGGAGTGCTCGACGTCCCGCCGGAGAAGGTCCTCTACAAAGAACGCATCTATCCCGGCCGCATGTTCCTGTTGGACACCGAACGAGGCGAAATCGTACAAGACACAGAGCTAAAGGCGTCACTGGCGAGCCAACAACCGTACGGCGAATGGCTGGCGGCGAACTCGGTGCGGCTGGACGAACTGCCGGCGCCAACTTCCGGCAATGGCGCGGACTTCGACACGCTGGTCAACCGCCAAGCCGCCTTCGGGTACAGTCTCGAAGACCTCCGCATGATACTCGGGTCCATGGCCGTCAACGGCGCAGAACCCACGGGGTCGATGGGCAACGACGCGCCCCTTGCGGTGTTGTCGGAAAAGGCGCCTGTCCTGTTCAACTACTTTAAGCAGCTTTTCGCCCAGGTCAGCAATCCTCCTCTGGACGCCATCCGCGAGGAGCTCGTGACGTCCACGCGGGCGATGATCGGCTCTGAGCAGAACCTGTTCGAGGAGACCCCCGAACACTGCCGCCAACTGACCATCACCGAGCCCGTCCTCACAGATGTCGAACTCGAAAAGATACGAGCGATCGGCGTCAACGGCATGAAGGCGAAGACCCTTTCGACGCTGTTCGAACCCGCGGCGCCGGGATCGCTTCAACAGGCGCTGGACGATCTGTGTCAAGAGGCGTCAAGAGCGATTGAGGACGGGTGCTCGATCCTGATCCTCTCAGACCGAGGAGTGGACTCGCGACACGCGCCGATTCCCAGCCTGCTGGCAACCGCGGGCGTCCATCACCACCTGATTAGGGAAGGAACACGCACTAAGGCTGGGCTGCTTGTCGAATCGGGCGAACCGCGGGAAGTCGCCCACTTCGCCTTGCTTATCGGGTACGGCGCGGCAGCGGTCAATCCTTACCTCGCATTCGAGACACTGGCCGATATGTCGCGGCAGGGCGCTTTCGAGACGCCGGTCGATTACGACACCGCGGTGAAGAACTTCATAAAAGCGTCTCATAAAGGCGTTGTGAAGATCATGTCGAAGATGGGCATATCGACGATTCAGAGCTATCGCGGCGCCCAGATCTTCGAGGCCGTGGGCTTGCATCGAGACCTGATCGATCAGTATTTCACCTGGACGCCGTCACGGATCGGCGGCATCGGCCTGGAACAGATCGAAGAGGAATCAGGGAGGCGCCACGCGTTCGCATACCCGGATCAAGCCGTCGAAGGCAATCTACGCCTTGGCGTCGGCGGCCAGTACCAGTGGAGGCGAGACGGCGAGTACCACATGTGGAACGCCGCCACCATCGCCACACTCCAAAACGCGGCGCGAACCAATAGCTGGGACACCTATCGGAAATACGCCGACCACGCCAACGACTACTCCCAGAACCTTTGCACCATTCGAGGGCTGTTGGAGTTCAAGCCGGGCGACCAACCGATTTCGCTGGACGAAGTTGAGCCCGCCTCCGAGATAGTCAAGCGTTTCGCCACGGGAGCGATATCGCTTGGCTCGATCAGTCGCGAGGCCCACGAGACCATGGGCATCGCGATGAACCGCATCAACGCCCGCTCCAACACGGGCGAGGGCGGTGAGGACCATCGTCGGTACACACCGGACGCCAATGGCGACTCTCGCAACAGCGCCATCAAGCAAGTCGCGTCCGGGAGATTCGGCGTCACGTCAAACTACTTGGCCAACGCGGCCGATCTTCAGATCAAGATGGCCCAGGGCTCCAAGCCGGGCGAAGGCGGTCAGCTTCCGGGCCACAAAGTCGACGACTACATCGGCTGGGTGAGGAACTCGACGCCTGGCGTCGAGTTGATCTCGCCGCCGCCGCATCATGACATCTATTCGATCGAGGACCTGGCGCAGCTCATTCACGACCTCAAGAACTCCAACCCCAGTGCGAGAATCCACGTCAAGCTCGTCGCCGAAGCCGGGGTCGGCACGATCGCGGCCGGCGTCTCCAAGGGCCACGGCGACGTTGTGCTGATCAGCGGGGACGGCGGCGGCACCGGAGCGTCGCCCGAGTCGTCGATCAAGCACGCCGGACTCCCCTGGGAACTCGGGATCGCCGAGACCCAACAGGTTCTGGTGCAGAACGACCTTCGCGGACGCATCGTCGTCCAGGCCGACGGCGGCGTCAAGACCGGACGCGACGTCGCGATCGCGTGCCTTCTCGGCGCAGAAGAGTTCGGAATGGCGACCGCGCCCCTGATCACGATGGGATGCATCATGCTGCGGAAGTGCCACCTGAACACATGCTCGGTGGGAATTGCCACCCAGGACCCGGAATTGCGGGCCCAGTTCACCGGACAGCCGGAGCACGTGATCAACTACTTCTTCTTCGTTGCGGAAGAACTCCGGCAGATCATGGCGGAGCTGGGATTCAACACCGTTAACGAGATGGTCGGACGCGTCGATCGACTGGACCCGAGCAACGCCATCGAACACTGGAAAGCCAAGGGATTGGACTTCTCAAACTTGCTGACGAAACCCGACGTGCCCGATAACATCGCGACGTTCTGCTGCGAAGGACAGGATCACGGGCTCGAAAAGGCGCTCGACAACAAGCTCATCGAACTCAGTGCGGACGCCCTCGAACACAAAATAGACGTTGAGTTGGACCTGCCCATCAACAACTCGAACCGTACCGTCGGCGCCACGCTGAGCTACGACATCGCCCGCCGATACGGTGAAGACGCGTTGCCCGAGGACACGGTGACAATTCGGTTCGAAGGCTCGGCGGGTCAGAGCTTCGCGGCGTTCCTTGCGTCGGGAGTCACGATGAACGTCGACGGCGACGCCAACGACTACTTCTGCAAGGGTTTGTCGGGCGGCAAAGTGATTATCAAGCCTCCTCCGAGCTCAACGTTTGTGCCTGAAGAGAACATTGTAATTGGCAACACCGCTTTGTACGGCGCCACGTCCGGCAAAGCCTTCATCCGAGGCATCGCCGGGGAGCGATTCTGTGTTCGCAACAGCGGCGCGGAGGCAGTCGTGGAGGGCGTGGGCGACCACGGATGCGAATACATGACGCATGGCAGGGTCGTAGTGCTCGGCGCGACGGGCCGCAACTTCGCCGCCGGGATGAGCGGGGGCGAGGCATACGTGCTGGACGAGCACGGACGGTTCGCGGACCTGTGCAACAAGGAGATGGTCGACCTGGACCCGCTGATCGACGTGGACGACGTCGTGGCGGTCAAGAGTCTGATCGGAGATCACCTGCGGTTCACTGGCAGCGAGAACGCTCGGCGCGTCTTGGCTGATTGGCCGGCGATGCAAGGCCGGTTCGTAAAAGTCATGCCTAGGGCGTACAAAGCCGTGCTAGCGGAGCGCAGACTCTCGGAACAGGAAGCGGTGGTGGCCTCGGACGATTGATGGTTCGCCTGCCGCCATTCTGAGCGCGCACGCGGAGAATCTCGTCGCCTGCCACACGATGTTCGCTTGCGGGGTCCCAGATACTTCGCTTCGCTCAACATGGCGAGGCGCGAGTGCTGCCCAGCTTGGACCTGAAGGGCCAGAGCACCGTGGCCAACGGAGGGCTCGGCCTTCACGCCGACCCGAGTACGATGTATTGCACGGTCGATAATGCCGCATGACGCGCGACCGACAATTTGAAGCTGCTCGTTTGCAGAGCGATTGGGAAACAGAAACGACAACATGGGTAAACCGACAGGATTCAAAGAGCTAGATCGGCAGCCGCTGTCCAGGGAGCCGGTCGCGGAACGGGTCGGCCACTGGCGCGAGTTCCACTTGGATTGGAGTGAGCAGGCGGCTTGCGATCAGGGCGCGAGGTGCATGAATTGCTCAGTGCCGTTCTGCATGAGCGGCTGCCCGCTGGGCAACATCATCCCCGACTTCAACGACCTAGTGTATCGCGGCAAGTGGCAGGAAGCTCTGTATGAGCTTCACTCGACCAACAACTTCCCGGAGTTCACCGGCAGGGTCTGTCCCGCGCCGTGCGAGGCGTCGTGTGTGCTGAACATCAACCACGACCCGGTCACTATCGAATACATCGAAAGAACGATCGCGGACCGAGGCTGGAAGGAAGGCTGGATCGTCCCACAGCCGCCTGCCGAAAGGACCGGCAAGACCGTCGCGGTGGTCGGTTCAGGCCCGGCGGGTCTGGCGACCGCGTTCCAACTCAACCGAGCAGGACATTCGGTGACCGTTTTCGAACGCCACGAGTCCGTGGGTGGACTCCTGCGGTTTGGCATCCCCGACTTCAAACTCGGCAAGGATGTCGTCCAGCGTCGCGTCGATCAGATGGAGGCCGAAGGCGTCGTATTCAAGACCGGCGTCAACGTGGGCCGCGACTATCCTTCTGACCGCCTGAAGTCCGATTTCGACGCTGTTTGCCTCACCGGAGGGAGCACCGTCGGCCGAGACCTGCCGATCCCGGGCCGCGAGCTCACGGGCGTGCACCAGGCCATGGAGTACCTGTCGCAACAAAACCGCGTCAACGCCGGGCACGACGTTCCTGCTTCGGAGCGCATATCCGCCGAAGGCAAGAACGTCGTCGTTCTGGGCGGCGGCGACACCGGCTCCGACTGCCTTGGCACGGCCCATCGCCAGGGCGCCGCGATCGTACATCAACTCGAGCTTCTGCCGCAGCCGCCGACGGAGCGACCGGGAAACCAGCCCTGGCCGCAGTGGCCCGTGGTCCTCAGGATCTCCTCGTCGCAAGAAGAGGGTGGAAACCTGGACTTCAACATACTGACGAAGAAGTTTACCGGCAGCAACGGCAAGCTCGAGAAACTGCACGCTGTGCGCCTGGAGTGGGGTCCGCCCGACGCCACCGGCAGGCCCGCGATGATCGAGATTCCCGGGAGCGAATTCGTGCTCGACGTGGACCTCGTGCTGCTCGCAATGGGTTTCGTGCATCCCGAACCCGAGGGGATGCTCGCGGACCTCGGCGTCGATCTGGATCCGCGCGGCAACGTAGCGTCCGACGAAAACAAGATGACCAGCGTCCCTGGCATCTTCACTGCCGGCGACATGACGCGAGGCCAGTCGCTCGTCGTATGGGCCTTGGCCGAAGGGCGAGAAGCCGCCCGCGGGATCGACATGCACCTGATGGGGCGCTCCAACCTCCCCCGATCCGCAAGCACCATGCCGGCGATGTGATTGGAAGGAATCTCGTGACTCGAAGACTGCGCTGAACTCATCGGAAGGGTCAACCGAACCCAGGATTGGCGCCCCGCCGTCCCGATTGTATCGGGACGAGTGCGCCTATAGTTCAGCTTCGAGCCAGAGGTCTCCGCCAATCATGCAGTATTTTTCCGTTGAACGCGCCCGACATATCGTCGAGAGCGCAGCGCCGGGTCATCAGCTCGTTTCCATTTCACGGGCCTACGGTGCTTTCACCAACGAAGTTCGCACCCTCAATTGCAGAACGCCCGCAGGTAATGCCTTTCGCCTCGTCGTCAAACTGTTGACCGATGACCTTGCTGACGCGACGCCTCGAGCCACAGCCGACTACCACGGATTGAGAATTGCCAGAGCACACGGCATTCCCGCCCCCGAACCGATCCTTCTGGACGAGACCGGCGACGTCTTGGGCGTGCCCGGCATGGTCACCCGGTTCGTGGAGGGTCGCCAGATCGCCGGCCCGGACGACACGACGGCCTGGGCCGAGGCGCTTGCAGACCAGTTGCTGCGCATCCACGACATATCCCCTGACGAGTCCGAACGGCGCAACATCTACGCGGGCAACGAACTCGGGTTGTATTTTCTGTCCGGAGATTACCCAGCGAAGATGGCAGGCCACCCACTTTCGGAAACCATCTACGGCGCCGTGGAAGAGCTTCGATCGGGAATCGACGAACTCTCTCCCGTATTCATCCACATGGACTACTGGCCGGGGAATGTGCTGTGGCTGGATGGACAGGTGTCGGCCGTTCTGGACTGGGACGCAGCCGGATACGGAGACCCTGCACTGGACGTCGGGTACTTCAGGATGAACATGTATCTCAGGGGAATCAAGGAAGCTGCTGACATATTTCTCGAGAGGTACGAATCTGAGTCCGGCGCCGCGGTTCGGAACCTCGGGTTCTGGGAGTTGGCGAGAGCGGCGGGCCCTCTGCCCGAGCCCGGGCGGTGGATCTTCGCGTCCCGCGAGATGGGCGACGCGTCGTCCACCGTTGACCGTGCGGACACCGACTACTACGAGTTCGTCCACGATGCCATCCGGCGAGCCCGCGCAGGCCGCTAATCGCCGATGGCTCCGCAATTGGCGGCTTGGCGCGTATAATGTGGCGCAAACCCCAAGTTGACCCTGCATCCTCGGAGTGTTGCGTTGCCAGGATTCGACATAGCAGCCGTCCGCGATCAGATCCCTGCGTTGGACAAATCTGTGTACATGAACACCGGCGGCACGGGCCCGCTGCCGGCAGTCGTCGCCAACGAGATCGCCGAGATATACGGGCGATTGGCTGAGCAAGGTCCCGACATCCCCGAAGTCCGAGGTCCGATCAAGGACGGTCTCGAACGCGCCAGGCGGGTGTCCGCAGACCTGTTCAACGTCTCGGCTGACGAGATCGCAATGATGCGAGCGATTTCAGAAGGCGTGAGCACCGTTGCCTATGGCATGGAATGGCGCCCCGGCGACGAGGTGATCGTCACCAGCGAAGAACATCCCAGCGGTGTGCTCGTTTGGCTCAACCTGGCCGAGCGACGTGGCATTCGGATCAAGCATCTCAACCTTACGACCGACAAAGAAGAGCTGCTCTCGCGACTGTCCGAGCTGATCACGGACCGCACCAGGCTGCTCAGCTTGAGTCACGTGACCGCCGACACCGGAACTCGGCTGCCAACCAAGGACATCTGCGAGCTCTCCCACGCACGCGGCGTTCCAGTGTTGCTGGACGGCGCTCAGTCCGTCGGTCAGTTCCCCATCGACCTTCGCAAGATAGACTGCGATTTCTACGCCTGCACCGGCCACAAATGGGTACTCGGCGGGTGGGGCACGAGCATCTTTTACGTCAAGAGAGAATGGATATCGAAGCTCAACGTCTCCTGGTCAGGCGCGGGCGCCGGTGCTTGGAATCGAGACACCGATGAGTTGACCTTGGACGAAACCGCGCACAGGTTCGAGTTCGGAGGCCGTCACGACCCGCTGTATAGCGCTATGGCCAAGGGGATCGAGTTCGTCGGCAACGTTGGATTCGACAACGTCGAGGCCCGGTCGCTCCACCTGACTGATCGAATCAAGGCCGCGCTGGCCGAGATACCGGGCGCCGCACTGCGCAGCCCCGAGTCGCGAGAATTCTCCACGGGCATCGTCACTTTTTCCGTCGATGGCTTAAGCGGAACCGAGTTGAACCGGCAGATGTTCGAACGCTGGCGGGTGCTCGCCAGGCCCTCGCTCAACGACACCGCCATGCGACTTTCCTGCGCGTTCTTCAACTCGGACCAGGAGATCGAAACAGTCATCGACGCCGTCAGCGTCCTGGCAAACGAGAACGGATAGCCAGGGCGTCGCGAGCCGCGTACCACGGTTTCAACAGGCTGCCACAATACTTAGTGCAACACACAAGGAGGAGGAACGGAATGACCGACAAAGTAGTCATGATATCGAGGATGGACTCGGATTCGGACCTGATCGAGCAGCAGATGAGCGGTCTCGATTACGACTTGGAGGTGCACCAGGTCGGCAGCGAAGGTGAGGCCATCGAGGCAATGAAGGGCGCCGACATCGTCATCAACGCCGGCGTGCCCCTGCCGCGAGAGGTGATCGAAGAGATCGACCAGGCCAGCGCCATCGTCAGCATGGGACACGGCTTCAACCACATCGACCACGACGCCGCCACCGACCAGGGAATCATGGTCGTCAATTCGGCAGGCTTCTGCACCGAAGAGGTGTCGAACCACGCGATCCTCATGCTGATGGCTTGCGCCAAGAAGTTGACCCTGCTGAACGAGTTGGTCAAGGCCGGCAAATGGGGAGCCGAGACGCGACAGGCGATCCTGCCCATGGTGCCGATCGACGGACAGACGTTGGGCCTCGTGGCTCTTGGCAACATCGGCCGCGCGGTGGCCCGCAAGGCGAAGGTGTTCGGGCTCAACGTAATCGCCTACGATCCTTACGTCGCCCCGTGGATCGCCAAAGAGTACCAGGTCAGGCTCGTCCCGAGCTTGGACGCCCTGGCGCGCGAGTCGGACTTCGTTTCGGTGCACTCGCCGCTGAACAACGAGACGCGCGGTCTTCTCGGAGAGTCGTTCTTCAAGGCGATGAAACCGACCGCCTTCGTGATCAACACCTGCCGCGGGCCGGTCATCGACGAAGCGGCGATGATTCGCGCTCTCGATGCAGGAGAGATAGCCGGCGCCGGCCTGGACGTCTTCGAGGAAGAACCGACCTCGCCGAACAACCCGCTGTTCAAAATGGACAACGTCATCGTGACCCCCCACTCGGCGGGGACGTCCGATCGCTCTCGCGTCGCTTCTCAAGTCCAGATCGGGCAAGAGACCGCTCGCCTGCTGCGCGGCACGTTCCCCATGTCCGTAGTCAACCCGGAGGTCCGCCATAAGATCGAAGGCCGACCGGTGGCGCTGAATAGTTGAGGACCGAACGCAATCATCACCACGGCAATGCGCCGCATGTGGTTCGACAGGCTCACCACGAACGGATAACAATCGTGCCGCGACACGACCGTTCGTCCTGAG
>DCWO01000119.1 GCA_002328865.1 Dehalococcoidia bacterium UBA2160 | reverse complement strand
GGGCGTCGGGATCTCGGCGAGCGGGGCCAGTCGAGACTGTCGGGTGGATAGGAGCTATACCAAGACTGGAGCGAGCAAGGGGACATTCCGAAGTATTCCGAACAAGACGATGGCCGCCCCCAGCGCGTAAACGTATCCGAACCGAACATGAAGCGTCATTGCTGCTCTAAAGCGGGTCCCGCCCGGCAGCATTTCCGTGATTACTAGCGGTAGAGCAGCGACGGCAAGCGGATTCAACCGAAGGGCGGTACCAAAATCACCGTGCACTAGTGCATGAAGGGCACGAGTTGAGCCACACCCCGGACATAGCCATCCAGTGACGGAACGAAGGAGACAAGGGGGGAACATCGGATTGGTCATGGGATCGAATACCGCGACCAGAGCAATCGCCGACGTGGCTGCCACACCCACCATGACGCAGTAAGCCGATCGGCCTAGCTTCGTTTCCATTGACTGTCCCCGCAGCCCTACAATGCGCTACCCACGAGGGCGAGCAGGACGTACCCGCCGAAGACAACAAGTCCCAGCCCAAGGCCCCACAATGACCACATCTTTGCCTTGCGCGCAGATTCTTCAGCACCCGCGATATCTCCTGCTTGAGCCTTCGCGTTCACCTGCGCAGCATGAACAATGCCGTCTCCGGGACGCTCCACGACTCTTCGATGGCCATCATCCGAAGACTCGGCTGAAGCGACTCCTGCCATGCCGACTTACCACCGAGATCGGCCCGTTCGACGTCAACTTGAAAGTGCCCTCGCGAAGGTCACGTACAGCCGGAGATCAGCGTGAAGGACTGGCTGCTCGGCTCTAAGTCTTCGCAAACCTTCTTCATACGCGGTATCACTCACGACCATAAATTGGGAAGCCGCACAGCGGTCCACCATGCCGCGCTCGAGAGCCGTCGCGAACGGGACTGAGGCACTGACATGGTGCGCGACCGTGGTCGCTGCGTCCATGAACCCGTGAGCCTCCAGTTGTCCCCGAATCGTCGAGGTCGGTAGATAGCGTCCGCGATCAGCCTGGCGTGCCGTGGGGAAGTAGTCGTAGATCCACCACGTATCAAGATTGGTGTGCGGGTCGAGGCCGATGGTCATGAATGCGCCATGTGGCCGAAGCACACGACGCGCTTCAGCCAGAAACGCTTCCACATTTCCAAAGTGGTGTAACGCATTGACGCAATAGAGCAGATCGAAACGTCCCGTGGTCCACGGCAGCTGCTCCGCGCGACCGCGAACGACAAGCGCATCTGGGGCTGCTATTCGCGCGCGATCCAGCATCTCCGCTGACAAGTCGAGCCCCGCGGCCCTGCGGACAAGATTCCGAATCTTGGCGAGCCAATGCCCGGTGCCACAGCCCACTTCGGCAACGTCTGCGCACTCTGACTTGCCGATGAAGCGCCGGAGAACGGCCTCGACGCCGTCAAGGCGGTTCGTTTCATAGCGTCTATCGTACGCCGGCGCGACGGCGTCGTAGTTCACTGTACTTGGCATCAGAAAAGTCCCAGTCAAGCCAACTCACGCTAGTTGCATAGATCGCTGATGTGATCGTGCCACCTGCGCTCGAGTTGAGCCATCGAGATCTGCAGAGCCTCTGAAATCACCGTTGGAATGCGCCCCGGTCGTGGTTCAACGCTGGCGGCCAGTGCGCGCAAGGTGTCGCGGAAGCGGTCCATGCCGAACTCATCAATCAAGAAGCCCATGATCGATGCCGACTGCGGATACGCGACCTCCGGCCTCGACTGAAGGGAGCCAATCTCGCTGAGCGCGGCGAGTTCACGCAACGATAGTAGTTGCCCCGTCTCGAGGAAGCGGCACAGGGCCGCGTCGGCCGTCATGCCGGGCGACCCCAACGAACCCAGGGCGTCAGCACCGAGTCTCTCGGCGACGTGCACTGCAACGCCTTCATCGAACATCGCTGGGAGATCGCCGAGGCGCTGCATATGAGCACCTCGAACCAGGGTTCATCCGTGGTCCGAGTCGAGCGCCGCCCGAGGACGGCGTCAACTCAGGAACGGTGCATCCTTACTAGCGTGCGACCGTCTACTCTAGCGTATTCCGCTGTATGTCTGGTATCAGCCCGGGACGCGAAAGACTGTAGGGAATCGTCGCGCCCCCGGGTCAGTCTGATGCATGACGCGTGTTTTCAGGGCCCGATGTGGCGATCGGTTGTCACAAGACGGTCACATTTCGACCTTCCGTTCGCCTCTCTGCGAACCCATCGAGCCCTTGTTTTTGGCTACGTTCTGGCGCTTCTTCGGTGATCAGCAGGTTAGGGTGATAACCGATCATCGGCCAGCGAGGCCGAGAGCTGTCACCTCCGGCCATATGGCCGTCGTCACAGCCGCGTTCCGGACGAATCGATGGTCGGGCGGGGCATCTCATGGAGACAGGAGCGGAGGCATGGGGCAGCCTAGCGACGCAGAGATCGCTCTCAGCAGTTCCGCCTCCGCAGTCGTGACCGTCTGGTCGGCGGCGATGCACGCCGCGGCCGCCTGGAGCACCTGCCGCTTGATCCGGGGCGCGGCGTCCTCGAAGACCGTCAGCGCGGCATCGATGGCGTCCAGCCCACACTCATCGTCGGGACGGAAGCGCGCCTGCGGCAGCTCCGCGTGTCGTGTGGCCTGCTCGAATGCCTCCCGAGCCGCGGCCGCGTCCCGGTGACCCGCGTAGGCCAGCGTCGATAGCAGCACTTCGAAGTGCGACTGTAGCCGGTGCCACGTGCGGTGCCGAACTCTACCGGACGGGACGCTGAATCGCTGGGCCTCCAGATCGTGCAGCAGGATCCGCTGCAGCGACCATTCGAAGAGGTCGATCGATTGGTCGGCTGCCACGAGCTCGACGACGTTCTGCCTGAACTGCCGGTACTGTGCGTCGGTCAGGGCGCGCAGCGCCGGCAGGGCGATGTCGACCAGCGGGAGCCGGGCCCTGACGTCAAGCGACTCGACAAGCGGCAGGAGCGTGAGCGTCTCCTTATAGACGCCCGGATCGGCCGCCCCGGACAGGTGAGCGGTCTGAATCTCTCGCGCCTCGGTCCGGCGGTCGATCAGCAAAGCGTACACGAGGGCCCGCGCGCCGTACGGCTCGTGGGCAGCGCCAACGATTGCCGGGGGCAGGCCCTTGACAAGAGTCGCGGCATACTGAAGATGAGCGGTGCTCGGCTGTCCAATCTGGTCGACGGCGCTTGCCACGCTCCCTGCGGCGCCCCGACGGACCGCTTCAGCCTCAGAGCCCGCCAATCCGGCGACCCCGGCGGCGGCAGGCTGTGGGGCCAGGACAGGAGTCGCCTCGGCAAACTGGCCGGTCCATGATGGCTCGAGTTTCCGGATACGCTCAGCGAGCGGAGGATGGGTGGCAAACAGTCCGCTGAGGCCGGATGTGGCTCGGCCGAAAAACATGTGGCTGGCTTCTGGCGCGTTCGGGCTCTGGACCGCCGAACCGCTCTGGAATCCGCCAATCCGTTTCAGCGCGCCCGCGAGGCCTGCCGGCTGGCGGGTGAACTGCACAGCCGAGGCGTCCGCCAGAAACTCGCGCTGACGGCTGACTCCCGCCTTGATCAGATTGCCGAAGAACGTACCAAAGAAACCGACCACCATCAGGCCCGCTCCGAGTGCCATCAAGGGCATCGAATTGCCGTCCCGGCTCGACCGCCGGTGCCCCGAAAAGGCCGTGACCCGCAACATGAAGTAGCCCAGCATGCCGATGATGAGGATCCCGTTCAGAAGCCCGATCAATCGGATGTTGAGACGCATGTCTCCGTTGAGGATGTGGCTGAATTCGTGCGCGATCACGCCCTGCAGCTCCTCGCGGGGCAGCCGCTCGACCGCGCCGCGTGTCACACCGATCACGGCATCGTCGATCGTGAACCCTGCCGCGAAGGCATTGATCCCTTCTTCCGCGTCCAGCAGGTAGACCGGCGGCGCGGGTGTGCCGGACGCGATCGCCATCTCTTCGACGACGTTCAAGAGCTGTCGCTCGGTCGGAAGCGAGGTGTCGGGGCTGAGTCGCCGACCGCCGAGTTCCTCCGCGACGACCCGACCTCCGCCCCTGAGCTGCGCGATCTTGAACAGGGATCCGCCGCCCACCACAACCAACGTGCCCACAACGGCGATGCCAGCCAGCTGCAGGTCGCCAGCGACCGACCAGTCGATCGCCCCGGTCGCGGGATCTCGACTCAGGTAGCCCATCGTAGCTGCAAGCAGCAGGTCGATCGAAACCATGATCGCCAGCACGGCGAGCACGAACAAGAACACCAGGCGGCCCGTGTTCCGCCTGGCGATGTCTTGACGCTCGAAGAAGTCTGTCGCCATTCTTAGAACGAGACCTTGGGCGCCTCTTGAATGCGATCGCTATCGAACTCCAGCAACGCGGCGTCCTGTGCGTGTCCGAACATGCCGGCGAACATGACGGTGGGAAAGGTCTGTCGGTACGTGTTGTAGGTGGTCACGCCGTCGTTGAAGGCCTGTCTCGCGAACGCGACCTTGTTCTCGGTCGATGTCAGCTCTTCGCTGAGCTGCATCATGTTCTGATTCGCCTTCAAGTCCGGGTAGCTCTCAGCCAGCGCGAACAGCCGGCCCATGGCGCCGGTCAGCAGGCCCTCGGCGCCCGCCAGGCCGCGGATCGCATCCGCGTTACCGGGATCCTGGGCGGCCTTCTGCAAGCCGCCGACGGCCTGATTCCGGGCACTGATCACCGCCTCGAGAGTCTCGCGCTCATGTTGCATGTAGCCCTTGGCGGTTTCCACGAGATTCGGAATCAGATCGTAGCGCCGCTTGAGCTGGACCTCGATCTGCGCGAACGCGTTCTTGTAGCGATTCCTGTACGTGACGAGCTTGTTGAAGATCCCCACCACCATCGCGGCCAGCGCGACGACGAAGACCAGCAGGGTCACAGGGATGAGAATGGGCATCATGACAGACCTCCACCAGACGTGGATGAACGGACGTACGGCGATGCGACATGATGATTATAAGCTGGCCTCCGCTCATGTCATGACCTGGGCGGACGCAGGAGACGCTGAGGATCACGCATCCGGGGCCGCCACGTGACCGCGTCGAAGAGGGGGTTACTCTCCCCCGTGCAGCGCGCCCACCCGGTGCAGCATGGCCTCCGTCTCGGCCGCGCCGAGGATCCCGCCCACCATCATGGCGATGGCACTGGCGGGAAGCGCGATCACGATGGGTGCGTAGCCAATCGGCACGACCCCAAGCAGCACGACGACGTAGATCGCGGCGCCAACCACGAGTGCGGCGATGCCTCCCGTGAGATTCGCCTTGCTCCACCACAGGCCGAAGACGGTCGGGACGAAGAGGCTGGCGCTGAGTAGACCGACGCCAGCCGTGTAGAACTCGGTGATCAGCTCCGGCGGCGAGAGTGCCAGGAACATGGCGACGATTCCGATGCCCCAGGCCGATCCGATGCGAACCGCCGATTGTCCCCGGCTACTCAAGCGCCCGACGACGCCGCCCAGGATGTCGTGCGCGATTGCCGAGCTACACGCCAGCAACAGCGCATCAGTCGTCGACATCACGGCCGCCAGGACGGCCGCAACCGCGGCGCCACGCACGACCGGCGGAAACTGCTCCGCCATGATGTTGAGGAACACCTGGTCCGGATCGGTCAGGCCGGGAAACATCGTCTTGCCGAGCGGCACGAGCGTGAAGACCGCCGTCAGGATCAGCACGCCGAAGGCGAGCATCGCGATGTTGAGCGAGAGCTTGGCGGCGACAGGATCCTTCGCGGAGAGCACGCGCATCACGATGTGCGGGATGACCGGGATGGCCGTTGCCCAGATGATGAAGTTACCCAGGTACATCGACACGGGGTGCTGGGTCACCTGCCCCAACTCGGGATAGCTCGACGTCGCCTGCACGAGGAGCGTTGCCGGCGAGCCCTCCCGGAGCATCACGAAGACGGCCGCGCCGACCACGATGACCAGCATCAGCGAGCCCTGGACAACGTCCGTCCAGGTGATGGCCGTCATGCCGCCAATCGAGACGTAGGCGATAAACACGACACAGGCGAGGACCAGCGCGGTCTCGTACGGAATCCCCAGCAAGACGACCGCGGTGATGCCAGCGGCTTTCAACTGCGCGACGATGTAGATCAGGAACGCGACGACGATGAAGATCGGCACGAGGTAGGCGACGATCTTGTGCGGGTACCTGAAGGTCAGGAAGTCCGTGATCGTGTACTTGCCGAACCGCCGAAGCTGGCCGGCCACGAGAAAGGCCGCGATCGAGAACCCGACCACGGACCCCGTGAAGAGCGCCAGCGTCGCCGGAATGCCTTGAGCGTAGGCTAGGCCCATCACCCCGATGATCGACCCGCCGCTCGCCAGGCTGGCCATCAGGGCCATGGCGTTGACGACCGTGCCCACACGACGTCCGGCAACCCAGTACTCGTCCCTGGAGGAGAGGGCCCGTCGCGAGGCGATGATGCCGATGGTGATGCAGCCGGCGAGATACAGCCCGACGAGGGCTCGCTCGACGAGCATCTGCTAGCGCCGCCCGCCCAGCAGCGCCATGAGTGATGCGACCGGAGCCAGCACCATCAGGACCGCCATCATCCAGCCGAGGATCGCGACCCCCCCGATCTCCGGCTCGCGCCAAGCCGGAAGAAAGGACACAACGGACCAGAGGACGGTGACCGTCAGGGCCACCAGATCGCGTCGCCGGATACGTGAGGGAACGGACATCGACTCGTGCGCCGCGCATCCTACCATGCCGGCAGGCCGATCATCTTGACCATGTTCGTCACGGCGCGATGGTCAGGCGGGTCCCCCTGCGATACGATGCGGCGTCCCACGCCGAGGCCATGAATGGTTGACCGCAATCCCCATGTCGAGAAGCTGCATGCCGACTATCTCTTTGGCGAGATCGCTCGCCGCAAGAGCTTGCTGGAGCAGCGCTGCCCGGAGGCCTGGGTCATCAGCCTCGGGGTTGGCGATACGACCGCGCCGATAGCGCCGGTCGTCGCTCAGGCGATCGGCGAGGCGGCGGCGGCGATGTCGACGCCGGAGGGTTACAGGGGCTACAACGAAGGATTCGGCCTTCCCGAACTGCAACGACGCATTGCGAGTCGACTGTATGGAGGTCGCGTCAGCCCCGACGAGGTCTATGTCGGCGACGGTGCCTGCCCGGCGCTCGGCCGGATGCAATTACTGCTTGGCAGCGGGTGCTCCATCGCGGTTCCCGATCCTGCGTATCCCAACTACCTGTTCGCCGGAGTCGTCGTGGGCCAGACTGGAGCCTTTCATGAGAGCAGTGGCCACTACCAGGGGGTCACCTATCTCAAGTGCACGCCGGAGAACGGCTTCTTTCCCGACCTCGCCAGCACGCCTCGGACCGATCTCATCTTCTTCTGCTCGCCCAACAACCCGACCGGGACAGCGAGCAGCCGGGAGCAGCTGCAGCAGCTGGTCGACTTCGCTCGAGCCAACGAATCGATTCTCCTCTTCGATGCGGCCTATCGAGATTTCGTCCGTGACGACGCGATTCCCAAGTCAATCTATGAACTGGACGGAGCCCGCAGGGTCGCGATCGAGCTCGGCTCGTTCTCGAAGCTCGCCGGCTTCACCGGCGCCCGGCTCGGCTGGACCATCGTGCCCCATGAGCTGACCTATCGTGGCGGGAAACCACTCTACCCGGACTGGGAGCAGATGCAGATCAGCTTCTTCGATGGCGCGTCGAACATCATCCAGCACGGTGGAATCGCGGTGCTCGGAGACCAGGGGCTCGATGCCTGTCGAGCAACCATTGATGGCTACCTGAGTCGTGCCGCCCTGATTCGTGAAACGCTCACCACCTTGGGCTACGAGGTCTATGGCGGAGCGCATGCCCCGTACCTCTGGGCACGAGTTCCGGGGCTTTCGTCCTGGGAGGCCTTCGACAGGATTCTGGAACAGACCCACGTTGTCACGACACCTGGCGTCGGCTTCGGACCGGCGGGCGAGGGGTTCCTGCGTTTCAGTGCCTTCGCCGCGGACCGCGACGTTGCCGAGGCGATGAAGAGGCTGGCGAGTCGGTAGCTCTCCTCAGGGTCAGGTCAGTGGTGCGAGGCAGCAACGACTCTCCTTGACAGGCTAGGAGAGTGCGCTCTATACTCCCAGTGAGACTAGGAGAGCCTCACTGATGGATAAGACCGCTGACCTTCTCCCCGGCACCCTCGACATGCTGATTCTCAAGGCGGTGTCCCTGAAGCCGCTGCATGGCTACGGCGTGCTGCTACGCATCGGACAGATTTCGAAGGACGCCTTACAGATTCCACAAGGGTCCCTCTACCCAGCGCTTCACAGGCTCGAACACCAGGGTCTGCTCACCGCGAGGTGGGGTGAGAGCGAGAACAAGCGGAAGGCGAAGTACTACACGGTCACGCCGGCAGGCCGAAAGCGCCTTCGAGACGAGACGGCGGGCTGGAACCGCTTGGCGTCCGCCATCGCCGCGGCGCTCGAGGCCACCCCGGACGAGATCTGACATGCTCCACCGTCTTCGCTCGCTCGTGGACGCGCTCTTCCGGCGAGACCGATTCGAGGAGACGATGGCCGATGAGGTCCACTTCCACATTGATGCGTACGAAAAGGACCTAGTGCGCTCGGGCGTGCCCCGCGACGAGGCGGCTCGGCGCGCGCGCGTGGCGTTCGGCGGTGTCGAGCGCGTGCGAGAGGAATGCCGCGAGGCGCGAGGCTTGCGCCTGTTCGATGAGCTGGGGCAGGACGTGCGCTACAGCGCGCGCATACTGGCCCGGAACCCCGGGTTCGCCGCGGTGGCCGTGTTGACCCTCGCCCTGGGCATCGGGGCCACCACGGCACTCTTCAGCACCATCAATACGCTCCTTCTGCGGCAGATCCCGTTCGAGGATCCCGACCGGCTAATGGTCGGTCTCAAGACGCGCGACGGTCAGACGGCCGGGCCCGTCTCCACACCCGACTACTTCGACTATCGAGAGCTCAACCGGTCCTTCGAAGACCTCGGCCAGTTCTCGGACAACACGGTTCAACAGACCCTCACCGGCGGCGCACGGCCGGAGCTGGTTCGGGCGATGTTTGTGACCTGGAACGTGTTTCCTCTCCTGCGCGTGCCTCCGTCGGTCGGTCGGCACTTCGCCCCGGAAGAACAGCAGGGGCAATCCAGCACCATCGTGATCAGTGATGGCTTCTGGCAGCGTCGATTCGGCGGGTCCCCTGATGCCGTGGGCACGACCGTGAATCTGGACAGCGCGCCCTACACGATCGTGGGCGTGATGCCGCGAGCGTTCAGATTCCTGCACGAGGTCGACCTGTGGCGCCTGATCGACCGGGACGATCCGTTCGAGACACAACGAGATTCCCACTCCTTCAGCATCCTGGGCCGGCTGATGCCAGGCGTCTCCGCACAACAAGCGCAGAGCGACGTCGATGTCATCTCACGTAGTTTGGAGCAGCAATATCCCGACACGAACACGGACAAAGGGCTCCATCTGATGGGCCTCCACGGGGCCATGGTGCAAGGAGTGCGCGTGAGTCTGCTCCTGCTCATGGCCACGACGGTGTTGGTGTTGCTCATCGCGTGCGGTAACGTCGCGGGTCTTCTTCTGGCTCGCGGGCAGCAACGCCTGTCGGAGATGGCGATGCGTTCTGCCTTGGGGGCTCCGAGGCAACGTTTGGTCCGCCAACTTCTCACCGAGAGCGTGATGCTCGCCATGGCTGGCGCCATCGTGGGTATTGCCCTGGCCTACTGGTTTCAAGATCTCCTTGTAGAACTGCTGCCGATGGGGAGTACGGGAATCGCCCCCGCCATCGACGCGGCGACGCTTGGCTTCGCCCTCGCGCTGACGGTCGCGACCGGAGTGGTCGTCGGTGTCGTTCCTGCGTTTCGGGGCACCGCCGTGGATCCATCGCAGCAACTCAACGCCGGGACACGCTCGTCAGAAGGCCTCCACAGCACGCGGCTTCGCAGCGGACTCGTGGTCTTCCAGGTGGCCGTCTCCATCGTGCTCCTGATCGGAGCGGGGCTTCTGATCCGTAGCCTGATGCATCTGACAACCGTGGAATTGGGCTTCAATGCCGATCAGCTCCTCTCCGGCACTGTTCAGATTCAGACGGAAGATTATCCGACACCAGAAGAACGGAACCTGTTCTTCGATACTCTTCTCGAGGACATCAACGCCCAGCCGGGCGTGGTCTCCGCGACCTTCATCAACAAGCTGCCCATTCTGAGCCCCTGGATGGACTGGCAGATCTGGCTTGCCGGGCAACCCCGTCCGTCTGCGGCCAATCGCTTCATGGCGATGGCCCGGTGGGTGCCTCCAGGCTATTTCGACACGATGAAGATTCCTCTCCTCGAGGGACGTGACGTGTCGGACAGAGATGTTCCCGGTTCTCCCCAGGTCGTCGTGATCAGTGAAGCCGTCGTTCGGAGTCTCTTCGTCGATCGTGATCCTATCGGCCAGATGGTGAAGATCGGATGGAGCGACGAGCCCTATCAGGTGATAGGGGTTGTGGCCGATGCACGCTTGAACCGGCTGCAAGACGCCCCCGACCCGGCGCTCTACATGGCGGGATTTCAAGTTGGGGACACACGAGGACAGGTGGCCGTTCGCACATCGAGCGACCCGAACCTTCTCGTGGGACCGATCGAAAACCTCCTGCGACAGCAGGACCCCAACGCCATTTTTTCGAATCCGGCCACGATGCGCTCAATCGTCGATGACGCTCTGGGTGACTTCCGGATCGTGATCCTGTCCTTGAGCATTTTTTCTGGCGTGGCCCTGGCGCTGACCGCCATCGGGCTCTATGGCGTGCTCGCCTATCACGTCCGTCAGCGGGCCAACGAGTTCGGCATCCGGCTGGCACTGGGAGCCACGAATCTCACACTGCTTGGATCGGTCGTGAGGAGAGGCTTGACGTTGGTTGGGGTCGGCTTGCTGCTGGGCGTCATTGGAGCCTACTGGGCATCACGTCTCATTCAACAGCTCCTGTACGAGACACAGCCCCTCGATCCCGCAACGTATGCGAGTGCTGTCTTGTTTCTCGGTCTCGTGGGTGTGCTCGCATGCGTGCTTCCTGCCTGGAGGGCCACCCGGATCAGTCTTGTGGAGATGCTTCGGAGAGAGTGAGCCCGGTGGGGAAGAGTGAAGTGCACCTCGGTTCACGAGGCCGAGGATCGCACAAAGCTCGACGAGCTGAGGTTCAATCAGCTCGACAACTTCTGGATCTCGTCCTCGTCGTAGTAGTCGACCTTGTGCAGCGGCATCACGACGCTCGACAGCACGTTGAGCACGTGCCCACCAATGCGCTTGTAGTAGCGGGTGCCCAGCACGAGCGCCGTCGTCACGGAAGGATCGTAGCTGGATCGGCTGATCCGCCCGACGAGCGCCTCGCATCGATGCGCCACATCACGGCCCTGCTGTATCATCTGCGTCGCCCGTTCACGGTCGGATGACGCGAACACGTCAAATGTCACCCTGAAAGATGCCTCGACATGGTGTCGGAGTTCCTGCAGTTCTTGCGTGATCTCGTCGTCAGGTAGCGGTGCCGACCGGATGTCGATCACCTCGGACAGATTCTTCGCGTAGTCCCCAATGCGTTCGACGTCCTTCACCAAGCTCATGAGCAAGAGCGAGTACGGAACGTCGGCGGACGTCCCCTCCATCGACAGATGGGCGACGACCTTCTTTCGAATGCTCCGTTCGAGCTTGTTGACCCGAACGTCGTCGTCGTAGATGGCCGTGCGCTCCTCGGCCGACGCCTTGCCGCCGAAGTAGATCTCCCCGGCCGACAGCGTCATGCGGCAGGCGATCTTCAGCATGTCGGCGAAGTTCTCGCCCATCGTATGCAGCGGATTGTCGGCTCGAAAAATGCTGAGCAGTTCACTGAGCATATGGCCTCCGACCTACCCCAGAACCCTCGACAGGAATATCAGCAGCGCCGGCACGCCGTAGAACAGTAAGGCGACGTACAGCACCGCTACCTTCCGTGATCCAACCGCCACCTCGGCCAGACGCGTGGCCGCGCGCACCGGCACGCGGCGAACGGCAGGTATCGGGTACACCAGTATCGTGCCGCTGAGATTGAACAGCAAGTGGATGACGGCGATCTCGACGCCGGCTATCGCGTTGGGGCCGGACAGGGCCAGCGCCGCCGCCAGGGCCGTCACGGTGGTGCCGATGTTCGCCCCGATCGTGATCGGAAACGCCTGATCGAGGCGCAGCAGGCCTGCGCCTGCCAGCGGCACGAGCAGCGCCGTCGTGATCGAGCTGGACTGGACCATCACGGTCACGATGGCTCCCACGAGGATCGACAGCATGGCACTCGAGCCCAGCACGCCCGTGATGAACGTTTCGACCCTACTCTGCACGACCGACCGCATGACCCGGACGAGCAAGGTCAGCGCCACGAAGATCAAGGCGGCACTGACCGCGATGAGATATGTGGCGAGCCCGCCCTCGCTGGAGAACAACGCCTCACCCAGCCTCTCGATGGGCGCCATCCCGACGGACAACGCGCCCCGCAGCGGGCTCTGGTACTGGACCCCGCCGGCGCCTTCGAGCGATGTCGCCAGCAGGGTGGCTGTGCGCCGAAGGAAGCCAGTGGTCAGCTCCAGCGGCAGGAGGACCGCGACACTCATGTAGTTGAAAAAGTCGTGGCACGTCGCCACCGCAAACGCGCGGCGAAACTCGTTGGGACGGCCCATGTGCGCGAGCGACACGATCGTGTTCGTGACCGTGGTCCCAATGTTGGCGCCCATGATCATCGGCACGGCATTGGCCAGTGGTAACGGATTCTCCGGTGCCGCGACGAGCCCGACAATCATCGACGTCGACACCGACGAGCTTTGGACCAGCGTCGTGGCCAGCACGCCGACGATCAGGCCAATGAACGGATTGGCGGTCGTCTCGAAGAATGCCTCCAGCAGATCACTGCCGAGGAGCTTGAATCCATCACCGAGACCCTTAACACCGAGCAGAAACACGAACAGCAGCAGCAGGACGGACCCGACACGGACGAGTGGATGCGGAGGAGATGCAAATGCGCCAGCGGCGTCGTGTGTCGGACGAGCAGAGCCGGGACTACGGCGTGGCATTTCTGGGCAGGATACGTGCCTGAACTGGGTGGTCTCTCAGCGTTGTCCCTGCGGCGCCTGAATCGCCAAATGCTAACAGAACAAGCCGAGGATCGGTGCGACGTCGAGCCCCAACTTTCGCAAGGAACCCCAGAGGCTCGGGCTAGCTCTGTTGTGGCCCTGTACTTTCTCCGCGATCGGCGGAGCCCTTGACGGTGATGACGATCTTTCCCTTCGCCTGTCCCCCCTGCAGATAGCGGATGGCGTCGGGAACATCGCTCAGCGCGAAGGTCCTGTCGATGAACGGTGCGAGCTTTCCGGTTTCGAGGAGCTCTTTCAGGAGAGCCATCGATGCTTCCTTGTCTGGCATCGAAACGCGCACGTCCGGCAGCTGGCTCACGAACAGTGACATCGCCATCAGCCTGAGCATGCGAGGCAGGAGTCCCACCCAACGGCGCATCCCGGCGCCGTAATTGTCGTGCCCGATGAGCACGTAGGTCCCGTCGGGGGCGAGTGCGCGTCTACAGGCTGAGAGCGAGTGGTTCCCCGGAATGTCGATGATGAGATCGTAGCGCTCGTCACGCTGGGTGAAATCCTCCTGGGTGTAGTCGATCACCCGGTCCGCGCCGAGTGACCGGACCAGGTCCAGCTTGCTCGTGCTGTCCACGCCAGTCACACTTCCTCCGAACGCCTTGGCGATTTGAACGGCAATGGCGCCCACGCCACCCGCGGCACCGTTGACCAGAACCTTCTGGCCCGCCTGAATCTTTCCCTCACCGCGAAGGGCCGGGAGTGCTATGAGCGCGGAGGCGGGTACGGCCGCGGCTTGTTCGAACGTGACGTTGGCCGGTTTCATCGCCAACGCGCATTCGGGAGCAGCCGCATACTCGGCATACGCGCCCCCATTGACCCACTGATAGCCTCTGATCGTCTCACCGAATACCTCGTCACCTGGTTGAAACCGCGTCACATTCCTGCCAGCCGACTCGACGGTCCCGGCAGATCCGTTCCCGGCACAGGGTTCTTGGGTTTGTGTAGCCCGGCGCCCATCATGCGCAGGACGTAGGGCAGGCCCGTCAGGACATGCCAGACATCTGGATGGACAGAAGCCGCGCGCACTCGCACGAGCACCTCGTCATCCGCGACGACCGGCTTGGGAATGTCCTGCAGCTTCAGGACATCCGCCGAGCCGTACCTGTCCTGGACGATTGCTTTCGTGGTGTTCTCCTCTCGAGAACGTGCCCCTCACAACGAGACCGCCAGGGTCACAACCGCCGCGAGCCCGAACACAAGCGCCTCCGGTCCCTTTGATCACCGTGCAAACCCTATTCCCGTGGCGGAGGTTCGATTCGTCGGGTAGAGCTGCTTGGATGCTGCGGTCGCGAGCCTGGAGCTACTCACGTTCGCTGACGTGCTGGGGAAGAATCCGCGTTTCTATGAGCTGGGAAGATACCGATTCAGACTGGGCGGCGGAGTCACGGCAGACCAGCGTCGTCGCCAGGAGGCTGAGCGCACAGACTGGGAGCACGCGCGACTCGCCGAGTGCACGACTAGCTTCTTTACCGCTACCAGGGCACAACGGCTTCGTACTGCTGGCCGTTCATGTCCACGGCGGTGACTCGAACAGCGCTGGGCTGGACCGCCCGCGCGCTGAACGGCGTGCCATCTTCCGCGCGGAAGTCACCGAGGGAGATGGGACGCCTCTGCGCGCTTCCCACCTCGCCGACGAGCGCCGTGTAGCCGGTCTTCTGTATGCCGGCTGGCTCGATCACGGCTCTGACGTTCCTCAAGCCGAGACCCGACCTGTTTTCGATCGTGACCCTCAGCGTCGATACCTCGATGCCGATCTGGTCCGTGCCGCTCTCGGTGACAGTGTCCCCACCACAGCCGGCCTGGAGGAGGGTCAGCAGGGCAATTGCTCCCCCGGTTGCGCACGGCCCGACGACGCAGCGACGAAGGTTCTTGAACATCGGCGTCCTCCCCTGACGGTAGTCACGGGTACGGTCGGTGACGGCGCGTGCCCACGCTCCTTCACGGTTGTTCGACGTTCAAGTAGAGCGTTGCTGTCTCGCGCCCTACCTGGGCCGTGATCTCGTAACAGCCCGGCTCCGGAAAGAAGACGGCACCTCGATGAAACGAATAGCGACGAAGGTCAGCTTGAGAGATGCTGTTTGGCTGAAATCCAAGATTCTCTAGGCGATACCGCTCATTGCGTGTACCCAGCGCCGACGCGGTGTCTGCAAAGCCAGCTCTTTCTCCGCTTCCCCGATTCGCACCCGAGATCAAGACCGCTCCCCGAACCTCGTAGTCACGGACCCAGACCACCGTGACGCCGTCGTTGGGCCCGGCCCAGTCGAGTTCGCCGCCGGCCACCCCGACCCACAAGGGGCCGTCCCCGGTCACCGGAATGATGCCGCGGACGAGGACTTCCGGGCTTCCCACCGGACACTCGTCCTGTCCGTAGGCCGGACACACTCCGACGAGACCCGTCGCAACCAGCGCTGCGCCAAGGGTTCGTACTCTCATAGGCACTTCCTTGGGAAATGAATTGTCGCGTTACCTCAGGACTCTATGCCCCGGCAGGACGGGAGGCAAGGGATTTCGGTGACCCGAAAACGGCTGTTTCCTTGGCGGAAATGGCGCGCCCGCCAGGATTCAAACCTGGGACCCTCGGCTTAGAAGGCCCGATGTGGATCGGTTATCACAAGACGGTTATATTCCGACCGTCGGTTCGCCTCTTAATTGACCGATTGAACCCTAGTTCTAGAGCATGTTCTGGCATTTCATCGGTTATCACCCCGCTAGGGTGATAACCGCTCATCTGCAAGGGAGCCGGTGACCAAGCGAGGGGGCATCGGCCAACGAAGCCGAGGGTCGTGCTGACCTCAACAGAGGTCCACCAACATTCGGATCCGCGGCCACCTCAAGCGGGGTACGAGAGTTGGGTCTTGGGTCACCGTCAGAATCGAAACAGTTTCGTGAATTTGATCGCGAGGCCGCGATTCTCCAGGCGAGGCACGGGGTCGCTCTCGGTGTCTCGGCCCTCGGTATAGACGACGAACAGATCACTGCCCGGCGTGTACTCCCAGCGATAGCGGATGTTGACGCCGAGTGAGTCGGCAGATGAGTTGAACTGGGTGAGTGCCTCGACGAACATCCGGGGCGACATCGTGTAGATGGCGCGCACACCCACGATGTGGGTCGTGAACGAGCCTTCGGAGAGGGCGATGAAGTTCGTCGAGATCCTTGGCTCGAACGCAAGCCGCGAGCTCAGTCGTACCCGACCCGTGTAGCCCACATCGGTCCGGTCGCCGGTGAAGAAGCTTCCGGTACGCGCGCTCACCCGCCCAGAAATCCCGTGCTGCTTGCCGGCGCCGATCGTGTAGGTGGTCCGCACGTCCTCGAAACTGTAGCCCCCGACCGGGATGGTCACGCCCGGCGAGATTTCGAACGGCTCGGTGAGCAGTTCGAACTGCTGGGTGTAGTCGAGGGTCCATCGGTCGCTGTTCTGAAAATCGATTCCGAACCGCGCCTTGGCCTCGCGGGTTTCGAGCAGGCCGGTGGAGTCGCCCGTGAAATGGTCGAAGCTTCCCTCGAACCGGTACTTGCGCACGACGCCGTTCGCGGCCGGCCGCGGCGTGAACTGCAGCTTGCCGAAGTGCCGGCGGAAATCCCGGCGTCGCATGAAGCCGATCTCCGGGTTGAAGTTGCGCTCGACCCGGAGATGCTCGTACTCGAAGCCGTAGCGGTCGCCGCGGTTCTCCAGGTTCGCCCGGTAGCTGGTGTCGTGGTCTGACTGATCGTCGGTGCGCGTCCGCGCGTAGTAGGTGTCGATGAACAGATTTGAGAAGAAAGCGAATGCGCCATCCACGCCGAAGGCTTGATTCGAGCCGGGCCCCTCCAGCGATTGCGAGCGATGCGTGCCGATGACGCCGATGGTGCTGCGGCTGAAGACATTCCGCTTTAGCCGGAGCACCGAGAAATTCGTCTCCTCCACGCCGATCTCGAGATCGTCGTCGGTTTGAATGCTCAACGCGCCGATCGTGTACGGCCCGGCGCGCCCGGTGACGCGCCCGCCGCCGAGGATCGGGATCGATCGCCCCTCACTCAACCCGATGCGACGGGAGAAGAAGATGATGGGCGCGTCGCCGGCCGGCGTGAGGCCAGAGAATCGCGGGCTGGTGCCACCGAATGAAAAGATGTCCCGCCCTTCAAGGAAAAACTGCCGCTTCTCGGGAAAGAAGAGATTAAAGCGCGTGAGGTTGACCTGCTGCTCGTCCACCTCGACCTGTGCGAAGTCGGTGTTGTACGTGAAGTCGGCGATGAGCCCTCGGGTGAGCCCATACTTCGCGTCGAATCCCCAGTCGCCGGTCAGCTCGTTCGAGAGGGCGGGGGTGGCGGCGGCGTCGGTGGTCACCTGGGAGATGCCGTAGGGCTTCAGTTCGAGGTTCGTGGAGGTCGACGGGGCCTCGAGGCCGACCAGCGTCGCGGCGGATGAGAATTTCATGATCGCCACTCGGGCGTAGGACGCCAGGGCCGGATTCAAGTACGACATCTCGTTTTTCCATTCGACGATCCGGCGGAAGTTGATGCCCCAGACCTGTTCACCGGCGCCCGCGTAGCGCAGCGACTTGAAGGGAATCGCGATCTCGACACTCCAGCCCTGGTCGAAGCGAGCCGACTGGACCTCCCAGACCGTGTCCCAGTCGATGTTCTCGGTGCGCTCGTCGGTCACGAGCGAGTCGTACACCCCGCCCATCGGGTTGGTCTGGAAGAAGTAGCCGTTCCGCCGGTCGTAGAACGTGTCCAGGACGACCGTGAGATTGTCCCCGCGCGCGATGCCCACGTTCCCGCGGCGCAGCTCGTTCGTCACGATACGCCACGGCTGGCTGTCCCAGCAGCGCGCCGAGATATACACATTCTGGTCATCGAAGAAGACCCAGACGTCTGTCGCCTCGGTCGCCGGCTCGCCTTCGTCCGGTTCCTGCTGAATGAAGCCGCCGACGGCCGGCACGGTGTCGTACACCCGATCGTCCAGACGGCCGTCGACGATGAGCGGCGCGTCGAGGCGCACCGCCCGGAGCGTCGCTCGATCCTGCCCGTCACGCGCCACCATGGCCGGTGGCACCGGCGGCGGCGGGCTGTCGACGATGCGCGCCGACCCGTCGTCGTTGGTGCCACCGGGTGGGCCCGCGGGAGGCGGAGGAGTGACCGTCACCCTCGCCGGATCGCCTTGCGCTGAGTTACGCATCACCAGGCCGCCTGCCCGGAGCTGATTGACATGGCGCAGATACCGCTCGGCGATGGTCGCCGTTTGGACGGCCTGCGAAGCGGCTGCTACCGTGTGTCCCTGCGCGTCCACCAAGAACACTCGGACGAGAATCGTGTCCGACCCGCCCAGCCAGTAGCTCCCGCTGACGTAGCTTCCGGCGTCGGAAGAGAGCACCACGACGCCGGTCGACACCAGTTTCGCCGCGAGCGCCGTCTCGATGAAGACTCCGAGCATGTCCTGGCTCTCGGTGACTGTCGCTTGGCTCGCGCCGGGCGACTCGTCGGGCACACGCGGTCGTCCTTCCAGCGTGATCAGATCGATCCGAAGGGCATATCTGTCACCTTCTGCACCCAGAGGCAGGGCCGCCGCCAGACGGCGCGCGAGCGCGTCGAGCGCCGCCTCAATGTCCAGGGGCTGACTCGAGGCCGCCCGCTCGGATCGCGCGCCGGGAGTCTGGGGTGTGCTCACGTCGAACGGCACCGCGGGGCCAGCTTCGTGGCGCGCCGCGGCCGGGATGACCGTCGATTCCTGTCCGGCGGCCTCCGCCTCCATGACGCAGAGGCCCAGGGCCACGAGCAGGCAGGCGTGAAGTGGGCGGGGCTTTGGCGATCTCAGGCCGAGCGTGAGGCGGCAGCCTGCGACGGCCGACCGGTGCCGGTCAGGGTGCGGTTCGCCCATGACGAGGTGCTTCAGTGTAACAGTAGGAGCGCCACTAACGAGGTGACAGCGCGACGTGCGACCCGGCGGTTGGTAGTGGGGCAGTTTCACGCTGACCCACTACCGGGGGTTGGCGTTAAGGGGCTCGAAGCCTATGATGTGGTCCCACATACAGGAGGTCTCTCATGGATCGACGAAGCCTGCTCAAGACCGGCGGCATGGCAGCGGTCGGCCTCGGCCTCGGGGGCTGTGCCACCCGGACACCGCCAGCAGCGAGGCCGTCTCGGCCGATGCTCGCCCTGGCGCCGATCAGAGCGTCCTGGGACCGCGTCATCCGGACCACGGTCGGCCTGCGCCCGCACCGCCCGTCAGGGTTCATGCTGCGGCTCGAGAAACTGGATGCGAAGACGGTGGTCCACAACTATGGTCACGGTGGTTCCGGCCTCTCGCTGTCCTGGGGCACCGGCGCACTGGCCGCCGATCTGGCCCTGGAGGCTGCCTCGGGCGATCGTCGCGCCGCCGTCCTCGGATCGGGCGCCGTCGGCCTGGCCGCGACGCGACAGCTGCAGCGCCGCGGCTTCGACGTGACGATCTACACGATGGCGGTCCCGCCCGATACCACCTCGAACATGGCCTTGGGCGTCTTTTCACCGACCTCCGGCCTCGTGTCGGGTCGGGGCTTCACGCCGGCGTGGGAGGCGCAATTCGGGCGTGCGATCGAGATTGCCTACCGGCAGCTTCAGCTCCTGGCCGGCTCTGGCTTCGGCATCACGTGGATGGACAGCTACGGCACGATGGACGAATTGCCCACCGCGCAGACCGAGGCGCGGTTCGAGCGGGAAGGCGCGCGGCTGATGCCCGCCCGCATGCGCGCGAGCCGTGAAATCCTCTATCCGGGGGAGCACCCGTTCCCGACGCGCTTCGCCTCGCGCCGGACGTCGATGAAGATCGAGCCGTCACTCTATCTCGAGGCGATGTTACGGGAGGCCCACCTGTTTGGTGCGCGCACGGTCATCCGCAAGTTCGACACGCCGCGCGACCTCATGACGCTCGACGAGTCGGTCATTGTCAACTGCACCGGACTGGGTGCGAGCGAGCTGTTCGGTGACGAGGAGCTGATGCCGGTGAAGGGACAGCTCACGTTCCTCGTGCCACAGCCGGAGGTCGACTACGGATACGGGTGCACGCCGAGGTCCGACGGCATCGCGCTGGGTGGCACCCAGCAGCGCGGTGTGTGGACGTTGGAGCCCGACGATGAGGCGAGGCAGCGTATTGTCACGCGGGCGATCGAGCGGTTTGCGTGGATGCGGTCGCCCGCGCCGGCGGTGGCCCCCAGCGTCGAGACTTTCTTCGGCGAGGAATCCTAGCGGGCGATCTCGATGTGTTTGGCGACCTGCGCCCTGCTGAAAGAGCACGGACAGGGACTGCGGTGACAGCGCCCTTGATCCGTGCGCTCACCCTGAAAGACCGCGACACCGCGCTAACAGTTATCAACACGGCGGCTCACTGGTATCGGGAGTTCGTGCCGGAGGCTGAGTTCCACGACCCGGAGATGACCGCGGCCGACTGGGAGGCGGAGGGTCAGCGGATGAAGTGGTGGGGGGTGTTTCTCGGTGAGCGCCTGGCAGGGGTGATGGGCCTCGAATACATCCGCGACGTCGCCCTGCTGCGCCACGCCTACGTTCTGCCCGAACACCAGCGCCAGGGCGTTGGCTCGCACCTGCTCGATCATCTTGAGGCCCAGGTGCAAGGCGTGTCTCGGATCGTTGTCGGGACGTACGCGGGGAATCACAAGGCCCGTCATGCCCTCGAGAAGGCTGGCTACCACCTCTCGGTCGATTCCGAGGCCGTGCTTCGCACCTACTACGGGATTTCCGAAGACCGTCTGCGCGCCTCGGTGACTTACGAAAAATTGCTTTCCCCCACGTAACGCGACCAACGCGCGGCTTCCTTTCGCAGTTCTCTGGCATCCCTCGAACAGTTCTTGGTTATCAGCGGAGCACTGTCAACTTAAGGCCGCGGCTGGCAGAGTAGGCGGATGACAAGCCACGTACCCTGCTATCACGGCTATCGGTTTCCGCCTGAAATCATCAGCTACGCGGTCTGGCTCTATCATCGATTTGGGCTCAGCTTCCGAGATGTTGAAGACCTGCTCGCTCAGCGCGGCATCACGGTCAGCTACGAGACGGTGCGGCAATGGTGTCAGCGGTTCGGTCCGGTCTACGCCCGGAGACTGCGGCGCCGGCGCGGTCAGCTGGGCGACACGTGGCATCTCGACGAATTGTTCGTGATGCTTCAGGGTCGCCGCCAGTATTTGTGGCGCGCCGTGGACCAGGATGGCGACGTGATCGACATCCTCGTGCAATCGCGTCGGAATCGGCGCGCCGCGATCCGATTACTGCGGAAGTTGCTGAAACGCCAGGGCGGGGTCCCGCGCCGGCTCATTACGGACAAGCTCGGGAGTTATCGAGCGGCTCACCGGTCGGTGATCCCGTCCGTCGTCCACGGCACGCGGCGATATGCGAACAATCGAGCGGAGGTGTCGCATCAACCGATCCGGCAGCGCGAACGCCAAATGCGCCACTTCAAGTCGGCTGCTCAGCTACAACGCTTCGCGTCGGTCCACGGGGTCGTGCAGAATCTCTTCCGCGACGGTCGCCATCTGCTTCGGTCGACTTGCCACCGCTTGCTCCGTGCGCGGGCCTTTGTTGAATGGGGGACCGTGACGTGCGCCTGTTGAACGACTGACGGCCACGCGATTTGAGGAGGGAGAACCGCGCTGCCATCGCTAAGTTGACAGTGCCGTCCTGGACTGTCCTAGGGCCTTCCGCTTGACCGATCCGGCGCCTGTCTCGTCGTCAAGGAGTTCATTCGCGAGGTCGCTTCCCGGCGGGCCGCCAAGCCCTCGCGTATGATTCTTATCAACGTTCGGCGATTCTGGAAGAGAAGCGTGGCCCACTGCCGGAAACTGGACTGTGGAAAGTAGATTCCGCGAAATGCTAGAAGGGAGACGAACAGAATACAGCGCTCGCGAAAGGGACGATCCCTGATCTTGTCGAGCGTCGCACCGATGGCGGCGGCAGAGTAGCAACCGCTCCACCCTCGATGAAGTTCAGCTGCGGCCTGGTCGATGGTCATGTTCTTTGGAGCGAAGGCCATCGTGAAAGCACGAAAGTCCAGCCAGTGCTTGGGGCGAATCAACTGTTGCTGCTCCAGGAGGCGGTCGTAGAGTGGCGTCGCCGGGTAGGGAGTCAGTAGGCTGAATACGGGTAGGCTCGGTGGCCAGTCGCGAACGGCTTGGAGCGTATTCTCTGCGACTCCAGGTTTGTCGCCGTCCATCCCGAAGATGAAGCTCGGGATGGTGTAGATGCCTCTTTCTGCCAGTCGGTCCAAGACACTCTTGTACTCCGCAGGTTTGTTGAAGCCCTTGCTCACTCCCTTCAAGTTGTCGGTGTCAAGCGATTCGAGTCCTATGAAGACAATATGTCCGCCGCTCGCGACGATGAGATCGACCAGCTCGTCGTCGCGAAGAAGGTTGACACTGATCTGGCCGACCCACGGGACGATGGCATCACGGGCAATGATCTCGCGCAACAGAGATTTCGTGCGCTTGACGTTGATTGCGAAATTGTCGTCGACGAAGAACACGCCAATCTTGCCGTTTTCGGCCCTGGTGTGAGCTTTGAGACGAAGCAATTCCTCGATGACACTGTCATTGGTCCGAAAGCGAATGCTCTCGCCGAACAAGCCGGTTACCGTGCAGAAGTCACAACCATAGGGGCAGCCGCGCCCGGACTCCATCGGTATTATGTAGAGACTCTTCCAGCCGCAACCGAGCTTCTCGAGGACGAAACGCCCGCAGCGGGGAATCTTCTCGAGGAGGTTAAACTGCGTCAGATCCATCCGTTCCCACGGGATCGCGGGGTAGAACGACGCGATCTCGGGTTTGAGATCCTTTCCGCTCGCGTCGATGGACCGGTATACTTCGCGAAGCTCATTCCTGGCGGCATCTTGAACGATAGTCGGCCACGTATTGTCGGCCTCTCCCAAGGCAACCGCGTCGGCGTGTCTCGGCTCGGAACCGCGACCGAGGGCTTCCTCCGGAACACTGGTCACGTGTGGCCCACCCATCACGACCTTTGCCCCAGCGGTGCGGATCGCGTCCGCCATTCGGTACGCCTTGGCCGCCATTCTCGTCATGGCTCCTATGCCCGCCAGTTCGATGTCATTCTTCTCGACGAAGTCGGTGATTCCGTCCTCGGTCAATCGAATCGCGTTACCGTCAATGAGGAAGACGCGGTGCTCGTCTGGAGTCAGGGCCTCGAGAACAAACATCCACAGATGGGGCATGAAATCGTTCGTCACCTCATTGTCGGGGTTGTACAGGAGAATGTTCACCTGACTCCTAACTAGCTGGGCGCAGACCCGAGGATATCGTCACGTTGAGGGGATGCGGCGGTATTGTCAACTTGAGGGCTCGGCTGGCAGAGTAGGCCGATGACGAGCCTGTTGCTCAGCTATCGCGGCTATCGATTCCCGCCCGACATTATCAGCCACGCCGTCCGGCTCTACCACCGCTTCGGCCTCAGCTTCCGTGATGCGGAAGATCTCCTCGCCCAGCGCGGAATCACGGTCACCTACGAGACGATTCGGCAGTGGTGTCGAACCTGCGGACCGGGCTCCGGGCGGCTCATCGCCGTTTGCTGCGAACGCGGGCGTTTGTCGAATGGGAGGCGGTGACGTGTGCCTGCTGACTGAGGGCGGAGGCCAGACTCGATCGGGGAGAAAAGCGCCCTCCTTCGATCAAGTTGACAGTGCCGAAGCCAAGCTGCTCGCGGCGGCCCATCCTCGGCTTCA
>DCWO01000016.1 GCA_002328865.1 Dehalococcoidia bacterium UBA2160 | reverse complement strand
ACCACTTGACGGGACGTGACCCGCTTGGCGGCCGCCAAGCGCTTCGTGTGGCGGAGCGCGACGTAAAGTGGCCGTCGCCAGCAAGACTCCGTGAAATCGAGGATCCGATTCGGAAAAGCGGAACGGCGCCGTTCGATTGGTGTCACAGGCTTCTGCAAACCACGTAACCAGAGCACGATCATTGGCGATTCATCGAACAAGGCGTAGGCATCCGCTGGGTCGATCCGGTCGACGACATCGGCGTGGAAGACCGGCTGGCAGGCCGTCAAACCGGAAAGGGCCAGACATCTCTCAACCGGTTGCTGGACAAGAGAGCAACCCGGACATGACCCGCCGCAACGGGCGTGGCGTATCCATATGTAGCATTTTGTGCTACAATCCATTACGGTAAGTGAATGTTCAATCGACTACTCTGGCGACCGGATCGAGTAGATCACGTCGCCATGCATCGGCTCTCACCTGACGAGGTCGAAGAGGCGGTGTTCGACGATCCGGACAGGAAGATCTTTCGAGGGCCCCGCTCGAATCGAGACCGAACCCGGCACATTTACTATGTTTACGGGCGAACGCAGGCGGGCCGTTACCTGTTGGTGGTTCTCCTGAACTTGGGCGAGGGACAGGCGCTGCCGGTGACAGCTCGGGACATGACTAGCAGAGAGAGACAACGGTACGGGAGGTGATCGTGCAAGAACCAAGTTTCCCGCCGCACACCGAAGAAGTGGCGGCGTTGGCCGAATTCTTCGATCTCGCAGACACTACGCAGCTTAAAGACCTTGAGGAGATCCCCGAGGCGCCGGAGCGGAATTTGGTCAGCGTGAGCCTCAGGTTGCCCCGCCACGATGTGGAGGTGCTCAAGCGAGTCGCGGCCCAGGAAGGTCTTGCACCCAGCACGTTCATGCGATGGGTGTTGCGCCGTTTCGTGCGAAGCCTAGCCTCCGGCAAGCAATAGCGCACTTTTGCAGGATCGACTTGCGGCGCCTGCATAATGCCAGCGTCGAGCGTCAGACGCCACAACTTGAGCGCAGATTCCCAACGTTTGTATGCTACAGTCCGAGGACCCGTGCCGCTGTGCCGCCCATGATGAGAGCCAGGTCGTCCTCACTCAAAAACGTGCAGTAATTCTCGATGTGATCGCGTGACTGTCGGTACGTGCAGTGGCGGTTCTGGAACGGCATGTCCGTGCCGTACATCAGGCGGTCCGCGCCGATGCGGTCGACCATCTCCTCGATAGCCGGCAGGACCTCTCGATACGGGAAGTCGAACATGTCGCCGATCCGGACGGGGAAGCACACTTCGATGCTCAGGTTCGGGTTTCGGAACGGCTCCCAAATGGCTTCAGGCAGCGCGATTCTGTCGCCATCCAGGAAGCTGCGATACGGGAAGCCATGCGTGATGCTGCACACGTTATCGGGATAACGATCCATCCATCGCATCAGGATGCGCTGTTCGTTCAGGTAGCCGTCTCGCGCTTCGGACGACGCCTCCCAGTTGGCGCCCGAGGGACCGGTGCTCAGCGAAAAGAATATCGGCACGTCGAGCGACGTGGCCGCTTCCCAGAACGGTCTGTACGCGCCGTCGTTCCAGGGCTCCGGGTCAACCATGTACCCGTTGGCGTTGAACTTGATGGCATGAAGGCCGTGCTCGGTTACAGCCGTCGTGAGCTCATGGATGACGGCGTCGGTGTCGTCGCGGATGCGCCACTCGTCGACGGGGGCCATCGAGTAGAGCCGGCCTGGAAAGCGCCTGACGCACTCGGCCTGATATGCGCTGTCGCGGCCCAGCATCGGGTTGGTGTGGAGCAGCGCAGCATCGATCCCGGCGTAGTCCATCTCGCTGATCAGGTGGTCGGGCGTGAACTCACAGTTTCGCAGTCCGGGCGGGTAGTAGTGCTTGGTGTAGTCGTCGCCATCGACCGTCCAGACGACCCTGCCCGCATCGCCGTCGATGCGGAAGTCGACCTCGGCTAGGCTCGACAGGTCCCATTTCCCGTGGGGCGCCAGGATTTCCGACGTGCCGGGCTCTCGGTCGCGAATACGAAACGCGGGTTGGTAGTGCCCCGCCTGCCCCGCCTGGACCCACCTCAGATGCTCCTCGGCAGAGGCGTGCCCTCCCGGACCGTCCGCGGGACCGAAGCAGTATGCGTGGGAGTCAATTATCAATTCGACATTCTCCTGGTGCGTTGAGCGCCGCACGCGTCTGAAGGTGGACGGCAGCCGGCCGAATCGACTGAACCTGATTCGCCGCACTGCCGATCATACCTGACGAGAGCAGATCGTGACACGCAGACGCCGCCGACCTCGCGGCGCGCCTGCTGTTGAACATCGCCCCTTTTCGATGTATATTCGCCAACGACTGCTGTACTCAGGCAATAACCATGGCGAAAGGACACCCTTCATGAAGATAACCAACGTCAAGGTGGACATGTTCAACTGGAAGTCGGAGGGCTGGGCAGTGGGCGGACGCATGACGTTCGGCGACACCCGACAGCTCGGGATCGTCACCGTCGAGACCGACGGAGGCGTCAGCGGCAACGCCTTCCTCGGATCGTCGCGGATGGGCGCCGACCATTTCGTGACCGGCCTCATCGAGTTCATCAAGCCGATGGTGATGGGTCGTAATCCCCAGGACATTGGCGCCATCTGGTGGGACATGTGGAAGATGAACCGCTCGGTCTGGACGCACGTGATCGGCGCCGTCGACATCTGCCTTTGGGACATCAACGGCAAGATCGCCGGGCAGCCCATCCACAGACTCCTTGGAACGTGCAAGGAGTCCGTGCCCGTCTACTCCAGCACCGCCTTCCACGCGACCAAAGAGGAGTACGCGGAGGAGGCGATCAGCTTCAAGGAGGCCGGATGGGAGGCTCACAAGATCCATCCGCACGGCGACCCCAAGTTCGACATCGAGATATCCCAGGCAGTGCGCGAGGCGGTCGGCGACGACATGAAGCTTATGCTCGACTCGATGTGGTCGTACCAGTACGAGGACGCGATGAGGGTGGGCCGAGCCATCGAGGAGCTCAACTACTACTGGTACGAGGACCCGTTGGTGGAAGAGGACATCTACAACTACGTCAAGCTCCACGAGAAGCTGGACATCCCCATCATGTCGACCGAGTACGCGCCCGGTCGCGTGTACGGCATGACGCAGTGGATCACGCAGTACGCCACCGACATCCTACGCAGCGACGTCGCGGTCACCGGAGGAATCACGCCGTTGGTGAGGTTGGCTCACCTCGCTGAAGGCTTCAACATGAAGTGCGAGATCCACCACGGCGGCAACTCGCTGAACAACGTCGCGAACTTGCACGTGACGATGGCGGTCCCGAACTGCGAGTTCTTCGAGTTCTTCCCGTGCACCGGCGCCAACATGTTCGGACTGGTGGAAGACATCGACATGACCGGCGGCGTGGTCCACGCCCCGACCGAGCCCGGCCTCGGCTACGAGATCGACTGGGACCTCGTCAAGCGTGAGCACACGGCGACGGTCGAGTAAGGGTCCTGCGCAACGGCATCACCGAAGCCTAAACGACGAAGCCCGCGCTGCAGGACGCGGGCTTCGTTGTGACTGGCAGATTGCCGGGTCAGCGCCAGCTTCGCGGAACCGGTAGTTCAGTCGCCGATCGCCTTGCGGTGTCGGTGTACCCTGGGGCCCCCATCCCCGAGCTCTTCGGTCTGGGACGATGGGTCGCCACTTTATTCTCGACGGCCTCGCGAATCAAGGCGGCCATCGATGTCCGTCGTTCGGCAGCCATCGTGCGCACTCGTTGAAGTAGGTCGTCGGGGATAGAGATCGTGGTGCGTGTCATGACATCATGATAGCATGTCTGATGCCCATAGCCATCGCTCCGGCCGTCAGATGAATTGTCAGAACCCAACAAAATCGGAGGCGAAGACCTGTGAAGCTGGCAACCTACAACATCCAATACTCCCTCGGGAAGGACGGTTCCTACGAACTCGAACGCAGCATCGATGCCGTTCGCGGCGCCGATGTCATCGCGTTGCAAGAAGTGACGCGAAACTTCGCCCAGACACCGGACGCCGATCAACCTGCCCGGATCGCGGAGCTTCTACCCGAGTATTATTGGGTATACGGTCCGCCAGTCGATCTGGACGCCAGTGTTCGTGGCGCCGACGGACGCATCGACAACAAGCGCCTGCAGTTCGGCAACATGCTCCTTGCGCGTTGGCCGATCCTGTCCAAGCGGCTCCTTCTACTGCCACGAAGGCGGACCTTCGACAGAATCAACCCGCAGTGTGGAGCGCTCGAAGGCATCGTCGACTGTCCGGGCGGACCGTTGCGCGTCTACTCGGTGCATCTCAACTACCTGAACCCCGAGGAGAGGATGGCGCAAATCGAATGGTTGCTCCCGCAGATGTTCGACGTGCCTCGGACCGGCGCCGTCCTGTCCGGACCTGAACAACCGTGGATCGGTGAGGCGTCTCGGAAGGAGCCGGTGTCCGAGGACTTCGCCGTGCTCGGAGACTGCAACCTGCTGCCAGACTCCCCCGAATACACCCGAATCGTCGGCGAGGCGGACTACTACGAAGGCTCGCGTATCGTCGCCGACCATCTCGTCGACACATGGGTGCAAACCGGCCATGCCCAAGACGAAGGCGGCACCTGGTTCGAGCCGGGCGCCGCCCAGAGCATCGGCCGCCTGGACTACGGCTTCGTCAGCGCCAGCCTCGCCGCGAAAGTAACGAGCGCCTGGATCGACGACGAAGCAACCGGCTCAGACCACCAACCCACTTGGTTCGAGCTGGACCTCTGACCCCGGTGGACTGGGCTTCTCGCCTTTTGCCGGGAACCACATGCAGCATTGACATTGCATTCAACACAATGTTATTGTTGTGTTATGATCCCGCCTTTTCAAAATGACGGCAACCTTCCGCCAGGGATTCACTGGGCGACCTGGGACGAGATCGTAGCGAGCTTCGGCGCGACGGCGTGGCGACAAGCGCTGCTGAACGGGTTGAAAGCAGCCCTGGAAGAGTTTCGCCGGTCCGGGTGCCAAACCTTTTACATCGACGGCAGTTTCGTCACAGAAAAAGACGACCCTGGGGATTTCGACGCCTGCTGGGAGAATGCCGGAGTCGACCCAACTGTGTTGGACCCAGTGTTGCTGACTTTCGACCGAGGCCGTGCTACACAAAAAGCAAAGTATCGAGGTGAAATGTTTCCGGCCTCGGCGGAAGCAATCCCTGGAGGTCGAACCTTTTTCGAGTTCTTTCAGATCGACAAAGACACTGGCGACCCAAAAGGAATAATCGCGCTTGATCTAGGAGGCCTGAAATGATCAAGAACGAACGACAGTATCGGATCACCAAGGCACAGGCGGCCAAGTTTGCCGACGCCCTAACCAACTTCAGGACGGAGCTGGTTGAACCTCTCCATCCGTTGCTCATCAAAGCACACGAGGATGCGCTCAAGAGTCAGATGGCTGATCTAGAAGAGGAACTTCGCGAGTACGAATCTCTCAGAGCTGGCAACTTCGATTGGGGGGAGTTGAACGTCATCGCCGAATTGCCTAAGGCGCTCATCAGAGCGCGAATTGCCAAAAGACTAAGTCAGAAAGACCTGGCCGACGCCCTCGGAATGAAAGAACAGCAAATACAACGCTACGAGGCGACGGAGTACGCTTCGGCGAGTTTGGCACGCATCACAGAAGTCGTTCAGGCATTGGGTGGTGAGAGTGAAAGTTCTCGATTCGTCGAAGACGACAACCACTGAACCGCGGGTTGCTCACTGAATGGGGATTGAGAATCGGAGGCAACGCCGTAAATATCCGACTCGCCGGTGTCGCCGAAATGGGGCCACAATGCACGGAGAACCGTATTCGACCCGTGATGGCTCTAGGTCGTGGGGCGAAGACATGAAGCGCAGAGCTATAGTGGAATGCGACCCAGAGGTCGATAGCTATGCCGTCTATTGCCCAGAACTGCCTGGTTGCGCCAGCGCAGGCGATACGGAAGAGGAAGCGTTGACCCACATCCGCGAAACCATTGCTCTGCATCTGGAGCCGTCGCCTGTGGAAATCAAACCGCAGGGTAAGGTGTTCGAGGTCGAAGTCCCTGCCTGAGGTCCCACAGGACGCCGAGGGTGACTGCTGGTGAGGTTGTTCGAATTCTTTCGGCGTCACGGTTTCATCCTTCGACGGACTCAAGACTGCCGTACCCCCCACGATTCGCAAAGATTTGGTCGATTGCCAGAGATGGTAGCTGTATGTCTCCGTGCTGCGGTAAAATCCGGCTGCCGAATCACCGAGATGCGGCCAGCCCAACGATTATTGGTAATCGTCAAGGACTCTACGGATGGATGAAAGCACTCTGATCGAGCGATAGCCGGAGCTTTACCACATGGCCGAGACAGACAGTTGGCCACTGATTCTGCGCCATGAGTTGCTGAGTACAACCGCCCTTTTGGATTTGCTGAATTGCCCTGCGGATCAGCGAGAGTTGATCGAGTCGCGCCGCCGGCCCGAAAAAGTGCACCTGTGCGATGCGGAAGTTGTGTCGATCACAATTCGGGACCAGAAACCCATGTCAGATTCTGCCCTCAGAAGGGTTCTGACGAGTGGCACACCTGAGGAGTGGTACCAACTTCTCAATCGAAAGGTGTTCTTTTGGCCCAATCGCGACCGCCTGGAGACGTTTCTGGCGGCTAGCGCGTATTGCGATTCCGAACAGATCGTAATCACAGTTGATACTGGACAATTGCTGGCGGATTATCGTGAGAAGTTTTGCCTCTCGTCAATCAACTCTGGGGCAACTCTCTACAATCCGCCCCGCCGCGGTCCCGAGACATTCGTACGGGTGGCGGACTACCCTTTCGAGTATTGGCGGAGACGGCGGCGATCACCGTCCCGAGCTGTCGCGGAGATCGCTGTGGAAGGCGGAGTGACCAATATTGATCGGTACGCCACAGAGGTTAGACGTTGGCGAGGCCGGTCTCCAGGCGAGGTCATCTGGTCACCTTAGCCCTGACACGACACATTGCCGAATACCGGGTTCAAGTTGACCAATGGCACTGGCCGTGAAATCCACTCCGCGGTCAGGGATCGGTTCCACCAGCCTGCGAAACCCGCTCCCCCCTCAGTACCACTTCGACTTGTCGACCACGTTCGTGAGCTCGTCGTTGGCGACGAAGCGGCGGGCGTTGTCTAGGATGACCTGGAATCGGCGTTCGGGTATGTTTTCGGCGTCTGCGATGGCTACGTGAGGGGTCATCAGGACGTTTGGCAGGCCCCAGAGCTTGTGGTCGGAGGGGAGGGGCTCCTGCTCGTAGACGTCCAGGCCGCATCCGGCGATCTGGCCGCTTTCGATCGCGTCGGCTAGGTCGTCAATCTTGCAGACCTTGCCGCGGCCGATGTTGATGAAGTACGAGCTGCTCTTCATCAGGCGGAACCGGTCCGCGTTGAACGTTGCCTCTGTTTCCGGGGTGTGCGGGACCGTCGACACGACGAAGTCGGCGCCCGGCAGCACGTCGTCGATCTCGTCGGGGAGGTGGAACTCGACGTAGGGGACGTCGTACTCTCGGCGGGGCTCGATGCCGATGACCTTCATGCCCAGCTCGTTGCATATCCGAGCGATCTCGTGCCCGATGCCGCCGACTCCGTTGATCACGATCGTTGACGTGGTCAGGTCGATGTAGGCCGATTTGCGAGCCTTGTTGTCCCAGACCCTGTTCCGTTGGGCGTCCACGTACCACGGCAGACCGCGGGACAAGGCGAAGATGAACATCATGACGTGGTGGCTGATGTGGTCGAAGTAGATCCCACGCGGGTTGGTCACGACAACCTCGTGCGCGGTTAGCTCAGGGTAGTACCAGCCGAAGAACGAGCCCGAGTCCGGATTGTGCAGCCACTTGAGTTTGTGCGCGCCCTCCAGTGCGGCTGGCGGGACCCACCCGCAGGCGGCGTCGGCGTCGCGGATCGCTTCGAGCGCCTCCTCGTCGGTTGCGGGCGATTCGACGTCGTACTCGGGCATCGTGTCGGCGAGACGGGCGGCGAACATCTTCTTGAGGTCGTCTTGCGGGGGCATGAACACGAACTTCGGCATTGGTGGTCCTCACTCTCGGATTGCCTTCCAGGATCGTCGTGGCTTGTCGGGCGCAAATGGATGTAGGGTGACGGCGCGAGTTTAGCAAGGGGGCCTTGATCGGTCAACCGATCATCGCTCAGGCGGTCTGATGGTATATTACTGTCCGAAACGATACGTGATGAATGGACGGAGATACGCCAAAGGGGCTCGCCCCTCTGGACTCCCCACGGTTTACATAGCGATCAAGACGGAGACAGACGATGAGGATTATCGACACACATTGCCACGCAGGGCTCAACTGGTTCGAGCCGATCGAGTTGCTGATCCATCAGATGAACCTGAATTCGGTCGAGAAGGCCGTCCTGATCCAGCACGGGGTCCCACAGTCGGGCAGCTACGATCACACGTATCTTTTCGAGTGCATCGAGCGCTTCCCGGGTCGGTTCTCGGTCGTCGTGATCGTCGATCTGACCCAACCCGATGCGCTCGATACACTAGAGCGATACGCCGAACAGGGCGCGGCCGGCATCCGCCTAAACCCGAGCCAGCGATCCCAGGGCGACGACCCCCTGGCGATCTGGCGCAAGGCGGACGAACTCGGGTTGGTGGTCAGTTCGATGGGCGGGGTCGACGATACGTCATCGGACGAGTTCAGGCAGCTCGTGGCGCAGTTCCCGTCGCTGCCCATCGTCATCGAGCACATGGCCGGAGGCGGTGAGGGCGCCGCGTTCCCGGCCAACGGGTCGGGACCCGAACCGCCGTACGATAAATTCAGGAAGGCGCTCGAACTCGCGCAGCATCCGAACACGTACCTCAAGGTTCATGGCATCGGCGAGCTGATTCGACGGCCGCAAGCGCTGCCAACCAGGTACGACGGCGACTTCTTCGGCCCCGTGCCTCCGCTGGTCGAGCTCGCCCGCGAGGCATTCGGCGCCAAGCGCATGATGTGGGGAAGCGACTACCCGCCCGTCAGCCAACGCGAAGGCTATCGCAACGCGCTTCAAGGCCTCATGAACCACCCGGCGTTCGACTCGCAAGAAGAACGAGAGTGGGTGATGGGCAAGACGGCACAGAGCGTGTTCAATCTCGAGTGATACCTCTATTCGCCAGATCGACTCGTCCACGGCGGACTGATGCATGACCAGAATCACATCCGAAGCCTGTGGTATGATTGCACCCTAAATCATGATTCGCTTGGGAAACATCCTCCATCAAGAAAGCGACGGGAGTGAGGTGGACCCAATCCTTTGGA
>DCWO01000060.1:49095-62987 GCA_002328865.1 Dehalococcoidia bacterium UBA2160 | reverse complement strand
AGGAAGCTACTGACATAATCATTGAACAGTTACACTGACATTTTCGCTGGACAACAACAGGAAACAAGCGCAGCTGGCGCTTGAGGGTCCGGCGATAGGTCAGTCCGACCTGACGCCGTCTGCTTCGGACTCGGCGCCGGTTCTGCTTTCATCGGCCACCCTTCGGAGCCATGCCTTGGCCGCCCGGGGCGAGCGATGGTGCACCACCTCCAGGTGAGCGAATCGCGGCTCCTGAAACAGTTTGCGAAACTGCCTTCTTCGTCGCCAGTGAGTCTTCACCACCCACAACCATAACGATTCTCTGGTGAAGAAATGATCCCGCAGGCGCTCTCGGTTGCCGTTCCAGAGCTCGACACGAAAGACCGCTCGCCTGAAGATACGAAGGGTCAATCGCCACAAGATAATCGGGAACGGGTAGTCCAGCCACACCAGGGTCGTGGCCCTGGGCCAAGCGACCTCGCGAGCAACGCTGTAGTTGCCGTCCGCCACCCACTGGTCGCCGTTCAACGCCTCAGCGATCAGCTCACGGAACTCGTCGTCCGGCGTCTCGGTCCAGTTGGGCCCATGCCTCAGCGCGTCGAACTCGACGTGCGGCACGCCCAGCGTCCGCGCCAGATCGATGGCCAGCCGCGTCTTGCCGGCGCCAGACGTGCCCAGCACGATGACGCGCTTGGGCGTGTCGCCTGCAACGGAGGCAGTGCGAGTATCGTAGTCGTCAGGCAATGTTGGCAATCCTGGTAGCGGTCTTGGTTCAGCGGCGCGACCGGGGGGCGGTTCCATTCAATCCAACCAGCCAACCAGAGCGTTTAGTGAGCGAGGAGTATTGATCCGATCCTGGGCATGGCACGAATTCCGGCGAAGTGCGACTAACTGGAAATTCAGCTTGGTCGAAAGTCTTGGCTGAGAACATCAAATGGAGTCTGAATCAGTTGGTTCAGCTCCGGGTGGCCGGTTTTGGCGTGCCCTCAATGCTTGGTTCTGGGATTCCCGGAACTCCAGCTGCTCATCGCGGCTCAAGTGTCCGATTCTTTTTCGTAACTGTTCGGCTCCACGATGCATCATCTCGACGCAGTCGAATTTCTTCTTCATCAGCAAGACCCCGCGAGGTCAACAAAATTGAGGATGCGTTCGACAGGAGTCATTGGGTATCATACACTTGGAGTACATTTGTTCGATTGCGTTTAATCTTATCCTAGGGGCATGTCATGGTAATTCCGAATTTGGATCAAGTCGAAGCCGACGTGCAACGTCTGACATTGGATCACCATCGATCCGAACTGGCGGTCGTCGAGTCCATGCTCAACGCATATCTCGCATGCTTCCGTGAAATCGACTCTTTGACTCGGACTGCCGACAACGAATCCGAGCAGGTTTGGCTGCTTTTGACCAATCGTTCATTCAACGACTTGAAATGGGGTTTCCACCTTCTGACTGTAGGGTACAACCTCCAAGCTCTGACGTTGATTCGATCGGTTTATGAGAGTTGGTTGGTGTGCATGGACTGTGTAACGCAGCCTACGACTGCCACATTATTCCTTCATGGTCAGGACCGGATGCCAAGTTTCGCAAGAATGGCTCGAAGGCTAGACCAACCACTCGCTGAATGGTGGCAGGACAACTACCCAGAAGGCACAGAAGGGCCGTATGGGTTTTTGAGCACGTTCGCGCATCCGCGCAATCGCGTTGCAAACAGCATGATTCTCTCGGGGTCCGACACCGTCAGGCTCGATCCACACTATGAAGAATGGTTCTTCCTAGTCACCTGCTACTATCTGACCTTTGCAAGTATCAGAATGGCCGAATTTCTGGCTCGATTGCTCCCGTCGCAGGAATCAACGAGTGACCTTCAAACTGCGGTGCAAGACGCGACGACACTGATTGGCAACCTGACGGAGCGCGCGCACCATTTGTTGAACGAGGACACTTCCGTGCGCGAATCTCCGAACTAGTCCGCAGCCGGAACTTCCGCCGCCTCGGCTGCTTTCGGGAGGATGTCCCGCAAGTAGTCGCCGGTGGAGGAGCCTTCGATCCCTGTCAGGTGCTCCGGCGTGCCCTCGGCGATGACCTCGCCGCCTTTGTCTCCGGCGCCCGGGCCCAGGTCGACGATCCAGTCGGCGCTCTTGATCAGATCCAGGTGGTGCTCGATCAGCACGACGCTGTTTCCGGCGTCGACCAATCTGTGCAGCACCCGCATCAAGTGCGCACAGTCTTCGAACGACAGGCCGGTTGTCGGCTCGTCCAGGATGTAGAGAGTCTGCCCCGTGGCGCGTTTCGAGAGCTCGGTAGACAGCTTCACTCGCTGGGCTTCGCCTCCGCTCAGATGCGTGGCGGGCTGGCCTAACCGGATGTAGCCGAGACCGACGTCCTGCATCGTCTGGAGTTTGTTCCGGACGCGAGGGATGTTCTCGAAGAAGTCCAACGCCTCGGTAACCGTCATGCTCAGCACTTCAGCGATGTTCTTATCTTTGAACCTGATCTCCAGGGCTTCGCGGTTGTAACGTTTTCCGTCGCAGATTTCGCACGGCACCACCACGTCAGGCAGGAACTGCATTTCGATGTTGATGTGGCCGTCTCCGGAGCATGCCTCGCATCGGCCTCCTTTTACATTGAAGGAGAACCTGCCCGGCTTGTAGCCGCGGGTCCTGGCGTCGGGCACCGTCGCGAAGAGTTCCCTGATGGGCGTGAACGTCCCCGTGTACGTGGCCGGATTGCTGCGCGGCGTGCGGCCGATTGGCGACTGGTCGATGTTGACGACCTTGTCGACGTGCTCGATCCCGTCGATGCCGTCCGAATCGCCGGGTCGGTCTCTGGATCGATAGAAGATCTGGGCAAGCTTCTTGTATAGGATCTCGTAGATCAGCGTGCTCTTTCCCGACCCCGACACGCCGGTGATGCAGACCAGTCTCCCGAGTGGGATGCTGACGTCGACGTCTTTGAGGTTGTTCTGTCGGGCGCCCTTGACCACGATCTGCTTGCCGTTGCCGGGGCGTCGCGTCTCGGGGACCTCGATTTTTCTCGTGCCGCCCAGGTACTGTCCCGTGATGGACTCGGGCGAGTTGATGATCGTCTCGACCGGTCCGGTGGCAACGATCCTGCCGCCGTGCTCGCCCGCTCCGGGGCCAAGGTCGACGATGTGGTCGGCCGACCGCATGATCGCCTCGTCGTGCTCGACGATGATCACGGTGTTGCCCAGGTCGCGGAGGCCTTTCAGCGTTGTGATGAGCCGGTGATCGTCCGCGGGGTGCAGGCCGATCGACGGTTCGTCGCACACGTACAGAACGCCCATGAGGCCGGAGCCGATCTGTGTCGCCAGGCGTATGCGCTGCGCTTCGCCGCCGCTCAGTGTCGATGCGGTGCGGGACAGCGTCAGGTAGTCCAACCCGATGTTCAACAGAAACCGCAGCCGGGCTTCGATCTCCTTCAGAATCTGGTTCGCAATCGTCCTCTCGCGTTCGGTGAGTATGTCGTCGGGCGACACGCCGTTGGTTGACGGAGTCTGGCCGCGTATGACATGAACCCACTCGAGGGCGGCTGAGATCGACTTGTCGGTCATCTCCATCACGTTGATGCCGCCGATGGTCACCGCCAGGGCTTCGGGTCGGAGCTTGTCGCCGCTGCACTTTGCACACGGCCTCGCCGCCATGTACCGATCGATCTCTTTGCGAATGTAGTCGGACTCGGTGTCGCGGTAGCGGCGTTCCAGATTGTTGATAACCCCCTCGAAGCTAGTGGACCATCTATAGGTTCTACCGCGCTTCGTATGGTGAGTCACTTTGATGTTCTTGCCCTTCGTGCCGTAGTAGACGACGTCGAGCTGCTGCTTCGTCAGATCCTTGATAGGTGAGTCAGTCGAAAACTCGTACGCCTCCGCCAGCGAAGAGAGCTGGCTGAGATACCAGGGCGAAATTGAACCCGTGCGCGCCCAGGCTTGGACGCCCCCCTCGGCGATGCTCATGTTTTTGTCGGGGACCACGAGATCAGGATCGATCTCAAGCTTGTAGCCCAGACCGGTGCAGGTTTGGCAGGCGCCGTGTGGGTTGTTGAAGCTGAAGGTTCGCGGCTCCAACTCGCCCAGGCCGATGTTGCAGTGAACACAGGCGAACTGCTCGGAGAACAGCAGCTCGTCTCCGTCGATTACGTCGATGAGCACGGTCCCGTCCGCCATTTTCAAAGCGGCTTCGACGGAGTCGGCCACCCTGGTCGGTTCTGCGCCGTCGCCAGTGACCAGACGATCCACGACGATCTCGATCGTGTGCCACTTCTTCTTGTCCAGGTCGAAGGTTTCGGACAGGTCGTGGGTTTCGCCGTTGACGCGCACCCTGACGAATCCCGCGGTGCGAGCCTGTTCGAAGACTTCTTTGTGCTCGCCCTTGCGACGACGGACCATCGGGGCCATGATCTGGATGCGGTCGCCATCGGGCAACGACGTGACTGCATCGACGATCTGCTGGACGGTCTGGCGTTCAACGGGCCGTCCGCACTTGAAGCAGTGGGGCCTGCCCACCCTGGCGTACAGCAACCGAAGGTAGTCGTAAATCTCAGTGACCGTCCCAACGGTCGAACGGGGGTTGTGGGAGACGCCTTTTTGGTCGATGGAGATCGCAGGCGACAACCCGCCGATGTAGTCGACGTCGGGCTTGTCCATCCGCCCCAGGAACTGCCGAGCGTACGCGGACAGTGACTCGACATACCGCCGCTGGCCCTCGGCGTAGATCGTGTCGAATGCAAGCGAACTCTTTCCGGAGCCTGACACCCCGGTTATGACCACCAGTTTGTTGCGCGGGATCGTTACGTCGACGTTCTTGAGATTGTGCTCGCGCGCGCCCTGTACAACGATGTTCTCTAGCGGCATATTCTCCGTGGGCCTCCGATGTTGCGTCTACATGCCGGCTACAGGGCGCCCCGAGCGGCTTCTCGCATCAAGGCGGCAGCGACCCTGCGGGAGCCACTGATAGGCGAGGAGAGGGAACAGTGCTTGGCGCTGCCAGACTTGATTCTACCATTTGAGACCGCCTTCTGTCAGGCAAAGCCTTAGGCAATTTAGACCAATTGTTCTTAGTTCTTGACGGAGAAACAATGATTTCGCCGCGCCTCGACATTCGCGTTGGCTCGTGTCGGCCGATGGCGACGGCGACACCCAACGTCAAGTCCGAGGTTGTCCGAATGCACAAACGACGGTGGAAATGATCTTGGATTGAAACGCAGGATTCACCGGTTCCGTCGCGCTTAATCCGAGACATACGGAATCAAGTGACAGTCGATCTCAAGATGCGGAGCGAAACTTCGAAATTGTTGTGTCGCGCCGTGAGTTCAGCATATGATGTATTAAGAACGTTGGGAGGAGTGGATGATGCCGGACTTCCAGATTGTGGCTATTAACGAGGCTGTTACTCAAACCAATCTGACCGGGAAACGTGGAGAAATCGTCAGGGAGTATCTCGGCTATATTGAGCAACTTCGCGATGGCATCGCCGGAGTGCTTCGAGCCGATGATGGCGAAACGACCGCGGCGATCAGGCGGAGACTTGGCTCGGCGGCGGCGTTGGCTGGGCAGAAGCTCGTGGTCAGACGGGTCGGCGGAGCCGTGTACTTCTGGCAAGACCAAGGCCGGGGCAGAACCGGCCGTCGGAGCAGGCCTCGTCAGACGAGGAATTCATCCAGCTAGTGGTCGTGAGTTTCCGAGCTCTACATCTCCGGCAAACCTCCGACCCGCAGCGTCGACTGCCGGAAACGGCTTTTCACCCGCTCCATGGACGATCGCTCAAAGGCCCTGTCGAAGGAACGCGGGCATGGCGAATCTTGACGGCCTGACCTACGGATTTGCATTCACGACAGACCAGGACGGCCTCGGATGATCGACGATTTCGTTGCTGAATGCCGGCGGCGAGAACATCCTGATCGACACAGGGCCGGCGTCCAGGCGCGGCTTGCGCGTCGGCGCGCTCACGGCACGAGGGATCGAGCGCGGCGACATCGACGTTGTCATCCTCTCGCACCTGCACTGGGACCATTGCCAGAACACCGACCTGTTCACCAACGCCCGCATCCTGGTCCATCCTACCGAACTCGACTACGCGCACAACCCGGCGCGAGGCAACACCAGTGCAGCCTGGTACGCGGCCGAAATGCTTGCGAAGATGAAAACCGAGCCGGTCTCGGACGGCGATCTGGTGACCGAAGGCGTCTCGGTGATCGCAACACCTGGCCACACGAAAGGACACCTGGCCGTGCTTCTTGAGACCGGGGACGAGAAGACTCTGGTCGCTGACCAAAACGCAATCCCATACGTTCTTCCTGAGCCCGTCGAAGGACCTCGACGCGCCAAACTTCGCGTCTGAACGGCTTGAAAAAGCAGGCAAAAAGCTACAACTCGCGTATCGCCTGAAGCTGGATTTCGAACAGCTCCTCGATCCCCTTCCCGGCCATCGCCAGCAAGTCGTCAAGTTGCGCCCTCGTGAACGGGTCGTGCTCGGCGGTGCCCTGCACTTCCACGAACTCGCCCACGTCGGTCATGACGACGTTGAAATCGACCTCGGCGCGGTAATCTTCCTCGTAGCAAAGGTCCAACAGGACACGCCCGTCGATAATGCCGACGCTCGTGGCGGCCACAGCCGCGTTGAGTGGGACCTCCGCTATGCTGCCCTGCGCTCGCAATCCAGCCAGCGCTTGGTTCAACGCCACGTACGCTCCGGTGATGGCCGCGGTCCGCGTACCGCCGTCGGCCTGCAACACGTCGCAGTCGACGGTCAGCGTCCGCTCGCCGAGCGCTTCCATATCCACCACGGCCCTCAACGACCGGCCTATCAACCGCTGAATCTCGTGCGTCCGACCGCGTGTGCGGGACTCGCGTCCCGTCCGAGTGTGGGTCGATCGTGGAAGCATCGCGTACTCGGCCGTGATCCAACCCTTGCCTTGTCCACGCAAGAACGGAGGCACTCGGTTCTCAACGGACACCGCACACAAGACCCGCGTGCTCCCGGTCGAAATCAAAACCGACCCCTCTGCATACTCCTGCGCGCCGAGCTCGATGCTCACCGACCTGAGCTCGTCGGCGCTGCGTCCATCGTTTCGTGTCAACGACATGCCTCCAGTTTTCGATTTTGATCGGCGAGTGCGGTTCTGGGTTGGCGCTTGTCTCCGTTCACCTTCCGCCCACCGCATCTCAGGATACACCCACCTCAGTGGGTCGCAGAAGCGCGTTGACAAGACCTTCAATCTGTACGCCGCCGCCATGTAGTCCCGGCAAGTTAATGCGATACAATCACCCCACAGCGATGGCAACGTGTTGTCATGGAGGCGCACATGTCGAAACCGGTACAGGTCGCCGAAGAAACGGCGGAGATCCTGAGCCGTTGGTACGGCCCCGACCTGCCGCGCCGGGTCGTCGTGGTGCGCGGCTCGATCGTCGGCTGGTTGTTCGGACTAACGGGTCAGGCCGCAGTGACGATTAACGGGAAGGTCCACCTCACGCCCAGAGCGAACGATCTCGAATCGAAATCGGGCATCGTTCTGCTGGGGCACGAGCTCTTCCACGTCGTCCAGCAGAACGAGATGGGTTGGGCGCCGTTTATCGCTCGGTACGTCATCCACTGGCGGCCCACGCACATCAGCGATGGCAAGCGTCACCCGATGGAGCGCCCGGCTTACGACCGGGGAGAAGAAATCAGGGCTTCACTCGGCTAGGGACGATGCCTAGGACGCTCGATCCTCACCCGGCCCAGATTGGGTCCGGATTCGCCTCGAGGAACTCGAGGTCCAGATCGAAGCCGAGGCCCGGCCCCGACGGCAGGTGCAGGGCGCCGTCTCGGATGTCCAGCGGCTTGTCCAGGACCGCGTTGTAGCCTTCGAGGGCGGCCAGGCTGAACTCCAGACGATAGAAGTTGGGGACGGTCATCATCGTGTGGGCCCCAGCGACTATCTGGATCGATCCCATGGCGTTGTGAGGACTTACCGGGATGTAGTACGCCTCCGCCATGGTGGCGATCTTGCGCAACTCGCTGATGCCGCCGGTCCAGACTACGTCGGGCATGATGTAATCGGCCAGCCGTTTCTCGAAGATCGGCACGAAGTCGTAGCGAGTGAACAGACGCTCTCCGACGCAGATAGGCGCCGCGACGTTCTGCCGAACCTGGGCCAACGCCTCGTAACTCTCCGGAGGCACCGGTTCCTCGTACCAGCCGACTTCGAATTCGGCCAGCCTGTTGCCGATGCGAATCGCGGTCGGGACGTTGTAGTGGCCGTGAGCGTCGATCAACACGTCGACGTTCATCCCGACGGCGTCGCGAACCGCCTCCACTTTCGCCATCCCAAGGTCTTCGCCCTCGGCGGAAATCTGCCCCGAGACGTAGCCCGTGTGAAACGGTTCCATCTCGTGCGTGAACGGGTCGAACTTGATGGCTGAGTATCCGGCGGCCACGGTTTCTGCGGCAGCTCGGGCGAAGTCCTCCGGGGTCTCGCAGCCCGTGAACCAGCCGTTGGCGTATAGTGCGATCGAGTCCCGGAACCGACCGCCCAGGATGTCGTGGACGGGTTTGCCCAACGCCTTGCCCTTGATGTCCCATAGCGCTATGTCGATGCCGCTTATCACCGCGGTCACCAGTCCACGGCTGCCCAGGTACGTGTAGCGCCGAAAGATCTTGTGCCAGAGCCGATCGATGTCGAACGGGTCTTCGCCGATCAACGCCTCGCGCACCAGGTTGATAGTGCTGGCGACGACCAGGCTGCCGCCGCCCGGGTAGTTGGTTGCCTCGCCGAAGCCCGTGACGTCCTCGTCCGTGTCGATACGAACGAATGTCCATGTTCGACTTGAGCGCCGTGAGTACTCAGTGGGCTGAGTAGGAATGGGTTTGACGTCGGTGATCTTCATTGGTCGCTCCCCGAGAAAACTGGCCCGCAATCCAAAGGATCTATACGATGGCGGCTACGAGTTCCGCCGAGCTGCCTTCCGTCTCTTTCGTCCCTTGCCTCTCTCGCTCAGGTCGAACTCTTCGCGCCAAGTCTACTTCAAAGTCAACGAAGACGACCACCGGCGTTCTCAACGGACCGTGATAGAATCCTGGCGCGCCGATCGAAGTGACCAGGAGTTGCACAATGTCAGCAGACCGAATATCCGACCAGATCATCTCTCGCTATCGAAAAGTCGCTGTGGCCACCGTCTACGGAGGCGTGCTGCGCCAGGGATACGAGCCGTGCTTCATGCGAGGCGTAACGCCGTTCACGCCCGGCCGATATCTGGTTGGCCGAGCCAAGACGTTGCGTTTCGTTCCGCCCAGACGCGACATCCAGCGCGAGACTCAGGCGCTAGGCGCCGATTCGCCCGAGTACGTGGCGATGGGGTCCTGCGAGCCCGGTCACGTCATGGTTATGGACGCCTTGGGCAAATCCTGGGCGTCAATCGGCGGCGACGTCAAGCTGCTTCAGCTCAAAATGACCGGCGCCGAAGGCCTCGTGACCGACGGCGCCATCCGAGACCTGGACGCGGTGAAAGAGTACGGCTACACGCTGTTCGCGGGCGGACGGACCGGAGCCGTCGGCGTTCCGGACGTCTGGCCATATGAGGCGAACGCAACGATCCAATGCGGCGGCGCGGCGGTCCGTCCGGGCGATCTCATCGTCGGCGACGATGACGGCGTGGTCGTCGTCGCGGCTTCCATCGCCGAAGAGGTCATCGACTGGGTCGAGGAACACGAACAGGCCGAGGAGTACATCAAAGCCCTGATCCAAAAGGAAAACGTCTCGCCGGGCAAGTACTACAATGACGAAAACTTCCAGAGGCTCGCCCAAGAACGCCCATGGGAGTTGTAGACGGCCCGGAGGTTCTCGATTGAGCGTTGGATGGGGGATCATCAGCACCGGACGTCACCCGGACGTGAAGGTCGCGCCGGCGATGAAGCTCGCGGCGGACACCCGCATAGCCGCCGTCTACAGCCGCGACATCGGTCGCGCGAAGGCGTTCGCCGACAAACACGACATCGTCGGCGCATATGATTCGTTGGACACGCTGCTCGGCGACCCTGACGTCGATGCGGTCTTCATTTCGTCGCCGAATTCGCTTCACGCCGAGCACACCATCGCGGCAGCGCAAGCTGGCAAGCACATGCTGGTAGAGAAACCAATGGCGGTCAGCGTGCAGCAGGCGACCGACATGGTCCGTGCGGCTCGTGACAACAACGTCAAACTCGGCGTCGGCTTTCACCTGCGTTTTCACCTCGGTCATGTCAAAGCGCGCGAGCTCATGGAGCATGGGGTGGTCGGCGTCCCTTCGATGATCCAAGGTCAGTGGTGCCTGGGCCAGCGCGGCGCGGTGCAGCCTCCGGCTCGAACCGGGCTCAGCGCGTGGTGGGGAGACCCGGCCATGATCGGCGGCGCATCGACGCTCATGGGCACGGGCGTACACGTAATAGACCTTCTCCAGTATCTGACCGGACACTCAATTGTCGAAGTGTCGGCGCTGACCGACGGTCAAACGCCGGAGAGACCTCTCGAACAGGCCGCCGCGATCGCACTGCGATTCGACGACGGGACGCTGGGCAGCATCACCGTGGGTCGCCGGATGCCCGACACCGAGAACGACGCGATGATCTACGGCAGCGACGGCCGCATCGCTTTGAGGGGCACGGTCTGGGAGGCCCAGACCGGAAACCTAGACGTGACCAGTGAAACCGTCGAGCTGGCCGAGTCCTACCCGGAAGAGCCGCTCGAACTGTACCGGCTCCAGATCGAGGCGTTCAACCGAGCGGTTGCCGGCGAACGCGAGTTTCACGCTTCCGGCGAGGACGGTCTCAGCGTGGTTCGGGTGACCAGCGCCATCATCGAATCCGCTTCGACCGGCCGAGCCGTCAAGATCGAACGTACCGAAGCCTGATCTCTAGGCGGTCCATCCAATGTCCTGAGTCAGAAGTTCGTATGATAGTGTCGCGAGCCTTCGACAAGTCCCGACAATGCCGGGATCACGATGCGTCGGGACTCAGGCCGAACGGAGCAAAGGTTTTTCCGTTCGTGGTGAGCCTGTCGAACCACCCCGACGTTTCCGCTTGATTTGAGATTTGTGCACCGTATCTGTGACTCAGGATCCAAGGGAGGTTGACATCGCAAACCGCTGGACAATCCTGGGCGTCCTGTGCCTCACGCGTGTGGTCATGGGGTACCAGTTCCAGTCGGTCGCCTCGGCATCACCGTTCCTCATCGACGACCTGGGCGTCAGCTACGCGCAGATCGGCACATTGATCGGTCTCTACATGCTGCCCGGCGCCGTCATCGCTCTCCCAAGCGGCGTCCTGACCGCGCGATTCGGGGACCGACGAACGGCGGGCTACGGCCTCGCGCTCATGGGCGCCGGCGGAGCCGTCATGAGCATCGCCGACAACTACAGCTTGTTATTCGTCGGCCGATTGACCAGCGGCGTCGGAGGCGTGCTGTTCAACGTCGTGATCACCAAGATGGTCACGGACTGGTTCGCCGGTCGGGAGATCCGCATCGGCCTTGGAATCATGCTCACCACGTGGCCAACTGGGATCGCCCTGGGGCTGTTGACTCAGAGCGCGCTGGCGGAGGCGTACTCGTGGACATGGGTGATGGCGGCGACATCCGGCGTAAGCTTCCTCGCCATGGCGGCGCTGGTGTCCGTATACCGGCCGCCTCCAGGCCATGCCGCGGTCCAGCACAGTCGGCCTGCTCTCTTCGCCTTACCGCGACGTGAGCTGATCGGTGCGTCGATCGCGGGAATGACGTGGGGGGTGTTCAACGTGGGGTTCGCGCTATTCTTTAGCTTCAGCCCTGATCTGCTCGCGGATCGAGGCATGTCGGCGGCCGGCGCGGCATCGTTGGTCAGCATCGGCATGTGGGTGACAGTGTTTTCGGTGCCGCTTGGCGGTTTGTTGGCGGAGCGAACCGGACGGCCCAACGCGATCGCCATTGTCAGTGCGGTCGCGTCAGGCACGACGCTGGCGCTGATGTCCGTCGTTGACGTCCCCATTGCCTTCGTGGTGGCCTTCGGTCTGGGCATCGGCGGCGCCGGCGCCATCATGGCGATGTCTGCTCAAGCCTTGAGCCCTGAAAACCGCGGGCCAGGACTGGGGTTGTTCTACACGTGGTACTACGTCGCCATGGCAATCGGTCCGGCCGTGGCGGGCAAAGGACGCGACATCACAGAAAGCGCCGCCGCTCCGGTTCTGATAGGCGCGTCGATGTTCGTCTTCGTCATCTTCCTCGTGGCGGCCTTCCAGGTCCACCAAACGCGGGTCAGCCGAACAACTCCGAGCACGTCCCGATAACCCTCACCGCCTGCCTCCGGCCAGTCTGATCGACTCCGGCAACGACCGGAGCCGAAGCATCGCCGCGACGCCGACAACAGGCCCGAGCGCCAGCATGGCGAACGCCAACGACCAGCCGGTCGAGTCCACCACGAACGGCACGAGTTGTATCGAGAACAGAGTCAGCAGAAACCCCATCGCCGTCTGCATCGTCAGAGACGTTCCGACGTACTGCGGCGGGCTGAGCTCAGTGATCGCCGCTGAGAATTGAGCCGAGTCCGCAACCACAGTGAATCCCCAGACCAAAAGCACCGGCGTCAACAGCCACAGCGAGGCGTCGAACAGCAGCGCAGCGGTCAGCGCCGATGTCCCGCTGACGACCATTGCTGCAGACGTCACGGCGGTCCGGCCTAATCGATCGGCCAGCACCCCTCCCGCGATGCTCCCGAGTCCCCCGACAGCGATCACGCTAAATGCGACAACGCCGGCGAGCGAGGCCGCCCGCCCCTGGGCCTCCAGCGCTCCGACGAGAAACACGGGAACCCAGGTCCACATAGCGTAGAGCTCCCACATGTGTCCGAGGTAGCCAAGGTTCGCCAACCTCGTCCCTCGCTCAGCCAGCAGACGGAACACCATTCGAGGGTCGAATGGGGCTGGCGCCGACGAAAAAGGTCCTTCACGCACGAACGTTAGCACGATAGCGCCACCCGCGACTGACAGCACAGACGACAGCAGCACCACTTGACGCCACGGAATATCGGTTAGAGACCGAACCAGATGTGGCGAGGCCGATCCGATGGTCAGTGCGCCAACGAGCAACCCAACGGCGACACCGCGATAGCGCAGCGACCACGTCGCGGCCAGCTTCATCCCCGGAGGGTAAACGCCCGCAAGAAACACGCCGGTGAGAAATCTCAACGGGATGCCCACCCACAGGTCGTTCGCCAACACCGCGAACGCCGCGTTGGACACCGCCCCGAGGAGAGCCGATGCAGCCAACAGGCGTCGACTGCTGACGATGTCTGGCAGGTTCAGGAATGCTGCGACAAACGTGCCCACCACGAACCCGATCTGCACCGAGCTGGTCAGCCATCCAACGCCCCCCGACGACAGACCCCACTCCTGCTCAAGCGTCGGAACGACGGCGGACGCGCTGAACCACAGCGTCATTCCCAGCAACTCAGCCAGCGCCAGAAAACCCAGCGCCCGCCATTGAGCCGACGTGCCTTCTACGTTTTCAGTCACCCGAGCCGCCAAACCGCCCCACCTGTCACCATCTCCTCGCTCAGATCGGTCGTCAGGTTGTCGCCCCTTTTACGTTTGTTAAGAACTACCCAACCGTGGTCCACAGGATCCGACCATCACGGCCGATCACTCGGAATCATCCACGGAGCCAGGACCCTCGTCGTCCGCCTCGCCGCTCGGCAGGGACAGAATACGGGCTTCCTCTAAATAGCGTTCCCGATACTGCTCCCCAATTGAATGCGTCTCGCCATCGACCATGACCGTAGCCTCTCCGATCAACAGTCTATTGTAACCGTGGGCGATCCCGAACAATGCTTTTTCAAGCGCTCCATCGGCATCCACCGTCTGGATTCCCGCTTCGCTGAGTTTATTCCGGGCGTCAAGGATACTTTCAAT
>DCWO01000060.1:0-48747 GCA_002328865.1 Dehalococcoidia bacterium UBA2160 | reverse complement strand
TTCAATCTTGCCTTCAGTAGTGAAGTTACGCCAAAAACACGCCACCACTTGTTCAATCCAGGTCTTGATGATTTCGATAATCCTCGGGTATCCGAGGACGTCAATCAACAGGCTACCCGATTCGATCTTCACGATTCGCAACGGATATTCTGTTGTAGACACATTTGCAAGGCCCGCCAGTTCTTCGTATATAGCATTGATAGAGGCGAGTTTGTTTGTGAAAGGTGCGACAGTGGTTGACGAACTTAGCTGGATCGTAATGCGCCTATTACCAACCAGCAGAGCGGAATCAATTGTTAGGGTACCCTCGGTGTGTATCGCCGCCCAAGCCTGCTCGACAGCGTCCGCGGCGCAACCCAAGATGCTCGACAGTCGCGCAACCTGGACTAGAGCATCATCGGAATGGGTTTTGCAGCTTCTTCGCCCAGCTTACGGGCAGTTGACACGATTGTGAACGGTACCAGTCGCGTGTCCAGTTGGCTCAGGGCTCGAATTCCTCCAAGAATGTCCACGAGATCGTGGTCAAACAAGGTCGGCACAAGGTCACGTAGTCGCTCAATAGGTTTGACGACGTCCTCGATCAGACCGCCCTGTCCGGCCTGGAATTGCGCCAGCGCCTCGACTCCTATTTCTCGTATCAGTGCGTCAAGCGCAGTCGCATTCTCCATAAATCCACCGAGGGCGTATGAATTTACCAGTCTATCTCGACGGAGTTTGTCAATATCATCAAATAACTGTTGCGTGGTCATAGGCTAGGACTCCGTCTGCGTTCCGGTAGAGTTGAAAGCAATTGGCTTTAATCTAACATGTGCGGGATGGGCATACTACCTCAGCGGATCTTGAACAAGTCAAGCGGGCATACGATCATCGGGGTGAATTCACGACGACCGGTTTTGCGCACCGATGCTTGGGAGCGTTAACGCGTGCCACTTGTCCGCGTGTCATGCCTCCATCAGTGTCTCGATGTGAACTATTGCTGCCGTCTTCGCGCCATATGGCGACTTTGTTCGTGGGCCAACGTTTCAGGAGGGTTTGATGAGCTCGTCTGACAAGTCGCCAAGAGGACGCACCGGTCGATGGCTCGGCGAGGTTGTCGTGCCTGGCAGACCTCCCCAAAAACCGATTTGGATCGTTTTGGGACGTGGGCACCGATGTACGAGGCAAGCACTGACCCCCCCAACGGACCGGCGGATTCAGGTCGGCTTTATGCGAAGGATGCACCGCAGTTTTGAAACGCAACCGGCTGGCGATCAATCAGGATCGGAACCAAAACGGCGAGGCGTCACATGCGTTCGCCATCGGACGGCAGCTCGTCCCAGATTAGGCGGTAGCTGTGGAGGCGTGATGCCGGCAGCAGGCCCGCTTCTGCGGCGGCGTCGACGGCGCACTCGGGTTCGTTCATGTGTGAACAGTTGCTGAAACGACAGGCCGAAGCCACGGCGTCGATCTCCGGGAAGTACTCCGGCAGCTCGCCCAACGTCAGGCCGGCCATCCCGAACTCGCGGATGCCTGGCGTGTCCGCTACGTAGCCCCCGTTGTCCAACCTGAGGAGCTGTGCCCGCGTCGTCGTGTGACGCCCGTGTCCGCTCTGTTCGCTCACCTCGGACGTACGCAGCCGGAGGTCCGGTTGCACCGCCGACAGCAGCGAACTCTTGCCGGTGCCCGAAAGGCCGACGACGACCGTGGTCGACCCTTCTAGGCCCTCTCGCAGCTCGTCGACGCCGAGGCCCGTGACTGCGCTTGTTCGCAGGATGATGCACCCTAGATCGACATACGGCCGGAGGGCCGCCTCGTACTCTGCTTCGTCTTCGATGAGGTCAGCCTTGTTGACGCAGATGATCGGCTGGATTCCGTTGCGCTCTCCCGCGATCAGGTAGCGGTCGACCAGTTCGAGCCAAACGTCCGGCTCTCGCCAAGACGACACTATTAGGAGCTGATCGACGTTGGCGGCGATCACCAGTTGACGCGGCGCCAGGATCGGGTCGGGACGGCTGAGAACCGTTGTCCGCGGCAGCACCGTCTCGACCACCCAGCCTCCTGAGCCGTCCTCTGATACGGACACTTGATCCCCAACCGCCACGGGATTCAAGAAACCAGTGTCCAGTTCGGTCATGAGGCCCCGGACGGTGCAGTCGTATTCCTCGCCGTCCATCTCGACCTGTGCGGAGAGTCCAGCGGCCGAGATGACGAGTCCTTGACGACCCAGCGGCGTGACCGTCGCCCCGTCGTCGGGGTCCTCGGGCGCCGGAGCTTGGAACGCGGCCTGCTCAACCATGCGCCGGCGGTCTTGCTCGTCTCTGGGCATGACGCGCTCCAGAGCGACGTGGTCGTGCTCGTCCTCGGGGCGGTACGCCTCGTCGGTCCAGTCCTTGCGGCGGACGTGGCCCCGGTTGTTCTTGCCGGTTCTCCTGAACCGTTTGTTGACGTTGCCGATCTGTTTTCTCCGCTCGCTCCTGGCGACGTTTCGATGGTGCTCCGCGATCCTCTTAGCCTGTTCCGGCGTAAGCTTTCCTTCCGAATTCAATGAGCATTCCTCCGTCCGGGTGTTCACATGAGGGCCGTCCATTCGCGCATTTCAGATTGTCGCGAAAAGGACGGCTGCCAAATCCACATTCCTGTGAACTCATGGCCTGCTCAGAACCGGCGCCTCGATCCGACGGATCGACAGGGGCTCCGAAAAACAGAAAGCCATGAGCTGCGCGCCTCGCTGCTCATGGCTAGTCGATACGGAGTGCCATTCCCGGACGAAATCAACGTAGATTACGCGGTTCCGGGTTAATGCCTCCACCGGCTGAAAGCGGGGCGGGCAAGACGATATTTCGCAGCTTGTGCTGCCAGCGCAGTATGTTTCATCTCGACTTGCCTCCTCCTTCAGCGTTGGGATCGCCCGAATACGGGTATGGCGTAATCTACCGCCGAATTATACCCGCACGCCTCGACAGGTGCAACCCACGCGTCGAACATCGCCCATTGACCGCTTCATTCGCGCCAGCTAGACTTCGGCTCTGAGGCGATTCGACGCTATGAAGATAACCAGTTCGACCACTCTCGCGCCCGAACGATACACTCGCGACGCCCGCGCTGGACCCGACTCGCCGCTGATCGAGATCGCGACCGACGGCGTCGAACTCGACCTCGGCGGCGCGGTGCTCGACGGCGAAGACCGGAACGGCATGGGCATCCTGGTGCACGATTGCGAGCGTGTGACGATCCGCAACGGCGTCATTCGCGGCTTCCATTGGGGAATGCTGGCCGACAACGTCAGGCAGCTCCGAATCGAGCGCTGCGTCGTCTCCGGCAATCATAACCCGCCCGGACTCGGCTGGCTAGGCGACGACGTCGTGCCCGTCGAGGTTGGCTTCGGCGGGGGCATCCGGCTGGTGCGGGCGACGGACTGCGTCCTCGACGGCAACATCGCGCACGACAACCTGAACGGCATCGACCTGGTGCGCTGCCAGAGGGTGACGTTGCGCGGAAACGATGCGTCGTACAGCGGCAACGTGGGCATACATCTGCTGCTGTCCACCGACAACGTCATCGAGGGCAACCGCGCCGACCACTGCATCCGCTTCACCGACCGATTCTGGAACGACACCGCGGACTCGGCCGGCGTCCTGCTGGAGGAGCACTCGCACCGCAACCGCATCGTCGGCAACAGCCTGCTGTACGGCGGCGACGGGTTTTTCATCCGCGCGAACAACCGCCACGCCTCCAACGACAACCTGATCGCACGAAACGATGCCAGCTTCTCGCCCAACAACGCGTTCGAGGCCGTCTTCTCGGAGGACAACGTCTTCGAGGAGAACATCGCCGATTTCTCGAACTACGGCTTCTGGCTGGGGTACTCGCGAAACACGACCGTTCGAGGCAACCGCATCCGCTCCAACCGTTCGGACGGAATCGCCATCGAGCACGGCAGCCACAACGTGATCGAGGCGAATGAACTCGCTGACAATCGCGCAGGAGTGCGGCTCTGGTGGGCGCCGTCCGACATCGGCGACGACCCGTCAGAAGACTACACAATCCGGTGCAACACGATAACCGGCTCCCGTGAAGCAGCGATCCTGTACACGGCCACGAAGGACGTACGGCTGGACGCCAACAGCCTCCGAGGCAACGCTCGCGACGTGGTCACGGATTGATGGGACAGCAGTCCGGGTAAGGCCTGCGATGCGGCAGGTGGGCCAAAATCAGATGCTCCTCCAACTCGATGGCAGCTGCCACGCCAAGACGGAGTCCTTGACTTTCTAAAGGTAGCACTGATCTCTCGTTTTCCTGATCGCCCTCCGCACTCCGACGGCTGATCCAATCAACACGCCGACAACAGATGTTCCTAAAGCCCAGATCGCCTCTTGGTGCTCCGGTGCGATATGGATGACTAGTCCTACCGCCGGCAATGAATAAAACATCCCAACGAGCGCCCCACCTAGAGTCTCTCCCACGACCAGAACAATTTTGCGAACCCGTGCCATCAGTCTACCCATATTGCCTTCTCTCGGTTTCAATAGGGTGTTGCCGGGCCAGATCCCAAAAATCCAGCCGACGATCCCGCCACCGACTATGCCTCCCCAGACGGCAATAAACGAAAACCCGAATACGATGCCCAGATAGAGGGCGCCGGCAGCGGCGCCCACGCAGGCGGAGATTTCCTCGACATCGTGGCGGGCCATGACTAGATCCTCTCGAACGTGTCTGGCGTGGTCTCTCGTTCGATCAGTGCTGCTTCGCGCATCTTTCGGTCGGGCCAATATGCAACTGTCACGGAGTCGCCTTCTGACAATTCTCTGTACTGTCTCTTCCCGGGCCGACCGGAGCGACAGCGACGCAACCGCTCGTCGCGAATCCGTGCACCGACATCGGCCTCTCCCCTTAGTCGCCGTCGCCGACTGTCCACTCCTCCACGTTTCCGCATCGCAGGCAGCGGTGCGCCTCCCTAATCGCCATGGCAACGGAGCCGGTCGACGTCATAGATTGCACTCCACTCGTGGCTGGTCCTGTCGCCCTTGACGGCGACGCACCGCCCAACCGACACGGACTGGTGACTGAAGTGGAACCAAGTCTGGAAAGATTCGGAGCCCTCACGTTGCTGTGAGCAACGTGAGGGCGACCATGCCGATGAGGGACACGGCCACGACGTTGGCGTTGTCGTCCCACCAGACGCCGAACCTCGGCCGCTTCCGCTCGGCGACGGTCGCCGCAACGGCGCCGGCAGCGCCAATCCAGTAGGGCTGGTAGAGGAAAGCGGCCCCCAGACAGACTGCCGCCATGCCCACCGACGGCCACACGCTGACCACGTTCGACCGCCACAACGTCGCCCTCGCTAGCCCTGCGGTGCTGTCTCCCCACGCCATGAACGCGATGGGCAGGAAGCCCAGCCAACGGTCGCCTAGCCAGCCCCAGCCAACGGTCAAGCTTGCGACCCCAGCTACCCCAAAAGTGACCTCCGACCACGCCTGAGAAGCAAGATTGCCCTCGATCCCACGCAAAGCAGTTCGACGAAAAGTCTTGAGCGCCACCAGCATCCCGGTCAACACGACCGCAAGCGCGATCGCAACGCTAGCCTCGAGCCACAGGGCCGCAATCAGGAAGGCTGCGCCCGCAAACCACGGGGCCACGTAGCGGGCGACGGATCGCGGAACGCCCCGGTCGCGAAGGAGGTTTGACAGGCCCAGCCCGGCGCCGACCAGCACCGCCACGCCGATCGCCATCGTGACCTGGTAAACAAGCCCCGAAACGGTGTATGCCTGGCCCAACATCGGAACCCTCCTCCCACATGCTTCGCTACGCCAGCGGTCGGGGCGACCTGTCTATGGCGGTCTTGAGCGGGTCCGTGTCAGGCAAGTAGTAGACCCTGAGTTCATCACCCTCGCGCAGCTTGTCGAAACTTCGGACGCCTTTTCGAGCGTCATGAGTCCGGCCGTCAACCTGATACGCGTAACTCACGAAGTACCAGACGGTGGCTTCACCGCTCTCCTAGTCTTTGCCTGTGACATGGCCCACTGTTAGCAGACCCACGCGTCTGCACTTGGCATCCGGGTCAAGCAGCCAATAGAACCGTCCAGGCGCCTCAAAGGGGAAGAACAAGATATTCAACGGTAAGCTCAACACTCGACGGATCCACCTGACGCGACGACTCTCTCCGGCAGGCGCGGGCTGAGCTGGCCTCCTATGCAAAGTGGTGAGCCCGGCGCTCAGGAGGAAGCCGCCAAAGCCGCCGATCTCCCAGCCGATTCCTGCGAACCTGCTGCCGAGCCCGCCTACGACGCGGAAGAACGCGGCAACGAGGAGTGAGACAAAGCAGATTTCGTCTATGCCACTTGCCAAGGCTGAACGACGGGAAACCTCCACCGCGGTCGCTGCCCCGCTCCGGTCGGGTCGCTTCTTCCGGGTCTCCGGGAGCAACTCCCCTTCGGTTGTGGCGTCCCCCTTACGAGCCAGGTCGTCCAGTGCACTTTGGTTGAAGTTCATGTCTCACCCCTCAGTCGCAATGGCTGCGATACTCCAGTCCTCTCCCAAGTGCAGATTCGCCTCAAATCGACATCACCTCGCTCTTCCCTGGATCGCCGCCACACCAGCATCGGCCTCCCCTGCTAGTCGCCGTCGCTGACCGTCCACTTCTCCACCTTTCCGCATCGTTGGCAGTCGTGCGCCTCTTTGTCGCCGGCGACATCGTAAGTTGCACCCCACTCGTGGCGGGTCCTTTCACCTTTGGCCGCATCGCACCGCCCACAATTCTTGACCTGCTTACAGGCGCCCTCACGGATGTAGCGCCACTCGTGCTGGTGTTTGGTACGCACATGTACAGATCCGCATCGTCCGCACTCACGGCTCTGGACGCAGACGTGTTCAACCGCGTATATCCACGGTCCATTGTGGATGCCCAGGCGGCACAGGATAGCCTTCACCCAGGTCTCCGGCGTTCGCTGTCGATCCCTCCGAACCGGGAGCTGAGCCAAACTGGTCGCCCCTGGCGATGCGCTGGCAGCGTTTGGTTCACTGATCAGATCCGAGGCGCTCAGGGGCGCCCGTTCAAGGGTGGCGAATTGAAAGGGGACCGCCACCGGCGCTATCGCTGACCCGTTGCTGTTCGGGTGCGTTTCGCCCGCCGCACGAATTAACTCTCCTTCAGTTACTGAAATCCCCTCTCGGGCCAGGACATGTAGTGTGCTTTGGTTAGGGTTCATGTCTCTCCTCTCAGTCGCAATGGCCGCGATATTCAAGTCCGCTCCCGGTGTTGTTTCGTATGTGACCTCCATCGTGTCGCTTCTCCTCTCGTCGTTGTTGCGTTCCCTAGCTCCGATGAATCAGCGCCTCGAGCTCAAACAGATGAGTCGTAACTCCATATTGACGGCGCCTCATAACGTGATATAGGCTTGAAGTAACTTCGTGTTATGAATTACCTAGACGTTAATAACGCTTTTTATAACCGTCAAGTATCATCATTTATCTAATGAACATAATGTAGTAATCTCATAATTATCAGTTCAGATGTTTACGCACGTGACATTTGGAAGTGCGGCGGACCTGAACTTAACAATGGGGGGATCATGGAACGGAGACCACCCGAACTTCTTGACCGGCTTGCGATTCGAGCGGCCTATCTGCACCATTCAGATCGAAAATCTGTCAGGGAGGTTACGGCTGAGCTGCAGGCTGCTGGAGAGCCTGTACGCAAAGATGACGATATCCGCATGCTGATACGTCGCGCGCTCGCTTCGGGCCTGGTCAAAATCGAGGTCACGAGAACGCTCTCCACTGGCACGCTTGACCTGGATGTGCGGTTGGGACGGCGGCTGGCCGAGAGGTTCGGTATGCGAAACGTTTACGTTGTAACAGACCGGGCGCTGGCAGGACTCAAGGATCAAGATCCACTGGCATATGGGGACCAGATCCACCTTGGCCTTGGATGGGCAGCGGCGGGATTCCTGATGAGTCGAATTCGTGACAGTGACACCATTGCGGTGGGCGGCGGACGGGCCCTGGGTTTTACAGTTGACGCTATTAAGGGGCTCCAGACGGAATCAAGGCAGTCCTTCGCAGATCTCAGCATCCTGTCACTGGTGGGCAACAACATCATCAGAAAGCAGGACTTGCGCAAGCTGGGTGACGGCAACTTGACCGCCGACACGGTGGCTTTCGATCTGGCGGCGGTTCTTGGAGTGGACTTCGGACAAGTCCGGTTCGTTCACCTGCCCTTGACCCTGCCCGATTCCTTGAAAAAGGACGTGGCCGGTGAGGTATTGAAGGTGCTTGGAGGTCATCTGTTGAATTGGCAGTCGCCCCCCGACATAGCCGTTTTCAGCATGGGAACCGTCAACGCGCACCACTACATGGTTAACCAGCGAGGTCCTGAAACCGAGCCCGTCAGGGGGGAACTCGACACGCTCATGCGGGAGATCTTGCCGCAGGCGCCAGACTCAATAGCCAAGATCTGTTACAAGCTTTTCTGGGTCGGCGATCGTTCATCGCCAAGCAAGCTACGCAAGCGGGCGGACGCCCTGATGGACGCGTTCAATCAAAAAACCGTATCGGCGCCGCTGAACCTGTTGAACCAGGCAAGGGAAAAAGTGCTTGTTGCCGGCGGTTCCGAAATGGTCAACGCAATCCGAGCGGTTGCTCGGGCCTCGGCCGAAGCAGCATCTGGGCAAAGTCCGGCAGACTACGACGGAGTTGTGCCAACCTGCCTGGTCACCGACGCAGCGACGGCTGACGCCCTCGACACCACGCCTACGTGACAGAGCAACCTTCTTCAGTCCAGCGGCGGGTCCGTGCCGGTAATGCCCTCGCGCACCATGTCGTCGTAGTCGGCCTCGTGCACGGCCAGGTGCTGCTTGAGCACTTGCTCGCTGTGCTGACCCAGCGTGGGCGCCGGCCAGCGGATGCGTCCTGGGGTGCGTGACAGCCTGAACGGGACGCCGGCGATCGGGTACGGACCCGTCGCCGGATGATCGACGGTCTCGAAATAGCCGCGAGCCGTGTGCTGCGGATGGTCCGGCACATCGATTCCTTTAACGGCCGCTGCCGCGGGGATGCCGTGGCGTTGCAGCAACTCTTCGATCTCTTCGGCATCGCGTTCACACGTCCACGCCGTGACGAAGGCGTCGAGCTCGTCGGCGCGACGAACACGATCCCTGGCCGTTGCGAACCGTGCTTCCGAAGCCAGGTCGTCTCTGTCCATGAGCGCACACAGCGCCAACCACTCGGCGTCGGCGCGGACGGCGATGGCCACCCATGCGTCGCTGCCTCTGCATCGATAGAAGCTGTGCGGCGCCATTAGGCGGTTGCCGTTCCCGAGGCGAGGCGGCGAAGTCCCTGTCATCGTGTACTCGACGACCTGGTCCGCGATGAACGAGATCGCGGCGTCCTGTTGAGAGAAGTCGATCTCCTGACCTTCTCCGGTGCGATGGCGGTGGCGCATGGCTATGAGCAGCGCGCCGAGCCCCATCACTCCGGCGATGGCGTCGGTGTGCATGCAACCCGAGTTGATTGGCGGCCCGTCCGGGTAGCCCATAAGCGAAGCGATGCCGCTCATCGGCTCCGTGGTGCCGCCGTTGCCCGGATACATCGAGTACGGCCCGGATGCTCCAAACGACGGCATTCGCATCATCACGATGCTAGGATTGACCTGCCTCAGCGCCGGATACTCCAGCCCGAAGTTCGGGATGACGCGGGCCGCGTAGTTCTCGACCATGATGTCGGAGATCGCCACAAGCTCGAGGAACCGAGATTTGCCCGCTTCGGTGTTGAGGTCAAGCGTGATTCCAAGCTTGCTGTGGTTAACGGCGTTGAACAAAGCGTTGCGGTCGTATGGACGTTCGCCGGGTTCGTCGTTCGGGTAAGTGCCTCGGTGATGAGGCGGGAACCCGCCACGCCACACGTCGGCCCTGGTCAGCGCCTCAACCTGGATGACCTCGGCGCCGAGATCAGCGAGAAGCTGGGTCGTCAGTGCTCCGGCCCACGCCTGCGTCAGGACTACCGCACGGACGTGCTCCAGAGGCAGAGCGCCGACGTCGACGCCGTCTGGGGCGGCCGCGGACGAATCGGTTCCGGGTCGTCGTTCCTCCGCGAACACTTCGCTGTTGTGCTCGCCCAAGAACGGCGCCGGCCGCCTAATCGCCCACGGCGTCGCGGACATCCTGAACGGCGCTCCCGGCATAGTCACTGCCTGCTCGCCATCGCGTCCAACATCGACGAACGACCCACGAGCGCGAATGTGCTCGTCATCGACCAACCGTGCCATGTCGAGAGTCATACCCACGTTGATTCGGAGCGGACTGAGCCCGTGGAGTAGCTCATTCATCGTGTAGCGCTCCAGGCGCGGCCCGATGAGCTGATCGACCTCGATATTGCGATCGCGGCGATCGCGGGCTGTGGCGAACCTGGGGTCGTCTGCCACTTCCGGTTCGCCGAAGAAGATCCACAGGTGCTGCCACGTGACTTGGTGCCGCACGTTCAGCGCCACGTAACCGTCCTTGCAGGCCAGCAACCCAGCGGGGAGACCGGGCGTCCTCCGTCCTGGTGAACGCCCCGTGTACATCGCTCCCAGGAGCTGCGGTGCGAACACGGTCGTCAGCGCCTCGAGAGTCGATACGTCGACGTGCTGACCGACTCCGTGGAAGTCTCGATACGACAGCGCGGCCATCGCGCCGAGAAACGCCGACGTGCCGCCGTGGAACTGACTCTGGACGCCAGGTTCTTTCAGCGGCTCTCGATCGGGCGTGCCGTTGATGTAGCCGAGACCAGAGGCAGCGTACTGCACGATGTCCGTAGCCTGATAGTCGCGCCACGGCCCGGTCTGTCCGAAAGGCGTGATCGATGCCATGATCAGATCGGGCCGAACGGATCGCAGGTCTTCGAAAGCCAGGCCGAATCGCGCCAAGGCGCCCACGGCGTGGCTCTCCACCACCACGTCGGCGCCAGAGACGAGACGTCGAACCTGTTCGCGATCCGCCTCCGATTCGAGATCCAGAGTCACCCCGCGCTTGTTCGTGTTGAGATACTGGAATGCGCCGCCGGCCTCGGTGTTCGAACTGCCCACTCTGAACGGTCCAAGAGACCTGGATTCGTCGCCTACCACTGGCGACTCGACCTTGATCACATCCGCGCCGAAGTCGGCGAACAACTTCGTGCAGAACGGACCGGCTACTCCGGTGGACAGATCGACGACCCGGATGTCGGACAGCGCCAGAGGAGGCATCAGTGGTGGTCGCCGAATTGGGCGTCGCGGTTGCGCGCCCGCTCGATGCCGGCCGGACCGTCCTCATCCTTCTGCTGCTCCCGCCGGGCCCCTGTGGCCGAGCTGTAGACGTGGAATGAGTTCATGATTCCGTTGTGGAAGCCCGCCTCGTCTTGCGCCATGTTGATCGACGTCTTGGCGAGCCGGACCGCAAACGGGTCCTGAAGAGCGATTCGTTGGGCCAAGTCCATGGTTTCTTCGTCCAGCTTCTCTCGTGGCACGACCTTGTTGGCCAGGCCAATCCGCTCGGCCTCGACCGCGGTGATCCAGTCGCCGGTGAACAGGTACTCCTTCGCTTTCCGGAACCCGATCTCCCAAGGAAGGCTGGCGTACTGCACATGGGGACCTCCCCATCGCACTGTCCGATCCGCGAAACGGGCGTCGTCAGCGGCGATGATCAGGTCGCACGCGGTCGCGAGTATGATCCCGCCCATGATGCAGTAGCCCTGAACTTGAGCGATCGTGGGCTTTGGAAAGTTGCGCCAGCGCAGGGTGTTGGCCACGTTGAGGTCCCAAGCCCGCGTGTAGGCGCCCGCGTAACCGGGGGTCAGCGGTCTCTGCTCCCGGTCCGCCATCTCCTCGGCGCTGCCCAGGTCGTGCCCGGCCGAGAAATGGTCTCCCGACGCCGCAACTATCACGACTCTCACCTCGTCGTCTTCCGCCGCGATGTCCAGCACCTCGTCGAACTCCTCGCGCATGACGCGGCTCTGGGCGTTGAGCACATGGGGACGGTCAACCGTTACTTTGAGCACGGCGCCCTGCTGATCGATCAACAGTGCTGTATATTCTCCGTAGGTCATGATGAGTCTCCTTCCGGGCCGATTGGCATCGTAGACGTTCGCAAATGTACCAGGGTCCGGGCGCGACCGTCCAGAGTGAGAGCGATCGCTGATTCGGCGCGCACTTGAAGGGACCAGACGATGTCGCTCGCCAAGCGGACGGGTCCGATGACAGAGCGGATCGACGCCTCATGATTTCCGATCAAACCTCAGGGTGCGAGACATACTGCATCGGACCTGGCGCAACCGCATCTAATCGTGTACGAAGCCGAGCAAGAACTCGCCGCAAAATCCGCGCATCGCCCGGTCAATTCAACGGAGACGCAATATGGGCGCACAAACGGCGGAAGCCAATACCCCCAAATCCGATTTCAAACGCTATCTATTGGCCGCGGCAGGACTGGAAAGCGGCCTCATGAACGGATTGACGTTACAACAGATCGCGAACCTGTTCCCGGCATGGCGTGTAAAGAAATTCATCGACGAGGAGATCCGTTGCGAGTGCCCGGACACCTCCCACGAAGCGTTCGTGCTGCTCAGCGGACGCGTGGCCACGACGTTCCGCTCCGGAGCGGTTGAGCACGTCATCGAGCTCAGCTCCGGTGGAGACGTGTTCAACGCCGGCGGCCTCGTCGAACACGTGGACTGCTGCACCGGCGCCAGGGCCCTCGGCGCAGTCGAGATCATCGCCATCGACACCCAGCTTCTCAACACGCTGTTCGCGTCGGAGCCCGAGACCGGCTACCGAGTCGTCAAGAACGTGGCCAAGCTCGTCATGCAACAATCCGAGCGCCGTACCGCCCGGCATCTGGAAAGCCACTGACACAATCAGTCGGTTTTCACGCCCGATCGTCTGGTTCTCCGGCGGCGCCGACAGGTGACAACGTTCGGTCGGACCCACCGCCGACCCGATCAAAGCGGGATCGAGTTTCGTTTAACCGAACGTCCCAGGTTCCGCTTTGACTTCTTTCACAGACCACGACACGTCGTTCGTCGATGCGATTAGCATCCAACTTGCATACACGCTTCTCCGTCACCTCTGCCCGCAGGTGGAAGCATTGACATTCTGAATTTCTGCACAGCAACTTGTCCGTGGAACTTTTCGGCCAGCGTTGTCGTCTTACTATCTAGAGAGGCGCAACATCTGCGGCCTATCGGAAGATGCCCGATTCGACGGGACATCAGGCGCCAGGTGAGATCAGCCGTTGCACTGAAGCCGGCGCCCCGGGAACGACGCCATCTGTCGTGCCTTTGTCGGGCGAATCGGCTGTCATTACTCGAAGTCGTGCCAAGGAGAGACGGATGGAAGAACAGAAATTCAGCCAGTCGACAATGTCGATGATCAGACGAATCGTGATATGGAATCTCACGATCGTCGCATTTGGCAGCATAATCTTGGCCATCACGGCTGCAGGAAGCGGCGAATACGTTGGCGCGGGGATCTGCTTGTTGGCGTCCGTGGCTGCGCCTGCGGCCCTGGGTTGGATCTTCTTGCGATCTTAGAACAGCCCTTTGCGCCGCTGTATGCAAGTTGACGGCAGCAGTTGAGTTGTCGAACTCGGCGCGGTTGGCCTTTCAGTCGCGTGTCACGACAGCGTTGGCGTATGCTCAGCGCACCATTGCCGTAAGTCCATGAAACAACTAACGAACGCAAGACCTGTTTCGGCTTCGACGCCATTGAAAATCCATTGACCATGACAGTAAGACGCGGGACCCAGATAATGGGTCCCGCGTTCTGTTTCAACTAGCGAAAGATGACGTGCAGTGTTTGTCGACCCAGGCCGCGACAAACACATTCTCTGTCTCGATCGATTGGTCGATGAGCATTGTATCTGATGGACAGGTTTGCAGATTTTGGATTGGGTTAGGCTGGGTTTTTCCTGGGCCTTCCACGCCGCCTCTTGGGTTCGGCTTCCCAGAAATAGATGTCGTCTTTGACTCGTTTGACGACCAATTCTTTCCCGCTCAATTTCGAAGCTGCGCCGAGACGTCGCTTGATCGCCGCGGAGGTCTCTCCGTCTCCGATCGTCAGTTTGCCTGCCGAGCCAGACTCGAGACGATCCACATACCCGAGATACTCTTGCATGATCGCGCCCCGTTTACCGGTCAGAGAAGATTGGCGTTGTGCCTCTTGCAATGGAATCAGTTCGAACGACGGCATTCTTGCCTCCTGTGACTCATTCGCCGTCAACACCAACGGCATTTCATCATTAGCTAGAATCATGATAACAGGAAATGGCATGAATACGCGAGGTTGAAGCCGAACAAACGTTGCGTTTTTCGTTGCAAGACAACGTCATGTGCGAAGTTATTTAGTGGGCCATCTTGTTCTGACGCACGATGCGAAGCATCGGATTGTTTACCTTCGTTGTTGCGTGAATCTGCTGATTCGGGTGTTTCTTCACCGCAACGGAAAGTTACTCGACGCCGGTAAACCATTTGATCAGAGAACTGCGGTATCGAAATGTTCCACGTCGAGATAGCGTTCTGATCCGACTGAGAACGCAGATAAAGCATTTGAGGTAACCTCGCGAGAAAGGGACCGTGCGATCATCCTTCTATCTTGCTTACGTGATTGTCGAACTAACCGCATTCGGTTTCCGGAGGAGATGCATCGAACAATGCTTTGCGCACAAGTTTTGATTTAACGGCGCGTTCATGCGTTGTTCGGTCCTGTCTTTGCAAAGGAAACAATGGTTATCACCAGAGCATGCACCGATGCGACGTCAACCTCGAGTCTCTTTAGGCGCCATACAAATACAGTCCGCTTTCAACTACGCCTCGCCTGGTCTGCTTGCACCGGGCCGCGGAAATCTGCACGTCAACCTGCCGAGTGCCAATTTCCTCCGGAAATGTCAAGAATACGGAACATTATCGAGGTTTCGGCGATCCTGTATCGAACCTACAGGAAGCCAGAAGATGGGTGGCAATGGGCGAGAGCCGTGCCTGGCCGACGAGACTCAGGAAGAAGTCGCCAGGAAGGTTTCCGCCAGGCGGTTGCAACCATCATCAGAGGTCATGCACTGGATCGATTGCGGCGTTCAGCGAGTCCCTACCCAATGTGCCGAGTAATCCGTCGAATTGGGCATCAGGCATGGTAGCTGGTATTTAGCCTTACGATTTCTCGTTCGCCCCACTGATTTACGCGAAGCTCGGTAACGCTCGCAGGATCAAACTGAAAGGAAACCGCCAAATGAAGCGGTAGTTTCAGCCAATTTTGGATCAGAGCTTGACCGGAGAGCGCGTGTCCGACGATTATCGTCGCTTGAGCGTCATTGCTCTTGATCTTCTCAAGTGCTGACGCCACGCGTTGAGCCATCTCCCGCCAGGTTTCAGCGTTGTTGTATGGGCGCCAATTAAGCATCGCTTCTCGATTTCCGGAAATCGGTTCCGGAATCTGAATCTTTGCTGCTTCCGATAGAGTCAACCCGGCGGCATCGCCATTGTTGAGCTCACGGAATTCTGGTATGGGCTCTGGCGTGCATCCCAGTTCCGAACCTATGATGATCGCGCTCTCTATCGCTCGTTGAAGATCGCTACAATAAAGAGCCACGCTCCGAAGTTCAAGTGTGCGAAGGTGAACGGCCGTGGCTGAGATCTGCTGTCTTCCTGATTCTGTCAGTGGCGTGTCGGTCCAGCCGCCAGCCATTCCGTTGGTATGGTGCTCGCTCTCTCCGTGACGCACCAAAAACATGTGGTTGATATCGTTCGTGGACACGGATTGACTCTCCTCGGCCGTCAGGGACATGCCATGCCTATCGCTCAAGGTGATCGACCGGTCTTGCGCCGACGTCAGCACTTTCCGGACCGCCATGGACTACGCCGACCGCTCAACAGGCAGCGGTGCACTCCCTGAACGACCCCGCCAGCGGACCGTCGGGGGTTGTGGATCTGGCACGCCGTTCAACGGCTCTCTCCACCGGTCCGAATCCAATAGGCTCCGCCAAACCAGCCTGCGAACTCAATATGAACGCTACGCGCCTCGTGCCGCGAACTCCCTCCGAGCGGCTTCGGCGAGTCCGGGGTCGGCCAACAGATCGCATGCCATGATTCCGAGCACCTTGGCGGTCGCCAGGGCGTTTTCGTGGGCCAGGTCCGTTCGCGCGGCCTCCGTCATCAGCCGCGAATGCCCGGGCACTGGCTCTCGGCTGACAGCGAATCTCATTGCGAACGAGGGCATGACGTGGCTGACGTTGCCGAAGTCGGTCGAGGCGCCGCTGCCACGGCTTCCACTTGCCGGAGGATCGACGTCCATGCCGATGTCTCTCGCTATGGCTTCAGCGGTTCCGGCCAGCGTTGTATTCGGCCGGACATCCTCGTACATTGGGTTGGCAGTTGGCGGCTCCAATCGGGCGCCTGTCATGGTCGCGGCGCCTTCCGCGATGTTCATAACCTTTCCCAAGACCTCGGTGAGGTATACGCGGTCGCGTGAACGCATCATGAAGTCGGCGGCCGCATACTCGGGCACGACGTTGGCAGCCGTGCCTCCATGCGTGACGACTCCGTGTATACGGGTGTCGTCTCGAAGGTGCTGACGCATGGCGTCGATGCCCGTGAACAGGTGGATGACCGCATTGAGCGCGTTGATTCCCGCCTCCGGTCTCGCGGCCGCGTGGGCCGCCTTGCCATGGAACTCGAAGATGCGTGACGCCATGGCCAGGCTCCAAGTCGTTCCCGGAGGAGCGTCGGTGTCGAAGCTCGTCATGTTGGAGGACGGGTGGGAAGAGAGCGCGATGTCCACGCCGTCGAATACGCCAGCGTCCAGCATTCGGATCTTGCCGCCGCCGCCTTCTTCGGCTGGGGTCCCCAGAACCACGATCCGGCCCGGAAGCGAGCCCAGCGCAGACTGAGCGGCCAATCCTGCGCCGAGGTTGGAGATAGCGATCAGGTTGTGGCCGCAGCCGTGGCCGATCTCCGGGAGCGCATCATACTCGGCGAGCAGCCCCACAGTGGGACCGTCGCCCCCTCCCCCGTTCAGCGTACCGCGGAACGCCGTCTCGACGCCACCGACGCCGCGCTCGACGTGAAAACCGTGACTTTCGAGGTTGTCAGCCAGAAGCTTCGCAGCGTGCTGCTCTTCGTAGTTCACCTGGGGGTGCGAGTGAATGTCCAGGCTGATCTCGACCAGCTCATCGCGCAGAGCGTCCACCGCCCCTATGACCGCGCTGACATATTCGGATCGTGTATCGGCCATGTCATCTCCTTTTGGCGTCCGATCTGAACCGGAAAGCAGTAGATTTCATTTCAGGAGCGCGCTCCTGCGACCCAGGTCATTACGGCGCTGTCGCTTTCAAACGGGGCCCGGTCGAAGCTCCCAAACAGGTTCAAAACCTCAAAACCGGACAGCTTGAGGAGATGGTACACTTCCCAGCGATTCGCGTATCGCACCTTTGAATCACGGTAGATGCGGCGGCAGACCACGCCTTCGCCGTCCAGCTCCTCCACGATAGTTCGCACTTCAGCGATCTGGTCGAAATGATCGTAGCCGCTCTGCTCCCAGAAGACGAACCTGGCGCCCATATCTGGGTCAGTCACGTCTCGAACCTGATACGCGACATCCGCGTCCTGTGCGAGCAGGTCGAGGTCAGGAGCCTCGATGTCGAAGATGAACCTTCCGCCCGGCGCCAGATGACGGATTACGTTGCGAAGGAGCAACGTCTGATCCTCAACGGTCAGCAGCGAGAGAAACCCACTGTCAGGGCAGATCGCCAGATTGAATTTGCCATCTAGCACACGCGAGAAATCAGTCAAGCCTGCTTCGACGAAATCAAGCGACCCGCTCGTCTCGTCTAGTTGGCCCATCTTGCGGCGCGCCGCCTCGAGCATAGGCGCCGACGAATCGATGCCCACGACGTCCACGCCCGATCTGGCGATCGCTGCGGCCACTAAACCCGTGCGACACCTGAGTTCGAGGACCGAACCCCCCGGGCGTTGAGCCTCCTCCACATAGAACGGTATATCGGCTCGGAAAGCGGAGTTTGCCGAATCGTAAATCTCAGCGTAAATGCGGTCGGCGTTTTCGTTCATGGGCTCAGGCCGCGAAAGCGTCGTTGTGCCGCCAATTTCGGCGCTGGCAAACCGGCGTCATTTGGAGATTTCCGTGATCGTGTCGTCGCTGGCGTTCGTCACCCAAATGGAGTCCCCGACGACGACCATTTTCGCCGGCGACGCGCCGACGGGGTACGTCGCCAATATCTCGCCTGAATCGCTCAGCTTCGAAACGGTGCCGTCCTGGCTGTTGGCCACCCATATGTTCTCGCCGTCGTAAACCAGCCCGTACGGCAATCCACCGACCGGGAACCGCCCCAGATCCTCGCCGTCGCGACTCAGTTTACTGACAGTGTTCTCTCGCCAGTTCGCGACCCAGATGTTCTCACCATCGTATTCGAATGCGATGGGCACGTCTCCGACCTCAAAAGAGCCCACGATGTCGCCATCAAGCGTGAATTTCGTGACCGAGTCGCTGTGAGCGTTGGCCGCCCAGACGAAGTCCCCGTCGAAGAACAGGTTGATTGGACCGAGTCCTTCAGTAGGCACTGGCGGGACCGAGGCGCCGTTCCCGTCGACCCTGTAAAGAAGTTGTTCCCAGCACCCGGACGACCAGACATTGGCGCCGTCGAATACCACGGTTCTGGGCAGAGTCGCCACCGGATAAACATCGATGACCTCGCCGTCGAGGCTGATCCGAGACGAAGTGTGATCGAACTGATTTGCGGTCCATATCGATTCGCCGTCGAAGACAAGCGCGTTAGGCTCCCGGCCACCGGCGTCGAATGTCCCGACGGTAATCCCATCGACGGTGATCTTGGACACAGTGTGGCTCAGGGCGTTGCCGACCCAGAGGTGCTCGCCGTCGAAGATGATGGGCTCCGGGGCGTCGCCCACCTGAAACGTCGAAATCCGAACGTTCTCGACCACCAGTTTCGACATCTCGCCCGCCGCAGGGTGCGCCACCCACACCGCGGACCCGTCAAAGGTCATTGCGCCAGGCGTTTTGCCCAGATGGAACGTCCCCAGATGCTCCCCGTTCAATCCGAGCCTGGACACGCTCATGTCGGAACGGTTGCCGGCCCACATGGATTCTCCGTCCGAAATGATGTCGCCGGGAAGGTTTCCAACCTGGTAGACGCCCAGCGTCTCGCCCTCGAGGTTGAGCTTCGAGACCGTGCCGTCGAAACTGTTGGTCACCCATACGTGGTTTTCGGCGATAGCCACTCCACGTGGACCGGTTCCGACTGGGAACGTGCCCATCGGCTCTCCGTCCACCGATATTTTCGACACGGTGTCGTCCTGGTTGTTCGTCGCCCAGATGTGCTCGCCGTCGAACGCCAAGGAGAGTGGTCTTCGACCTACCTGAATCACGTCCGCGTGTTCGGAGTCCAATGTCACGCGAACGATGGTGTCGCGGCCGCTGTTGGCGATCCAGACATAACCGCCCGCGTAGAGCGTGGCGGACTGTCTGCGAAACTCCATCGGGGTGGCGCCCATGAATTCGCCTTCGGTTGTGAATTTTCGCACCGCGAAGTACGAACCGACCCAGAGCGATTCTCCGTCGTGCGCGATGCTGTTCGGGTACTGAGGCGAGGGCATCGTGGCTATCAGCTCCCCGTCCAAGTTGAATCGAGAGATAGCGTCGTCATCCTGAGCCGCCACCCAGATGGCTTCACCGTCGAAGAACAGATCTGCTGGATTCTTGCCGACCGGAAAGGTCCGGATGGTTGGCGCGTCCAGGGGTTCTTCTGGGTTGGCGGGCATGGTTTTTGGCACTTCGATGACGTTCACTGGCGCAGGTCCGGAGTCAGCCGGTTGCACTGCGACGCGCGGCGTCGGAGTCGCTTCCGGTTCGATAGTCGGAGCAGCGCCGGTCGTCGTTTCCGGAGGCGCCGTTGCGGCCGGCGCCGGCCGGTCGTCTCTGCGCGCGAGCCAAACGGTAGTCGATGCCAGCACCACGATTATCGGGATGAGCAAGATCGGCCAGAGGACGCTGCCCATGGCCATAGTCCAAATCAATGGACCTTCTTGACCGGAAACAACCTCGGTCATGTCCGAGGAAGCATCCACGGCTCCCGAGGAAATGAGTCCGACGTACGCGAACCACCCGACCGTCGTCACCGCCGCCGCCATTGCTTTCGCCTTCATCGATAACCTCCGAGAGCAGGATCGCGCTTTCGATACATAAACAGATCGCCTCCCTGCGACTAGAATCATTACGAACCGCGCACGAACCCAGAAGGAACCGGCGAGATCCGACCCGATCTACTCCTCTTTGGGCTTCGATCGCGGACCGAATGGTTCCGGCTGGAAGGGGCCGTCGCGTACTCCCAAGAAACCGCGCATGCCGTTCTCCATTGCCGCTTCCATCATGTCTCGGCGATTGAAGTCGGGCCTCTGTGACGAGTGGGCAATTGACGAGAGCAGCCAGTTGGTGGTGATCGCGTTTCTCAGTCCCATCATCTCCAGGCCCAGCGTCGCGATGTACTTGTTGGCAGCGACGGTTTCCGGAGTGATCATCGAGATGCGCTCGGCCAGCCTGAACGCTTCGGCCATCATGGCTTCACGATCTGGGAAGACTTCGTTGACCAGTCCGATGCGGAACGCTTCCTGGGCGTCAATGTGGTCACCGGTCAGCGAGTAGCGCAGCGCGTTCTTGTATCCGGCCATGAGCACCCACAGAAAGCTGGAGTTGGAGATGTGGCGGACCTCCGGCTGGCCGAAAACCGCGTCCTCGGAACAAAACGTCATGTCGCAGGTCAGCGACAGCCACGTCCCGCCGCCCATGCACCAGCCGTGCACGCAGGCGATCACGGGTTTGCTGAGTTCGAAGATGTGTGTTTGGTTCTTGAGCATGTTGCGGTCGTTGTAGAACCACCGGCTGATGTGCTGGGCCGCGCTGGCGCCCTTGGCGATCATCGAATCCGGGTCCGTATCCGCGGCTTCCCTGACGGAGGCCATGTCGTATCCGGCCGAGAACGCGCGTCCGGCGCCGGTGAGGATTATGACCCTGGCAGTCTCGTCGGCCTCGGCCACGTCGAGCGCATGGTGAAGCTCTTCTTCCATACCCTCGCCAATCGCGTTCAAGGCTTCTGGCCTGTTCAGCGTGATCAGCCGAACAGAGCCCTTCTCTTCATAGAGAATAGATTTGTAATCAGGCATCGTGTTCTCCTTGTTGGTTGGTTGTAGCCCGATCTCGTCCGGATCACGCCCCTGGGGCGACCCAGGGGTGCGCCCTGGCGACTTCCTCGTTGACGTCCGCTCCCCAGCCCGGCGCCGTGGGGACAGTCATGTAGCCGTCCACGATTTCAGGCGCGACGGTGACCAGATCATCCTTCCAGGGCACGTCGTCGATGTCGATTTCCATGATGCGGACGTTGGGGAGCACGGCGCAGAGCGTGGCGCTGATGTACGAAGACATGTGGCTGTAGTAGTTGTGGGGCGCAACGTTGAGTTGGAACACCTCGGCCAGGTCGGCCACCTTTTTCGACTGGATGAACCCGTTCCAGGGCACGTCGACCATGAAGATGTCAGCCGCGTGAAGCTGGAAGTACGGAAGATATTCCCGCATGTAGTACAGGTTCTCACCGGTGCAGATCTTCGTGTCGGTCGATTCCTTGACTTGACGCAAGGCCGTGGGCGAGTACATGTCCACTTCCAGCCAGAGCATGTTGAACTGCTCCAGCACCTTGGCGATGCGTATCGCGCCCTCGGTCTTGAAGTTGAAGTTCAGGTCCAGGTTGATGTCCACGTTCGGTCCGACCGCGTCTCGGAAAGTGCCAATCAGCTTCTCGACGTGTGTCAGCACCTCGGTCGTCGCCACCTGGTCGGTCGTGCCGAGGCCCCGGGCGAAGCCGCCGCCGTACACGCCCGCGGGGTCTCCCGGCTGGACGATGTTGGTCTTGAAGGCCGTAAATCCCCGCTCGACAACCTCTTTGCCCAGGTTGGTGATGTCATCCCAAGACCTGATCGGCGGCGTGCCCAGGAGTTCGTGATTCCGGGCCCTGGATGTGCCGCAGTGGGACCAGTACACCCGGACCTTCTCGCGTGTAGGTCCGCCGAACAGTTCCGTAACCGAGATGCCCAGCGCCTTGGCTTTGATATCGACCAGAGCGCAGTCGATCCCGGCAATTGCCTTTGCCGCGATGCCGCCAGGGCTCTGTCGCGTCGCCCTGAACATGTCCCACCAGAGCATCTCGAACGCGCGGGGGTCCTTCCCGATAAGGACTGGTTTCAGGTCTTCCACCGTACCGACCACGCCGTGTGGCGACCGGCCGTCGCTGCACTCGCCCCAGCCGGTGATGCCCTCGTCCGTCTCCACTTTCGTGAACGTCCACGGTCTCCACCCCGCGTCGACTATGAACGTCTCAATGTTGGTGATCTTCATGCGTTCCTCCTGAAAACGGCCTAAGCCGAGAATTGGTTTCACACCGGCCACGTTGGCCGTCGCAGTTTGAACGAATAGCGGTTGCCGCGAACGTCCGTGACGCACAATCGCAGCCTACGGAACGACACGGCCGCGCCGGCGCTCCACACGGCGCTATATGCAACATTCGTGAAGCCGTCAGGATGATATCACAACGCCTTCAACCCGAATCGGCCATCATGTTCGGTCCGGTGGCGGCATGTCTGATCCGACACAGCTTCACCCGTCCAACGACGCGTTTATCAGTTTCTCAAGTTGTAGAACATATGTCTTTACTTTAGGTCTCCGCCGTGGTACAATCGTTTCGCTCAGGCACAATCACCCATGGAATCTCGCCCTGAGACGAAACGAATTGCCGATTCGATACAATTGCCGACAGGCCCCCGTTGGAGTGAACCATGACCGACAAGAAGACGATCGACAAGAAAAAAGAGGCCCTGGAAGTCGCCATCGGCCAGATAGACCGTCAATTCGGTCATGGCACCATCATGAGGCTGGGTGAAGGCAGCGGACACACCTTCGTTGAGTCCATCTCCACCGGCTCGCTGTCGCTGGACATGGCGCTGGGCGTCGGAGGCATCCCCAAGGGCCGGGTCATCGAGGTGTTCGGCACCGAGTCTTCCGGCAAGTCCACCCTGGCTTATCACATCATGGCTGAAGCCCAACTCAAAGGCGGCAGCGCCGCGTACATAGACGCCGAGCACGCCTTGGACCCAGGCTACTCCGCCAAGTGCGGGATCGACCTCGACGATCTCCTCGTGTCACAGCCCGACAGCGCCGAGCAGGCCCTGGAGATCTGCGAGTACCTGGTCAGGAGCAGCGCCGTCGACGTCGTCGTGGTGGACAGCGTGGCCGCCCTCGTGCCCAAGGCCGAGATTGACGGCGACATGGGCGACACTCACATCGGCCTTCAAGCGCGCCTCATGTCCCAGGCGTTGCGCAAGCTGACCGCCGCCATAAGTCGCTCCAACACCTCCGTCGTGTTCATCAACCAGATCCGCGAGAAGGTGGGAGTCATCTGGGGCAGCCCGGAGGTCACCCCCGGCGGGCGAGCTCTGAAATTCTACAGCTCCGTTCGCATCGACCTTCGCAGGCTGGAGTCCCTCAAACAGGCCGGCGAGATCGTGGGCAGCCGTGTTCGCGCTCGGGTGGTCAAGAACAAGGTCGCTCCTCCCTTCAAGGTCGCCGAGTTCGACATCATGTTCAACCAAGGCATCAGCAAAGAGGGTGAGCTCATCGAAATCGGGACCGAAAAGGGCGTCGTCAAAAAGAGCGGAGCGTTCTACTCCTTCGGTGAGGTCAAGTTGGGACAGGGCAGAGAAAACGTCAAGGAATTCTTGAGGGAGAATCCCGACATCGCCCAACGAATCGAAAGCATGGTCACCGGCCGCGACGAGGTGGTCGCCGAGGAGCCTCAGCCAAGCAACGGACATCGCGACCCCGCCGAGGCAGTCGAAACCGAATGATCTGACGGAGGCCTGCACGGACGCTCAAACGAGGCCGTGCAGGCTTCCAACTGTGCCCCAACGGCCGTCAAGACCACGTGCCGTGACATCGGACATCTGAGCCGGTTGCCGTCGCCACAAATTTCCTCGCGAATCAGCCGACGTTGAATTTGCTTGACCCGTCGGTATGGGGACCAGACTAACTCACCGGCGTCTGGACCGGACCGCGCAATGAGATCGAACGACCGTTGTCAGGCGTGCTCTCCGCCGAAAACACGCTCCGGTCAGTCCGAGTTGCACGGAAACGCGACCTCCGGTCCGCTTTGCGTCCTTCGTTCTCGATAATATAGACTGTGCGAACATGGGCGCCCGATTTGCAGGCTGCGCTCGAATCCGGCACGAGGACACAGGTACGCTACCGCGGTGGCCATTAACAACGATTCGTCCCCTCAGAAAGCCCGAGACCGGGCGCTGCGCCTACTTACGCACCGGCCTCGCAGCGAATCGGAACTCCGTTCTCGCCTCAACCGCGATTTCACTCCCGAAACAGTTGACCAGGTATTGAACACGCTTCGGGATCAGTCCCTCGTCAACGATGCGGAGTTCGCCAGGCTCTGGACGGAAAGCCGCGACCGCCAACGACCTCGCAGCGCAACGGCCATTCGGCGCGAACTGCTCTCACACGGAATCGCGCCAACTCTTGCCGACGATGCAGTCGGCGCGATTGACGACGAAGACAGCGCGTACCGTGCGGGCGCCAAGTTCGCGCGCCGGCTGGCGAACGCCGATCACGACTCCTTCCGCCGAAGGCTGTGGGCGCACCTCCAAAGGCGAGGTTACGGCTCGGCACTGACTCGCAGCACCGTGTCGAAGCTCTGGGATGAAAAGCAAGGCGACCTCGACTCGTCGGATTCGGCGGACATCGACTGAGAGACCCGTCGGGCGTGCGTTCGATCACGACGCCCGGAATAGGTTGCTCAGATTCATGCGCACCGTCCGCCATATTCACGCCATCGCCGACCCACCGGAGAATGCTGCCCGCGTTCATCTCGCCGTCGCCTTTCTCGAACACTCCGCGCCGTACGAGCACAATCCTGGTCGTACACGCCTGTCGCCGTCTCATTCCGGGACACGCCGCTCCGCCCACCTTCGACTCCGTGAAGCCATTCGCTCGCGGGCCATTCACAATCCCCAGGAGGGACTCCCATGCTAGAGGGACAATCGGTAAACCTGACTCTGGTCGCCGTGTTCCTGGTGTTCTCCGCGTTCTTCTCCAGCTCGGAAGCAGCGTATCTATCGCTGCAGAGGACCAGGATCACACATCTGGTCAGCATCGGGGCTCCGGGCGCGAAGCGTGTGGCCAACATGATCAGCCAACCTGAACGGCTGCTCTCAACGATACTGCTGGGCAACAACCTTGTAAACGTCGCTTTTACGTCGGTAATCACGGTGACAGTGGTTAAGTACGTTGGAGAGGGCAACGAAGGGCAGGGCGTCGCGATCGCGACGTTCGTGGCCACAGCTATTCTGCTGCTGCTCGGCGAGATCATACCAAAGACCGTCGCGGTCAAGAAATCCGAGCGCGTCGCGTTCGTCTACGCCTCGCCTTTGAAATGGACCGAGTACTTGCTGCTGCCGTTCGTCCTGATCCTCCAATGGATCACCAGACGCTTGAACGCGATGCTAGGCGACACCACCTCGCGCGGTTCCATTACAGAAGGAGAGTTGCGCACGCTCATCGACATCGGCGAAGCGGAGGGAACATTCGAGGCGTCCGAGGCGGAGATGCTCGAAAACGTCTTCCAGTTCGGCGATCAGCAGGTTCGCGAGGTCATGACGCCACGCACCGAGATTCAGTTCCTCCAGCGGGGAAGCACCTTTCAGGAGTTCCTGGAGGTCTATTCTGAGAACGTCCACACGCGGTTCCCGATCTACGACGATTCACCGGACAACATTGTCGGCATTATCAGCGCCAAGGACATCCTGAAAAGACTGGCCTCCGGAGACATAGAAATCGATCAAACGGCGACCGACGACATTCGAGAGGCGTTGTTCGTGCCCGAAACCAAGCGCGTCTCGGAGTTGTTCAACGAGCTCCGCCACTCGGGCAACCAGATGGCGATGATCATCGACGAGTTCGGCGGCATGGCTGGGCTCGTGACCCTGAAGAGGTTGCTGGAGGTCGTGGTCGGTCCCGTGGGCGAAGAGGGTGAAGCGCTTGAGGAAGAGTACCACGAAATCGACGAGAACACGTTCCTGGTCGACGGCGGCATGAGCATCCAGGAGGCTAGCGACGAGCTGGCGATCGAACTGCGGGCGGGCGAGTTCGAGACGATCGCCGGATTCGCCCTCGACGTGCTTGGGCACATACCCTCCGAAGGCGAGAGTTTCGAGCAAGGCAATCTCAAGCTCGAAATCGTTAGAATGGAGTATCTCAAGATCGAGCAGATCAGAATTACGAAGACCGAACAGACCGAAAGCGAGTAGGTAATTGAGATTGGTCTTGGTCAGACATGTTGAGACGGACCTGAACAAGAACCGGCGCATCCTGGGGCAGGGTCCGGAGCCGGCCAACGAGACCGGATTGGCCTAGGCCAGGTCCGGTGGGAGTCGTGCGCGCCGCTGACCAGACCCGTCGCATCACCGGAGCACCGGAACGTGTCGTTCGCGGTCGTGGTTTTAACCCATCTATTCAGTGCGTTGAATCCCGTGAGCACGCATCCGGCCTGGTAGGTCGCGTGTCGTCTCAGATCGGTTTCGGTCTTCCACCCCGGGACGGAGCGAATTCGCGGGTCAAGCCCGGATCCTGGAGGGACACCCATGCTAGAGGATCAAACGGTTAACCTGATTCTGGTCGCCGTGTTCCTGGTGTTTTCAGCCTTCTTCGCCAGCTCGGAGGCCGCCTTTCTTTCGCTTCAACGGACCAGAATCGCACACCTGGTCAGCATCGGGTACCCCGGCGCAAGGCGCGTGGCCAGCATGGTAGGCCAACCCGAACGCCTGCTCCCAGCGATACTGCTGGGCAACAACCTGGTGAACGTGGCATTTACTTCGGTGATCACGGTAACCGTAGTATCCTACGTTGGCGAGGGCAATGAAGGACGGGGCGTCGCGATCGCAACGTTCGTGGCCACGGCGGCGCTCCTGCTGCTGGGTGAAATCATCCCGAAGACGGTGGCGGTGAGGAAATCAGAGCAGGTGGCATTCTTCTATGCCCTTCCCCTCAAGTGGACCGAGTACCTGCTGCTGCCCTTCGTCTTGGTTCTCCAGTGGACCACCCGGCGATTAAACGCCATCCTGGGTGGGCCGTCGTCGAGCGGCTCCATCACCGAATTCGAGTTGCGCTCTCTCATCGATATCGGTGAGGCCGAGGGCGCCTTCGAGGCATCCGAGGCGGAGATGCTCGAGAACGTCTTCCGATTCGGCGATCAGCGGGTCCGCGAGGTCATGACTCCGCGTACCGAGATTCAGTTTCTTCAACGGGGGAGCACCCTCCAGGAGTTCCTGGAGGTCTACGCCGAGAACGCGCACACCCGCTTCCCTATCTACGACGAATCCCCGGACAACATTGTCGGCATTATCAGCGCCAAGGACATCCTGAAAAGACTGGCCTCCGGAGACATCGAAATCGATCAAACGGCGACCGACGACATTCGCGAGGCGTTGTTCGTGCCCGAAACCAAGCGCATCTCGGAGCTGTTCGACGAACTCCGTCACTCGGGCAATCAGATGGCGATGATCATCGACGAATTCGGCGGCATGGCTGGGCTCGTGACCCTGAAGAGGCTGCTGGAGGTCGTGGTCGGTCCCGTGGGCGAAGAGAGTGAAGCGCCTGAGGAAGAGTACCGCGAAATCGACGAGAACACGTTCATCGTCGACGGCGGCATGAGCATCCAGGAAGCCAGCGAAGAGCTTGCAATCGAACTGCCTGAAGGAGAGTTCGAGACGATCGCGGGGTTTGCCTTAGACGTGCTCGGGCATATCCCGTCCGAAGGCGAAAGTTTCGAGCAAGGCAATCTCAAGCTCGAAATCGCTAAAATGGAGTATCTCAAGATCGAGCGGATCAGAATCACGAAGACCGAACAGACCAAACCAACCGAAGGCGAGTAACTCATTGAACCTGATCATCGTCAGACACGGCCAGACCAACCTGAATCGAGACGGACGGGTCCTGGGGCATGGCCCTGAACCTCTCAACGAGACCGGACTGGCCCAGGCCCAAGCCGTCGCGCAGGCGCTGACCCACGTGGGCTCGTTCACGTTGTACTCCAGTCCGGTCAACCGAACGATGCAGACCGCCGAAGCGATCTCCGGACTGACCGACACACCGATCGCACCGAAGCCAGGATTGGCCGAACTCGATGCGGGCGAAATGGAGGGCATCGAGGGGCGGAAACTGGGCGAATTGTTCCCTGACGTCATGGCGGTCTGGCGGTCGGACCCGGCTAAGGCTCGCATGCCAGGAGGAGAGACGTTGGGTGAAGTTCAGGATAGGGCGTGGAAAGCCATCGCCGAGATCGTGGACGCGCATCCGGATGGGACGGCGGTCGCCGTCTCGCATAACTTTCCGATACAAACCATCGTGTGCTCGGCGCTGGGTATGAACTTGAAAGACTTCAGAAGGGTTAAGGTCGATCTGGGTTCGATTACTCGTCTGCAGACCGCCGCCTCGGGCTTCACGGTGACCTCCCTGAACGAAACCTGGCATCTGCCGGCCAAGGATCCGGCCAACTAGCCGCCTGAAAGCAGCCTGTCTCGACTGCCCTCGGTTCAGGTGCCTGTGAGCCGGCCGGGATAGAGGGTGTTGCCGCCGACCTGAAATTGGACTGCGATGGACACAGACAAACTCATCTCGAAGTTCTGCCAAGCGGTTCGGAACGCGCTCGATCAGTCCGGTCTCTCGCGTGGTTCGCGCCTGGTCGTCGCCGTCTCAGGAGGACCCGATTCGCTGGCCTTGCTCCACGCCCTGTGCCGGATCGGTCCTGAACTCGGCCTCAGCCTGCATGGAGCCCACCTGAACCACGCTCTTCGCGGCCAGGCGTCCGACGCCGACGCCGAGTTCGTCTCGGAGACATTCGACAGACTGGGTATACCGCTGGCGGTCGATAAGGCCGACGTGGCGGCGGCTCAACGCCTGCACCGCCTATCGCTCGAGGAGGCCGCCCGCCAGGTGCGCCTCGGATTCCTGGCCCGGGTCATGGCCGAGCAGGACGCCGATGCGGTGGCCGTCGGACACACCCACGACGATCAAGCTGAAACGGTGCTGCTTCACCTGATCCGAGGCTCTGGCCTGACGGGCATCAGAGGCATGCAGACCAAGTCGACATTGAACATCGACGAAAACATGGTCACGCTCGTTCGTCCGCTTCTCGACGTCACACGTGAAGAGACCGAGGAGTTCTGCCGCGCGATCGGTGTGGCGCCTCGCCTGGACGAGTCAAACCTCTCCTCACAGATGACGCGCAACCGCGTCAGGCTAGAATTATTGCCGCTCATGACGAGCATCAATCCAGGCGTGAAAGATGCTCTGGTCAGGCTGTCGCGGAACGTGGCTCTCGATCTTGCCCTAATCGAACGCACAGTCGACCAGGCCGCCGCGATCGTGGTCAGCCAGGGCGACCAAGCCGTCAAGATCGACCGGCAGGGATTTGCCCTGCTCGATCCGTCGGTCCAGCATCACTTGCTTCGGCGCGCCGTTCTCATGGCGAAGCCCGAAGTCACCGACCTCACGGAATCGCACGTGCAGGCGATGATCCGTCTCATCTCGGGACCGGCAGGCAGGTCGCTGGATCTGCCCGCGAGGTTACGCTTCTCCGTGTCGTACGCAGAGGCAATCATCGGGGACAGAGACCGGAGTCGGTCGCCCCTTCCGGAGTTGCACGGAGAGACCCGGCTAAGCGTGCCAGGAGAGACATCGGTTGGCGAGTGGCGCGTCACGGTGACGACAACGACACCATCGAGTTCGGAGCCTGGCGTCTTCTCCGGTCTTGGGCAGGAATCGCGGGGCTGTTTAACGGCGCATTTCGACGCGGACGCACTGGCGGGCCCGTTGATCGTCAGGCCTCGGCGTGTCGGGGACAGGTTCCAGCCGCTGGGAATGGAAGGCTCGAAAAAGCTTCAGGACTTTATGATCGACTCCCGCATGCAGCGGGAGTCGCGAGACAGGGCGCCGCTGGTCGTCGCTGAACGAGGAATCGCTTGGGTCGCCGGCAAACGAATCGCCGAGTGGGCGCGCATTCGCGAAGACACACGGAGAGTCTTGCGCATCGAGTTTACGATGACCGACGAGCCCGGGCCTCGCCCTGAGCAAGCCGGCGAAGTTACATGACCCGGTCCAACCTGGGACTTTGGGTCACGCCTGGCGTCCGGCCCCGCTTGGCGATGGGTCGCCCGTCGATCTCGTGGATGTCGGCGGTAAAGTCGTTGGGCGGGGTCGACGAGATGTAGCTGCCAACAGCGAACCCGTTGATTGGCGCTCCAGCCTCCACAAACTGCCGGATGCGGTCGCGAGTAAACCCGCCGCTCACGAATATCTCGACGTGCCGGAAACCGGCCTGGTCCAGCCGCGCCCTGACCTCTTTCGCCAGATCGGGGGTTACGCCTCCCCGTTCTGGCGGAGTGTCCAACCGGACGCCCCTGAGCCGCTCTCGCAACGCTTGCGCCACCTCCAGTGACTCCTGCGCCTCGTCGTTGAACGTGTCGACAAGCGCGATGCGGGGCACTTCCTGGGGCATGTGACGGTCGAACGACTGGATGGCCTTGACCGCGTCGCCCATGATGAGCGGAAGCGCGTGGGGCATGTTGCCGCTGGGCGTAATGCCCGCCAGACGGGCCCCCATCACGGTGGAGCACGAGACGCATCCGCCAACAACCGCCGCATAGTCGATGTTGGCCGCGACGTTGGGATGCACGTGCCGTGCCGCGGATGCAACCACCGGTATGCCGTCCGCTGCTTCGACGCACTCGCTAGCTGCCGTGGCCCAGCCCGTGCACGACGCCAGAACGCCGCAGATTGTCGTTTCGTACAGTCCGAACGAGCTGTACGGCGCCTTGATCCGCAGCACGACCTCGCCAGATTGGATCGTCTCACCCTCCTGCAGCGACCAGACCTCGCTTCCCGACTCGGGCAGGACCTTGGTCAGGAGCGACCGCACCTCCCTGATCCCGCAGTAGACGCCGGAGCTCCTCGCGAAGAACTCCATCGTGACCGTGGGGTTGATGCTTTCGTTCCTCAGGATTGTGAGGGTGCGCTGCAGATAAACGTCGGCGGTGTCGCCCACGAGGATCGAAGGTCGGATGTCAAACGGTGTGTTAACCATTAATTGTTACCTGACGAGCATTCTCCGGCGCGCCGGACCGGACCGGTGTCCGGCATACGCTGGCAGTGTTGTAAGAGACAGGGAGGCTTTATGCCCCTTCCGTCGGCGCGGGTTCGACAATATTCACGCCCAAGATGCGTTCCATATGCTGGAGAGCATACCGATGGGCATCGTCATCAAAGGATGCCACACAATCGACCGGCACTTCCACCGCATAGTCCCGATTGCGGGCATCGGCGGCGGTGTGCATCACGCATATGTCAGTGCACACGCCGCAGATGACGATCTTTTCCGGTTTCAACTCTGATAACCGATGTTCCAAATCGGTTTCGAAAAACGCGCTGTACCTGCGCTTGCGCAACGTGTCGCCCCGATATTCCGTGAGCTCGGGAATAATCTCGCATTCGTCCGTTCCCTTCACGCAATGCACAGGGAACATTTCGAACTCGAGGTCGTCGGGATCGTGGGTGTCGCAAACAAAAATGACGCTGGAGCCGTTGGCCTGTTCCTTCTCGATCAACCGTCTGATATTCGGGATGATCTGACGCGCATTGTCTCCGGTGTACAGATTCCGGCCCGGCTCCATAAAGCCCACGACCACGTCCACTACCAGGACCAGGTTGGCCATGTCCGCCTCGTCATTGCAGGGTTTTTCATTCTAATCCTTCGCCCTTCGGATTCGATATGTTACCGTGAGGCCGTTGAAACCGCAAGGCGCCAGCAACCTCGCTGGCCGGCGTCGATCTTCGTTTCGTAGCGTATTCCACGAGTCTCACTCCGCGGGCCAGGTAGGCGCACGAGACGACAGGGCGCGGCTCGCTTTTCGCAGTCCGCCGAACCTGAGCCGCAACAGCCCCTTTAGGTCTTCGAGCGCGGTGCTGACGATCTTGACTCGACTGTCGGGATCGTCCGTCCATTTCACGGGCGTCTCTTTGACGCGATAACCGTTCTTCTCCGCCAGGATAAGCAGCTCCGTGTCGAAAAACCAGCCGGTGTCCCGCACCAACGGCACAACATCGGTCACGGCTCGACGGCTCAGTGCTTTGAATCCGCATTGGGCGTCCAGAAAGCCGGTCAGGAACATCACGCGGAAGATGAGGCTGTAGCAGCGCGAGATCACTTCACGTCGGGCAGAGCGGCCAATTACCTCGGCGCCGCGTTTGAGCCGTGAGCCGATCGCGATGTCGTAGCCCTCGGACGCGATGGCGTCGACCAACACCGGCAAAGCGACGAGGTCCGTGGACAGGTCCAGGTCCATGTACGCCAAGATGTCTGCCTCGCTCTCGGCCCACGCTAGCTTGAGCGCCCGCCCGCGACCGCGTCGCTCCAATCGGACGAACTCGACACGCTCGCGCTTGTCTGTCAACTCTCGGCAGATGTCCGGGGTGGCGTCAGTCGACCCATTGTCGGCGATGACAATCCGCCAGTCGTATGAGTCCATGTGACGCGAGAGAAACGCTTCGAGGACTCCAACGCTGGCGGCTAGGCCGCGCTCTTCATTCAGCACCGGCAGCACGACATCCAACCTAACGCCCACAGCTGCCGCTCCCCTGATTTGGTCGAAGCCGTGACATGAGCGGCTCGATTCCGCCATCAGTTCTCATGGTGAAATGCGAAACGGTTGGAGGCCGCATTGGGAACACTCGTTGAGGGTTAGTGGCGGAAATGGCGGACGCCGGTTAGGACCATCGCCAGGCCAAGCCGGTTGGCCGCCTCGATCGACTCTTCGTCACGGATAGACCCGCCAGGTTGCACGATGGCTGTTACGCCTCCCTCGGCGGCCATCTCGACGCTGTCAGCGAACGGGAAGTAAGCATCGGACGCCATCACGCTTCCGATCGCGCGGTCACCACCAATTCGAAGAGCCAAATGGACGCTTGTCACCCGGTTGGGTTGACCCGCGCCCATGCCCACAAGAGCCCTGTCGCTTGCCAGCGCGATGGTGTTCGACTTGATGTGCTTGCAGACTTTCCACGCAAATGCCAGGTCTCTGAGCTCGTTGTCGGTGGGCGACCGCTGTGTGGCCACTGTCCAGCCCGATGGTTCCTCTTCGAGCACGTCGCCGGTCTGCACGAGCATTCCACCGGACACTGTTCGCACGTCCAGTCCTTCCATCGGACCAGACGCCTGGCCGATCCGGAGGATGCGTGTCCTTCGCCTCTTTTTGAGCACGGCCAACGCGTCAGAATCGTATCCGGGCGCAACGATAATGTCGTACAGCACGCCCCGCATCGCCTCTGCGGTCGCTGCCGTGACCGGCCTGTTGAAACCGACGATGCCACCGTAAGCCGAAACGGAATCGCCCTCGAATGCGCGCCGATAGGCGGTTGGCTGGTCCGGATGCATCGCAAGACCGCACGGGTTGGTATGCTTGACTACAGCGACGGCGTCTTCATCGAAATCGGACACGACCCGCCAAGCGGCGTCGGCGTCCAATACATTCGTGAACGACATCCCCAGCCCGTGCAGCCGTTCGGCGTCCACGATTCCGCCTGACGACAACTCCGAAGAATACAGAGTCGCGGCCTGATGCGGGTTCTCCCCGTAGCGCAGGTCGGCCACCCGGTTCAGGCCGATCGTGAACTCGGCCCACGATGCGCCTGATTCGCCTTCGTCCAGGTACCGCGATATGGCCGTGTCGTAGAGGGCGACGTGCTGGAACGCCTTGCGAGCCAGTTCTTTGCGCTCCGACGGCGTGAACGCATCCGGAACGGCGCCTTTGGCTGCAACACGCTCTCCGATCCAGTCGTAGTCCCCGGGATCGACGACTACTAGCACGTGGGGATGATTCTTCGCCGCGGCTCGGATCATCGTCGGCCCGCCGATGTCGATGTTCTCCAAAGCGTCCGCGAGCGTAACGCCGGGGCGGCTTACGGTCTCGACGAACGGGTAAAGATTTCCGACGACCACATCTATCGTATCGATCTCGTGCTGCGCCAACTCGGCCTCGTGGCCGGGCTCATCGCGAAGCGCGAGTATGCCGCCGTGGACCACCGGATGCAGCGTCTTCACGCGACCGCCCAGAATCTCCGGTGACCCGGTCATCTCCGACACCTCTTGCACCTGTAGTCCGACATCCCTGAGGTCTCGGGCGGTGCCGCCGGTGCTGACCAGGTCGTACCCGGCATCGCTCAGATGCCGTCCCAGGTCCGCCAATCCGGTCTTGTCGTATGTGCTAAGGAGTGCTTTCACTTCAGGCTTTCACGTTCCCATGTATCATATGTTTTCAACAAGTGCTTCGCCCCATTTCTTGAGAGCGATACCATAACACTGGGCGATCCATCTTGAGAACCTGGGCGCGAGATCCTGGGTGGCATCTTTCCAAGTAAACGTAAATGCCTCCACGCTGCACACTTCAAAATCGGTCTCGCGTGCTATGCCATCCGGCATGTTTTCCCCGTAGTCATCGCGCCCGGTTGGATAGGTCAGTTCGGCAAATGCGGTGGCAGCCATTACGCCTGTCAGTTGCCTCCCAACGTTGTGAATTGAGAACACAACTACTAACCGGGGCGTTTTGTCGACCTGTGGCGAATTCATTAACAACTGGATAAAGTATCTAGGTTCGCGAAGATTCACCCAGTGGTTCGTGTGTTTTGCGGAATTCAGAACCTGCCATCTATACCAGTAATCATTTCCCTCATCCGGGCCACCAACTTGAATTCTGTGCACGACGTTCAGGCCGATCCGCGTTGACAACCCAGATGTTACGTCGGCTGATAGTCCTTCAATTGCCTCCTCAGCTACGCGTCTTAGTTCTGTCGCCGTGTCGTTCACAGATCTGAGTTGAGTCGCCTCGTCCGCTCGACGCAACTCAAACGTATCAACAATTTGGTCCACGACGTTTTCAATTACGTTTGAGTCGAAACTTTCGCCAACGCTCAGCGCTTTGAGGATAGTGGCTTTCTCTAGTTCGACGAATAGAGAAACTAAGTGCGAAAGGTCACCATCGTCCGCTTGCTCGAGCGCACTGATATACCGATCGCGATTGTCTCTAGCAATTACAATGGGCAAGAACCGTTCTTTTACCAGATGCCAGGCGAGTAATGCTCGCGCGAGTCGCCCGTTCCCATCTTGGAACGGGTGGATCTGCGCGAATCTGTGATGCAGCCACGCCCCAACTGCCAGAGGATGGGAACCCAATGAACCATGATCTTCATACCAAGCCACAAGGTTGTCGAGTTCGCTGTCCACCTGCTCCGGCGGGCAGTACTGATGAAGCCTGCCGTTTGAACGAGTCGGATTGTTGGGGAGTCTCTTGAACTCACCGTGTTCCAGACGTGCCTGGAATTCGTTTCCGAACTGATCAATTGCCCTGTAAGTCGGCTGATGTTTCGTAAGCGTTTGATGGAGGCTTTGCATAAACCACTTCGTCAACGGCCGTGATTGCCGAATCCAAGAGTTTACTTGCTCAATGGCGTTTACGTGGTCTTTCAAAACGACGATCAGTTCTTGAGGATCTCTGTCAGTGGAATTCCGCTCAATGAGTTCGCTGAGAAGCCCCTGTTCAACCAGGGTGGCGGTCACGCCTCTGTCTAGCTGGTACAACCCTTCAATTATCCCTGTCTCGATTGCCCACTCGCGATCGAGACGGTCGTTGAATTCTTGATAAAGAGCAGGAGTGGACTGATCCGCCCTATGCTTGACTTCCAACCACTCGGACTGCAAAGCGTCGATCTCGGCGAAGTCTGCTTGCGAGTCCGCCGAAGTCAGCGGTCGAATCGGAGCCCACGCCTCAACTCCCACGACGAACCTCCCTTTGAACAACACGGGCTAAACTATGAAATGATAACACCGTCATTGCCATCCTCAGCCGCCGCGATCTCGCCGACGACCGTCGCGTCCGGTGTGAGGGTGAGCACGTCGTCGGCTTCCGCGGGGTCGCAGACGAGCACCATGCCGAGGCCCATGTTGAACACCCGGTACATCTCGTCGCGGTGGATGCCGCCGTCTTCCTGGATCAGGTTGAAGATCGCGAGGGAGGGCCAGGAAGCGGTATCGAAGTGGGCGCCGACCCCGTCAGGCAACATCCTGGGCACGTTCTCGATCAGTCCGCCGCCGGTGATGTGGGCGATGCCTTTGACGTGCGAGTAGACGGGTTCGAGGGCACCGTGGTACGACGGATGAGGCCGCAGCAGCGCCTCACCGAGCGTCTCGCCGAGTTCGGACCGCTGCTCGGTGAGCGGAGAGGCGTCGTGTTCGAGGTCGTACACGCGCCGGACAAGAGAGTAGCCGTTCGTGTGGAGGCCGTTGGACGGAAGCCCGATCAGGACGTCGCCTTCGCGCACAGTCGAAGGATCGATCATCTCGGACCGTTCCACCACGCCGACGACGAAACCCGACACGTCAAAGTTGTCGTCAGCGAACACGCCCGGCATCTCGGCCGTTTCGCCTCCGATCAAGGCGCAGTTCACGTGGCTGCACGCCCGAGCCATGCCCGTAACCAGCGTTTCGACGACATCGGGCCGCAGCATGCTCATGTTGATGTAGTCCAGGAAGAAGATCGGCGCCGCGCCGCACACGATCACGTCGTTGACGCACGCGTTCACCAGGTCTTCGCCGATCCCGTCAAAGCGGTCCATCATCACGGCGATCTTCAGCTTGGTGCCCACCGGATCGGTGCTCGAGACCAGCACCGGATCGCGGTAGCCGCCGAAGCTGTACATCGCGCCGAATGCGCCGACCCCTGCCAGCACCTCGGGGCCGTGGGTGGGCGTGACGATGTCCCTGATCCGGCGCTTGATGTCTTGCGACGCTTCGAGGTCGACGCCGGCTTCTTTGTACGTTCGATCTGTCATGGAATGATAACCTTCATATTGTCGATTAACCCGGAGTCCACGCGACAGGCCGGACAGCGATCAACGCTGCCCGAGCGCCAATACTCCGCGTGTACTGGTCTTGCGGATGCTAATCGCAGGCGATTTTGAGCAGGTCGATCTCACCCGAAGCGATCTTCTGCAGCGTTTCCGGGTACAGCGCGTGTTCTTGCTCCAAAACTCGCTCGGCGAGATCCTCGGGCGTATCTCCGTCCAAAACATCGACCTGCCGTTGAGCGATGACGGGTCCGTGGTCGTAGTGCTCGTCGACGACGTGGATGCTGACCCCGGAAACGGACTCTCCCGCATCCAACACGGCTCGATGCACGCTGAGCCCGTACATGCCCTGTCCGCCGAACTTCGGCAAGAGCGCCGGATGAACGTTGAGAATGCGCCCGGCGAACCGCCCGAGCGTCACCGGTCCCAGTTTCTTCATGTAACCGGCCAACACCACGACCTCCGAGCCGTGCTCCGTCAGCGTGGATGCAATCGCGTCGTCGAGCTCGGCCTCGCCGGAATGAGTCTTGCCGCTCAAATGCCGCACGGGGATGCCTTCCCTGCGGGCGCGCTCCAACGCCGCGGCGCGGGAGTTGTTGCAGATGACCACTCGTATCTCGGCGTCAAGCCGCCCTTCATTGCTCGCGTCGATAATGGACTGGAGGTTGGTCCCTCCGTGGGAGGTTAGGACGCCGATGGAAAGTTTCTTCGCTGCCAATCTCACACCACCGGACAGGACGGTCCCAAGAATGTAGCAACGCCAAGGGGCGACATTTCACGCCATGTCATGGCAGCAATCCTGTACGACCGAGGCACAACACGTCCGGGCGCCTCGACAATTGCCTCAGGAGCCCGCCCAAAGCCATCAGTCAGCCGTGGCCTGCGCCTCCATCACGAGCTTGTCCATCTCGAGCTGGACGGGGATGGGGTACTGGCCGGTAAAGCAACCCATGCAGAAGTTCTCGCGGGGAATGCCCACGGCGTCGGTCAAGCCTTTGATGCTCAGGTAACCCAACGAGTCCGAGCCGACGAATTGCCGGATCTCCTCGACGGTTTTGTCCGATGCAATGAGCTCCTGCTTCGTTGCCATGTCGACGCCGAAGTGACACGTGGACACGATCGGCGGCGCACAGATTCTTAGGTGTATCTCCGCGGCCCCGCCGCGACGCAACAGGTTCACCACGTGGGGCGTGGTCGTCCCTCGAACAATGCTGTCGTCAACAACAACGACCCGCTTGCCCTTGATCAGCTCGGGCAGCGGATTGAGCTTTCTTCGGACGCCCAATTCCCTGAATCGTTGGTCCGGTTGGATGAACGTTCGGCCAACGTAGCGATTCTTGACGAGCCCTTCGCCGAATGGGATGCCGGACTCTTGGGAGTACCCGACGGCGGAAGCGGTTGCGGAGTCGGGCACGCCAATTACCATGTCGGCGTCCACCGCATGCTCCCTTGCCAACTCCGCTCCCATTCGCATCCTGTCTTTGTACAGCAGTCGGCCGTTTATCAGGCTGTCCGGGCGGGCAAAGTAAATGTTCTCGAAAATGCAGTTCGCGCGCCGGCCGTTTTGGCTGCTTCGATACACGGTCCTCATACCGTCGCCGTCGATTATCACCGCTTCGCCCGGCTCGATCTCCCTGACGTAAGTCGCACCGACGTGGTCCAGGGCGCACGATTCAGAGGCAATGACCCAGCCGCCGTTGAGCCGGCCGATGCACAGGGGACGCACGCCCAGAGGGTCCCTGATCCCTATCAGGGCGTCCTTGCTGAGCACGGTTAGCGAGTATGCGCCTTGTAGCTTGCGCATTGCATGGGCGATCCGGCCGGTCCAGTTGTCGGATGGCGCCGTGGCCAAGACGAAGGCGACGATCTCGGAATCTGACGTGCCAGCCAGCCGGTAGTCTTCCGCTTCTAGCTCCTCGCGGAGCTGAACAGCGTTAATGACGTTGCCGTTGTGTGCGAGCGCGAGTTCCACCGACGGCCCCTTGGCCAAGACCGGTTGAGCGTTGTCGATGCGGTTGGAGCCGGTGGTGGAGTAACGAGTATGGCCGATTGCGATGTGGCCGGGGAGGTCGGTGAGGTGGTCTTCGTGAAAGGCTTGGCTGATCAGGCCCATTGACGTGCGGGTGCGGATTCGATCGCCGTCCGCGGCTGAGATCCCAGAACTCTCCTGCCCGCGATGCTGGAGAGCGTAGAGACCGAAGAAAGCGATCCTGGCTACGTCCTCGCCGCGGGCGTAAACACCGACCACGCCGCAGGCCTCATGCGGACCCTCTGCAGCCGTCAAGGCTTGCGCCTCACTGTCCCTGTGCGAGCTCGTTTGACTGATCGGATCCCTCTCCCTCAGCGGTTGCCGAGAGTGTAGCCCCGTGGCCTCAGCCTGCCTCCGGGTGACCGTCGTCGCGGCCCATGTCCGAAGCGTCGGCTGTTCGCTAGCACGTCCAGCGCGCCGTCCTTGCAAACGGCACAGTCGCATTATACGGGCGGCGCGTCGCTACGGTCAACGCTGACGGCGAGGTTTTCGGACGCTCTCTCGCCGTCTTCGGGCGCCGACATCCGAGTTCCGGATGGCGCCGTTCACAACTTCGCCAATTCCCCCCGGCGGCCGGCCATGTGGCCGTGGTTCGCTCGTTCACTCCACAATCGGTTGCCCGATTATCCACAGGCTCGTGGCCGTGTACAGGACCATCAGCGCAAGCATCGGGTACTGGCCTTTCAGCGCTTTCGAGTGGTCGGGCGTCGTGCGTAGTGCGATCAGATGGGCGACATAAACCGAAACTATGTGTCCCAACACGATTGCAATCACTGAAATGTACCAGACGAACTTGGCGTTGACGGCGTTCAATTTTGTTGTGTAATCGACAGTTCCGAATATGTCCCAGCCCGACCCGAACGGGTCCGAGACCAAAGGGATTATCAGTTGCCCCTGAATCGCCAGCAGCGAGATGAAGTGGGCTAGGTTGTAAGCCAACGCAATCGGCACCAACGAGAACACGAAGATCTTTGCGGTCTCTCCCACGTTAGACTCGGACCCGGACAACCGTCCGATCGCCCACGAGAAGCCGAGGTAGACGGCCATGAACAGCAGCGGCACGGCCACGAGTCCCACGGTGTCGATCAAACCCTCGGGGTCTCCGCCGACTTCCGAGATCCAGTCGCCCAAGTTCTGTTGAACCGTGGCCCACGTAGACGTGTCCTGGAATCCGTCGAAGGTCACGGTGGCCAGGGCCAGCACCACGAACGCCGCCACGGAGGTCGACACCCGCTGCGGAAGGGCGAGTCCTACCGCGTAGGGTCGGAGGTTCAGCTCGCGGTCGCCAAGGTCGGCGTACTCGAAGCACTCGTAGCAGTCGACGCACCCCTCTGACCCCAGTCCGCATTCCAGGCTGCACGACTGACACCGGTAGTCGTCGGCCACGCGCACCTCGGTCGGCGAGAAGCGCGCGAAGAACCCGAACAGCACGGTGAACGCCTCTCCGTGCCTGAGCCAGACGTGTTTGCCGAATGCCGCCATCCCTGCCCAAGTCACAGCAGAGTACAGCAGAATCAGGATCGCCAACCGGAATGGCTGCGCCGCTCCCGCGTACACGTTCTCGACCCACGCGAACGCCACGAACAGCCCCACAGCGGGCCACGAGCCCCATTCTTCGGGATAGGCCAGAGGCGGCTCACGCTCATCGCCCCGGGAGACGACCGCTCGGATCCACTCGTACGATGTCTTCCAAGGATTCAATACATACCAGACGTTTCCGAGCAACGCCGCAACATAGCCCATGCCCACCCACCAGATGATCCACACGAACGTTGGCGAAAGGTTGGCTATGGGTTGGCTGGTCCCAAACAATCCGGTCGCTGTCACGAGCGCGAAGATCGCCAAAGCGACGAGCCGCAACGGGATCGTGAATGCGGGATGCGATATCACAGCGCCAAGCACTGGAAGCCGCAATAGATTCAGACGCGGGTAGCTTGTCTCACCGGGTCTCATCCGCACGAATACGCCGATGACGACGAATGAGAACGCGACCGTGGCCGCGGCGCCGAGCAGGAACAGATTCAACGGAACCGGCAGGTCGTAGCGCTGGCCGAAGCCGTGAGCGTACGCGGGGCGCACGCTCACGGCCAATGCCAGAGCCAACAGACCGAAAGCCAGGGACCTTCGGATGTTGGTCATGAGACGCTCCTACCTGGGATATACTTCAACTGCTCCGAGGAGGACGCCCTCTTCCGCCTCTTCGTCCATATCCATGTCTTCCATCTGCATCGCGGTTTCGACGCCGGAACCTTCTTCCAAGGTGACGGTCGTCATCGCCGTGATGCCGTACGAGCAGTGCTCGACATCGTACAGCGTTGCCATTAGTTCGTGCTCACCAGCGGTTCCCACCATCTCAGTGATTTCGGGTTGTTCGTACATGGCAATTTCCACGCCGTCGACGTCCAGATGCCAGTGGCCAGTTGCAAGCGTCGTGCCCGCCGGCGCGGGCTCCAGCACGAAGTTCTCGAGATCCACCGAGACGCGCATCTCCCCAGGCATGCCCCCGGGCGAAGCCGCGACGGTGAAGCTGGGTGTCGGAGCGCCGGAAGGAATCTGGGCTTTACAGAGGTCATCCTCTTCGTCGTGGCTATGCTCGTCCATATCCATCGCACCGTGATGGAACTCGAGTTCGTATTTTCCGGTGGCGTTTGCGACAAATTCCAGTTTCGCATCCATCGCGGGCATGACGTCCACTTTGATGTCGTAGCCGTGCAGATGGACCGAACCCTCTTCGTCTGAGTCCAAGACAAGAGTGACCGTGTCGCCCTGTTTGACCTCGAACGCAGATGCCTCGCTGGTCAGCTTCCCATCCTCGATCGTTAGGCTGAACTCGCGATCCTCTGGCTTGGTGTCGTCGCTGCAGGCGGCGAGCGTCAACATGACAAGCAGGGCAAGCCCCAACGTCGCCATGATTTTGAATCGACCCGGATTGAGGCCCCGGCGATGTTTCCCGGCGGACATTCTGTTTATGCATTCGGAGTTGCTTCTGTCATCGCCCGGGGCCACCCCCGCAGCGTTCAAATTTCCTGTGAATATCTTCATCCGATTGGACCTCCAAAGAGTGACTATCCCGCCCAGTTCAGGCGGTTTTTCTGCGACGTTTCACTCTTCGGCCTTTGCCCTTTTCCTTGAGGAACATTCGCAATGCGACGCCAATAGCTGCGACCACGACCAACACGGCGACCAGCGTGATTATGCCGGTTATCGCGCTAGACTCGGCGACCTCGAGCACGAACACTGCATCGCCGTCTCCGGGTTCCGCGCTGACGGACACGTCGAACGTCCATTCCCCTTTCCTGTCGATGGATGTGTTGAGGTCGTAAAAGCTCGGGTCGGTGGGGTCCTCGAATGCCGGAGCCGGTCCGATGTCCGGTATCCGCGCGTCGGGACCGCGGCCGGTCACGTTAATATCGGCGCCAAGCACGACCGTGCGGCTCGACATCTCTATGACCACAAACGAGATGAGAACCTTGCCGACCGCGAGTGGATCCGGGGCAGTCCCGATAGCGACCTCGTACGGCCCGGCGAACTCGCGGTTCGTAAACTCCATGCCTTCGCCGTGAGACTGGACGGCCGGCGGCACGATCACGACCAATGCAGCGATGATTGCGACGCTGATCAGACCGGACACCATTGATTTTACGACCACTATGCACACCTCTAGGAAACAATGGCAGACGAACTCCCTGACGGTAAATCGCCAAAGGGATTGCCTTCGACGCACGACGACAGTCTACACGAGGGAATGCGAATCTGCGGGCAAAGACCTACGCGAGGGGTTGCGGCGGTCTTTTCGGAGGAGAGGTGTGATGGTCTCGGAACGAGACTCGGTCCCAGGTCATTAGCGACCAAACCGAAGTTGGCTCGAACCGAAGCGAGTAAGCGAGATGCGTATCGTCAAGAACTCCGGCAGCCGGTGCGACGGCACCGCCGTCGAGGCTGAACACGGCTGTCGGGCTGCTCGAAGCCTCGCGATCATGGGAGTGCAGCCGTCCCAATTCGTGATCGTGGGATGGCGCCGTGCCTACGTGCCGGTGGGCGGGATCCCGTTCGGCGAAGTGGTGATCGATCACCGGGCCAATCGACGGAAATACGATCGCCAGGGCGAGAGCAAGGATTGATAATCGAGCAAAAGCTGACAACATTTCCAAAACATTATAGCACCGACGCCGATCCCTCTACGCGTGGGCTTCGATGCTACTCGCCTATGCTGACTCCCAGCGCCTCGGCGACCGTGTCGATGTCCTTGTCGCCTCTGCCGCTCAATCCCATCAGGATGATCTGATCGCTGGACAGCGTCGGCGCCAGTTTCGACAGATAGTAGACGGCATGGGCGGGCTCCAGCGCCGGGATGATGCCTTCGGAGCGGCACAGGAGCTCGAAACCCTCGAGGGCCTCGGCGTCGGTCACATTGACGTACTCTGCCCTGCCTTCGTCTCTGAGCCAGCTATGCTCCGGTCCGACGCCCGGGTAGTCCAAGCCCGCCGAAATGGAGTGGGCTTCGTGGATTTGACCGTCCTCGTCCTGCAGCAGATACGACATGCTGCCGTGAAGCACTCCCACCTTCCCAGCGGTCAATGTGGCCGCGTGCTTCCCGGTGTCCACTCCGAGGCCGGCGGCCTCAACGCCCACCAGTTTAACCTCCGGGTCACGGATGAATTCGTGGAACAGGCCAATCGCGTTGCTGCCGCCACCCACGCATGCGACCGCGTAGTCGGGGAGCCGGCCCGCGGCAGCGCGGATCTGCTCGCGCGCCTCTCTGCCGATGATCGCCTGGAAGTCCCTGACCATCATCGGGTATGGGTGCGGGCCCACCACGCTGCCGATCAGATAGTACGTTGTCTCGACGTTGGTCACCCAGTCCCGAATGGCCTCGTTGATGGCGTCCTTCAGGGTGCGGCTGCCCGACGTGACAGGTCGGACCTCGGCGCCCAGCAGGCGCATGCGGAAGACGTTGAGCGCCTGCCGTCGGATGTCCTCCTCGCCCATGTACACGATGCACTCTTGCTTGAGCATGGCGCAGACCGTGGCCGTGGCGACGCCGTGTTGACCGGCGCCGGTCTCGGCGATGATCCGGCTCTTGCCCATGCGACGCGCCAGCAACCCTTGCCCCAGCGCGTTGTTGATCTTGTGCGCGCCCGTGTGCGCCAGGTCCTCGCGTTTGAGGTATATTCGAGCGCCGCCGAGTTCGCGGGTCAGGTTCTCCGCGTAGTAGAGCGCCGTTGGCCTTCCCGAATAATGGTGAGAGAGGTCGGTCAGCTCCGCCTGGAACTCCTCATCGGCCTGGGCCGCCCGGTATTCGCGGTCCAGTTCGTGGACGGCGCTCATGAGGGTCTCGGGAACGAAACGCCCGCCGAACGGCCCGAAGCGTCCCATATCGTCTGGCAGTGTCGGATTCGTCATCTTTCGTTTACTTTCCTAATCGCCGCGCCCTTTCTCGGACGAACGGCGTTGCTTGCCAAGGCTGATGCGAGCAGTCGAATCAGCCTTGGTATTATACCTGCCGGTTGACCGGGAGCAACGTCGATACTAGAATGGTCGAAAGCGGAAGAGTCCGCGAATTTTCGCATCGAGGGAGAGCCAATGCCAATCTACGAGTACGCGTGCACGGTTTGCGAGCATGGCTTCGAGCGCCTTCGGCCCATCAGCCGCATGGACGACGAGGTGCCCTGCCCCAAGTGCGACAGCGAATCGAAGCGCCAGCTATCCGTCTTCGCGGCGTTCACCAGCACCGGTGATGGCGAATACGCACCTGTCGGGGGCGGTGGCGGTTGCGCCGGATGCGGACCCAACGGCTGCGGTTGCGCCGGGGGCATGTAGTCGCGTACGGCCCCGTCGAGGATATCAGAGTTGCTGGGCGCACGAATGTGCGCCCTTCTCTTTTCCCGGCCCGTTGTCGATCGTCGGCCAGTGGGAAAATGGCCGCCAAGCCGCCGATCGCCTGCTGATCGGAAGGGTTCCTCGACGTCAAGGAAACCGATGCTCTTCGAAATCCTGAAAACCGTACACGTCCTCGCGGCCATCGCCGCGTTCGGGGCCAACATCTCTTACTTCGTCTGGTTCAGGCGCGCCGTCAACAACCCTGAAGTGCGGACGTACACGCTGCGAACCATTAAGTTAATGGAACGAGCGTACGTGAACCCGTCGTACGCCGTGGCTGGCGTCACAGGCCTGTGGTTGATCCAGGAGAGCCATTGGGAGTTCACCACTCCGTGGGTAGTGGTGTCCATCGTGATGTACCTGCTGATGATGGCGCTGGGCATCACGGTGTACGCTCCGTTGATGCGGCGTCAGATCCGGCTGGCTGAGTCAGGCGGCGAAGACTCTGGCGAGTACCGAAAAGTCGACCGGCTGGCGAACTCGATCGCCGCGGCGCTGGTCGTGATCGTGGTATTCGTCGTCTACATCATGACCGCGCGGCCCACGCTGTGGGGCTGACGCGCTGTCGTGCCCTGTTCGGGGTGCCACGCCTGGCTGGCGATCTCGTCGACTCACGTCCACGCTGGAGACGGTGAATGGGACAAGCTCAGCTTCAATTCGACGACCTTGCCCACCGCGCGATGGCGGAGTACGACATCGACGAATACGCGCTGTCGTTCATCCGGCACAGCGACAACGTGACGTTCAAGATCGACGGCCCCGGCTCGGATGCATATCTCCTGCGAATCCACATCCCGGTCTCCAGCGCGATGGGCGCACACGGCGCCGACGTCAACGCGGTCAACTCGGAGCTCCAGTGGCTCGAGGCCCTGAGTCGGGATACCGACTTGGTGTTGCAAAGGCCGGTGCGAAACCGAGCGGGGACGTTGGTCACACAGATTGCCACCGGCGCGGTTGGTCCGGTCAACTCCACACTGTTGCGATGGGTTGAAGGGCGCCCATATCATCGCGATTTGGAGACTGAGCACACGGCCAGACAGATCGGCGAAACTTTGGCCAAGTTGCACATTCAAGCGAGCGAGTGGGTGGTCCCGGAAGGCTTCACACGGCCGAGGCGTAATGTCGATTACTTCGAAGGGGTCCTAGCCGGTCTCCGACCGGCGCTCGACGACGGACGGATCAGCGCGGCGGACAATTCCGAATTCGAGACGTCCATAGCGATATTGACGGACGCACTGCGCTCGCTAGATGAGAGCCGGCAAACGCACGGGATAACGCACTCCGACTCGCACAAAGGGAACATCATCCTCGACGAAGGCAATGTCCGGTTCATCGACTTCTCATTCTGCGCGTTCGGAAACTTCATGTTCGACTTGGCAATCGCAATGTCGGACATGAAACCGAGATTGCACGAAGCGTTTCTGAAAGGATATCGACGCCTGCGCGATCTGCCCGATGGCCATCAACAGTTGATCGAGGGGTTCTTCGTGGGCGGCATGATCGGCACGTTTTCTGATTGGGTCGCCAATCCAAATATGCAGGAAGCGCTAGCCGAGAGGGTCCCGGGAATCGCCCGAGATTACGCCGCCAAATACAACCGCGGGGAGCGGTTCTGGTTTTCGTAAGACGACAACGTAGCCTGCGCCGCTACTCCGGAAGCGAACGTCCCACCCCGGTCTCGACGGCTCTGTCGTAGACGATCTTGGCGGCCGCGATGTCCCACAGCGTCATGCCTAGAGACTTGAATAGCGTGATGTCGCCGGGCGCGGTTCTCGCTGTGACCTCGCCGCTCACGATCTGCCAGAGCTCACGCATCTGTTCCCACAGGACCAAACCCCGCCCAGAAGGCATCATCAACTCTCCCGCCTCGATCTGCGCCTGCGCCTTGTCGTCGACCACGATCAGGTCTGCGCGCTGCACGGTCAGGTCGTCGATCTCCCGGACGTATGGGTCGGCGCCTCCCGCCGCGACGACGTGCATGCCGGGCTCGAGCCATTCCCCATTCAAAACCGGCTCGCGTGAGCTCGTGACGGTGATGGCGATGTCCGCGCCTTCAACCGCGGCTTTCGCCGAGTCGACGGGGGCGACGTCGATGCCGAGTTCGTGCGACATCTCATGTGCGTACGACTCCCGATGTTCTCGCGTGGGACTGTACACCCGCGCTCGGCGGACGGGACGCACCTTCGTCACCGCCTCCAGTTGGCTGCGAGCTTGGAATCCACTGCCGATGATCCCGACCTCGCTGGCGTCCGCGTTCGCCATCTCGCGCGTCGCGACGCCCGTGGCGGCGCCGGTGCGGAGCTGCCCAAGCTTGTTGGCCTCGACTATCGCCAGCAGGCCGGATGTCGCGGAGTCGTAGAGGTAGACGAAGAAACGGAAGACGCCCGAGGCGACGGTGTAGGTCTTGAATCCGTGAACGCCCAACGCATGGTCGATGCCGAGCATGGTGTTGACGTAGACGTCAGGGCCTCCGACAGCCCGTTCCCTGGGGTTGTTGGCGGCGAGAGCATGCGCCCGATGCATGAGCGACTCGTCCACGGCGACGATGGCGTCGTCGATGGACAGCAACCGCTCAACCTCCCGCTCGGTGATGTACAGGGAAGGGATGCCGATGCTCCGTTAGGCGAAGGTGATCAGGCTCGCACGGCCACGACGTCCAACCAGTTGCGTGGAACATAGGTCAGGTTCAATTCCTCGAACGCCTGCTCGATACCACGCTGGAGGCTGGCGCTAGCCTTCGGCAACGGCACGCCGGGGAAGGTGCCCGAGATGAAGTCCTCGAAGGTGCAAATGTCGAGCCATCCGCCGATAGGCACGTTGACCGTGTCGATCTCTTGCTTGAGGATGGTAAACCCGTGGCGCTCGACCAATTCCTTGTAGTCGTCCGCCGTCAGTTGTATTCTCGACTCAACCTTGTTAACTCGATCAGGCTTCAACCCGTACTCCTTGCGAAGGTCACGGGCCGCCTTGAACATCCATTTGCGATAGAACTGCAACGATTCCGGCGGCTGGCCTCCATCGAAGAACGAGGTGTTGAACGCGAACTTCCCGCCTGGCTTCAGCGCTCTCGAGATCTCGTCGACGAGCGCGTCCTTGTCGGGAACGTAGTGGATGGCGTTGCAGAAGATGATTGTGTCGGCCTTTTCTTTGAGCGCCTCGGAGACTTGCTCGACCTGGCTTTGTACGAACTGCACCGCGTTGTCGCGAATGTCCTTCAGATCTTCCATGGCTTGTTTCAGCGCAAGGGCAGAGTGGTCCATGGCGATAATGACCGATTCGCGCGCATCTCGGATTCGCTCCAGAATCAGCCGGGTGACTCCGCCGGTGCCGCAGGCAAGATCGACAATGCGCTGACCGGCGCCCAGATCGGTCATATCGACCAATCGGGCATTTAGCTTACCGTAGAATTCATTCTTTGAAAATGTGGAGAACGAGTAATCGTCAGATGCCAATGCGCCCTCCTTGGCTGCGGAGTTCCATCTCCGTTGAGTCCGGGTTGTCGCCGGCGTCGGACAGATGTCACGGCGAGCCACAAAGGGCCCGAGCGGCGTCCAATCGGATTTCGCGTGTATTATACCATCTGGAACGTAAACTGCGACCACCCAATTCATCGACTTCGCGCGGAGCTTTCCACCCCAACCCGAACGCCCGCTATCCCGCCGTTCGATCCGTCACGCGCTGACGTCTGCGTCGACGTGTGACCCGAGCGTATGCCACGCCTGAAATAAGACCGAACAGGTGACCCTCCCACGACACGCTCGTCGCAAACGGCAAAGCCGTGAAAAACAATCCGCCGTAGAAGATGAGCACCATTGCTGAGATCAGTATCGAC
>DCWO01000015.1 GCA_002328865.1 Dehalococcoidia bacterium UBA2160 | reverse complement strand
ATAATCGTTGCACATCCACAGGCGCCGCATGGCGTCAGACGTTCTTTGTTTCCCTGCATCCGTCGCACCTCTCGTTGACTTTCGAAAAACAGTAGGCTATTCTTGGGGCGTTGAGAGTAGAATAGGGCAATTGGGAGCTTGGGCAAGCCAGGCTGAGAGGGTGGCCAGAAATCGCCGCCGACCGCAATTACCTGATCTGGATAATACCAGCGCAGGGACGTCCACAGGACGAACCATAGGCCGCTGGCAGCAATCCAGCGGCTTTTTTTGTTTTAGCGCACCGAGGAGACGACGTCATGAGCGATCCACTGATCATCGCGGGCAAAGAGTTCAGCTCCAGGCTGATGGTCGGCACGGGACGGCACCGGACCAACGAAGAGATGGTCGAGTCCATCGAGGCGTCCGGCGCCCAGATCATCACGGTCGCCATCCGTCGTCTGGACCTCGACAACCCCGCCGAGAAGAACATCCTTGACTACTTCGACTGGGACAAGTACCAAATCCTGCCAAACACCGCCGGCAGCAAGACCGCCGAGGAAGCCGTGTTCACGGCGCATCTCGCCAGAGAGGTCACCGGATCGGACTGGATCAAGCTCGAAGTCATCCCTCATGCCGAATACCTGCTGCCCGACCCGATAGGCACGTTCGAAGCTGCAAAGACGCTTGTCGACGAAGGTTTTACGGTGCTGCCATACATCCATGCCGACCCGGTGCTCGCACTCCGGTTGGAGTCGATCGGATGCGCCACGGTCATGCCCCTCGGCTCGGCGATAGGCTCAGGCCAGGGACTCCAGACACTGGACGAGATCAAGCTCATCATCCGTCAGTCGCATGTTCCTGTCGTGGTGGACGCGGGATTGGGCGTCCCCTCAGAAGCCGCGACGTCCCTCGAAGCCGGAGCGGATGCGGTCCTTGTCAACACCGCCATCGCTCAGGCCGAGGATCCCAAATTGATGGGCGAGGCGTTCAAGTTAGGCGTCCAGGCAGGTCGAATGGCGTACAATGCTGGGCGAATTGCCAATCGACTCGCGGGCGTTCCCAGCAGCCCAACCGAAGGAGTCGCCTCCGCAACGGGGAGCTAGGCGATGGCGGCAACGATACCCTCGCCTTGTCTCTGCCTCGTGACGGACCGCCTACAGACGCTTGATCGACCGTTGGAAACCGTGGTGGAGGAAGCTGTCGATGGCGGCGTAAGCATGGTCCAACTCAGAGAGCGCGACCTGCGCGGCGGCCAACTGCTGGAATTGGCCCGTCGGGTTCGAAGCATCACCGAGGGCAGGGCGCTGATGTTCGTCAACGAGCGCATCGATGTCGCGCTGCTATGCGGCGCGGACGGCGTCCAACTCGGCGAGAACGGCATCCCCGTGTCCGAGGCTCGCGAACTAATCGGCGACCGTTTGCTGCTTAGCCGGTCCGTCCACTCTGTCGAAGGCGCCGCCAACGCCGTTGACGCGGGCGCGGACCTGCTGGTGGTAGGCACGATCTTCGAGACCGGCACCCATCCGGGTCGTACGACAGCCGGACCGAAATTGATCAGCGATGTGGCCGGCGTCGTAAACGCACCAATTCTGGGCATCGGTGGAATCAACCATAGCAACGTCGACCAAGTGATCGTTGCTGGCGCCACGGGCGCCGCGGTCATCACGGCCATCTCGGCGGATCCCGATCCACGAGGCGCGACGCAAGATCTGATGTCTACGATGAGCAAAGCCTGGGCAGATTCAGAGGCGATTATCCGATGATCTCACTAACAATTAACGGGAAATCCGTCGATCTGGACGACCCCATGAACCTGGCCGAATATCTCGAATCACTCGGCGTCGCGGACAGGTCAATCGCCGTGGGCTACAACGGCACGATCATCCGCAAAGATGAACGGCAGGACGTAACCCTGTCCGAAGGCGACCGTCTGGAGATCGTCCGCGCCGTCGGCGGAGGGTAGGCCCCGCTGCCCCGTCAGGGCGTGAGCAGGCCCACCATCCTGAGTTCGGCCATGCCTTCCAGGTCGCTCGGGAGAAATGGGATCAGTCTCGCCAGGGCGATGTCGCTGATCGCGTCGACGTGCTCTGGCAGCGACGAGAATCGAGACTGCACGTAGTCGTCGATCGTCTCGACCGGCATCGCGACAAAGTAGTCGAACAGTTCGGACGATGCGGCGGAGTCGAGCTTTCCGTTCTCGGAGAGAGTCATGCGGAGGTCTGGCAGGTCGGGGTCGTCCAGAATGGCCAGCCACTGCAGCAGGTGCACCAGCGAGTGCTCGTCGGACGCTGCTTCGCCGATCCTGTACGAAAGTCGGTCGTGAAGCAACTGGCGGAAGGCAGCGTAGGCGGGGTAATTCAGCAACGACAGGCCGGTCTGTTCCTCCAACACCAACCAGAATGACCGTTGGAACTGCTGCGCCTCTGCTTCCAACAAACCCCTCAGCAGCAGCGAACCGCCGCCCTCCGATTGCTCCGGGTGCACCAGCTTCTGGCGCATGTGGCCGAGTTCGTGCACCAGCGTGTCGAGGACCTCAACGGCGCTGTGTTGGGCGTCGACCACTACTGAAATCGTGCCGAATCGCGTCGTTGTCACGCCGAGGAACTCGGTCTTGGCCCTTTCGCACTGATCTCGGATGGTCGTGTACTCGCTCGGGTCCCTGACCGCGAAATCCTCCTGGCAGCTCTGCTCCATCCAGTCGATGAAACCCGCGTGAGACCTCAGCGAAACCTCAGCGCGCTGGTCTCGAAAGCTGGTCCCGGTGAGCAGATAGTAGCCCGCGTCGGCTACGTCCAGCACCGCTTCGATCGACCCTTCGCCGTCCGGATCGACCACGAGGTCGCGCGAGTCCGGCATGTCTCGCAGCGGCGCCAACGTGTTCGCGATGTCTCCGATGGTATAGGAGATCGGCGCAACCGGATCGGGAGCCGTCGCCGTCCAGACGAACTCCTTCTCGAATACATTGTCGCTTTCGTTGCTCTCGTCCACCGCGTTGGTGGGGTCGATAATCACCTTCAACGTATGGGTCCCCTCGGTGATGTTTACCGCCGAGTCCAACACCTCCAGGTCCGCCCACCAGTGGATCGAGCCCGCGGGCGTGCCCTGGTCCGCCTCCAACGCTACGACCATTTGGCCGTCGTAGAACAGGTGTGCCTCGTAACGTTGACTCGCGTCAACCGAGCTTCTGTTTTGAACGACCACGTCCGTGAAGATGTCGCGGCCCACGACCAGCGGCGTCTCGACGAACGTTTCGGATTCGTTGGACACGATGATCGGACCATCCCAACCGAAGCGCCATCCGGGCATCAGGTTCGGCAGCGTCGGCGGCGCCGGAATCGATGGGGCCGGTGTCGTCGTGGGGATCTGCGGAGGAGCGACCTCTCCGGCTTCCCAGACGAACGTGACCTCGTACTCGTTGTTGGTCTCGTCCGACTCTGCCACAAGATTGTGAGGGTCCAGCACCAGCCGGAGCGAATGCGGTCCGGGAGAGAGGCGCACGACGCTGGACAACTCGGCCCACTCGGGAGGCGCCAAGACAAGCCCGGCAAGAGCACCGGGCACGATCTGCTCGCTCACCATCATGCCGTCCATGTAGAGTTGCACGGAGACATTCACGGGCGTAGACGCCAACCCTCTGTTTTCGAAGGCGAAGCTCACGTAGGTCGGTACGCTGACAGACACAGGTCCCAACGTCTTTTCGCCAGAATGCGCGGTCGCGGTGATCGGACCGGGCCAGCCCTCGTGCGCGACTGGAGCAAGGTCGGGGAGGCGAGCGGACCCTATGCCAGGAGTGCCGTCGATGCCTGTGACGGCCTGAACGACGACCACGATATCGAAGCGATTGTCGGTCTCGTCGTCCTCCGCGATCAAGTCCGTGGAATCGACGACCAGCGTTGCCGTATGCTCTCCCTGCGCCAGATTCGTTCTAAGCCCGAGCTCCGACCAATCGGTGATCGACGCGGTGGCGCGTGCGCTGATCCCTCGACTGAACCATCGCTCGACAACTAGCCCGTCGATGAGGAGGTCCACGTAGAACCTCTCGGTGACGTGCTCTAGGCTCGAATTCGTGATCGCCCAACTCAAGTAACTCGGCTGACCTTCGATCAGCAAAGCGGCGGCGCGCCCTCCCGGATGGGCGGCGACTACCAGCGGCGCATCCCAAGTCCGTGGTTTGGTGGGCTTGAGGTTGGCGCCACTTGGAGAAGGCTGCACCGGCGTCAATGTCGGGATCGCGGTGGGTGTAGGAACTGGGGTCGAGGTCTCGGTGGGTGTTCGCGTCGGTGTGGCCGTGGGACTCGGGGTGGCGGTAGGTTCGAGTGTTGCGGTCGGAGATGGAGTGCCTGTCGGCGACGGGGTCGACGGCTCTGGCGTTGCCGTTGGGGTTGGGGTGGCGGTGGGCGACGTGGTCGGCGTTGGCTCAGGCGTGATCGTCGGCGCGGGCGTCTCGGTTGCGATCGGCGTCGGCGGCAGGGCGGTCGGATTCGCTGACGCTGCTTGAGCGACGGCAGTCCCGCCAACGCGAGCCAGAGCGGCGCCGGAATCCGGAGACAAGGTTACGTCTGCATCGCCGCCACAGGCCGCAAGCCAGGCGATCAAAACAAGTGACGCGATCAGCGGGGCAGGGTGAGCCAGGCGCCGCGCAAAGCCGATGCGACCCATCGTCATTTACTCGCTACGTACACGATGGCGAACGGGACTTTCAGCAGACGATCGCGACTCTCGTCCCAATAGGGGCCGGCATAAGGCGGTTCGTGGTTCGATTCTCTGGCTTCCGCCACCAACGCAGTCGGGTACGGTTCGAGGACCTTGTCGATTCGGAAGCCTTCTGCGGTCAGCAGTCCGAACATCTCCTCGAACGTGTGGAAGAATGTCGTGCCGGGATCATGCCCGTCGGGAACGGAGTCTTCCCATACCTCCACGGGCGGATTGAAGTAGTCGGTGACCAGGACCGCCTGTTGCCGCTCGTCCCAAACGAAGGCGTTCAGAGGATGTGCTGTGCTGACGATCATGACGCCACCAGGCTTGAGCAGCGCGTAGCATTCATGGAAACAGACGCCCAGATCGGGGATGAACTCCCATCCGAAGGAAGAGAGCACGATGTCGAACGAGCCGGGCTTGAACATCCGTGGAAGCTCCATGTCGCCCATGACGAGTTCGACTTGGGTTTTCGCCTCGCTCCTGAGCGTCAAGGCTCGGCGCAGTTGCGTCGGCGAGATGTCCATGCCCACGGTCGATGCACCCCACCGAGACAGGGCGATGGAGTTCTGTGCGCCCCCGCATGCGAGCTCCAGCACGCGTTTGCCGTCGACCTGACCGAGCAGATTCAGCTCTCGTTCGCCTGGCGCGAATGGAGCGTAATGCACGTCGTCCAGGGCTATCTGGCTGTCCCGCTGGTAGGACTCGGACATCGTGTCCCAGCCTGCTGCCGTTGCGCGCTTGATGTGGTCGGTGTTCACCTAGTCGGCGCCTGGCGCGGCGTCGGTCTCGACGGCTCGATGCAGCGCTGCCATCGATTCGGCGACGCTCTGGTTTCGACTGAACACGGCAGACCCGGCGACCAGCAGTGTTGCGCCCGCATCTGCGGCGGACGACGCGTTGTCGACCTTGACGCCGCCATCCACCTCGAGAACGACGTCCGGCGCCTGAGCATCGATCATCTTCCGCGCTCGCTCGATCTTTCCGATCATGCTGTCGATGAACGTCTGGCCACCGTAGCCGGGGTTCACCGTCATGACCAAGAGCTGGTCAAGATCGGCCAACACCTCTTCGGTCGCCGCAAGCGGCGTGGCCGGGTTGACAGCCAGCCCCGCTTCGAGGCCGGCGTCCTTTATCTGCTGGACGACCCGATGTGCATGAGGGCACGCCTCGGCATGGACGATTATCCGGTTGGCCCCGGCGTCGGAGAGCTGGCCGATGTGAAGCTCCGGCTGAAGCGTCATCATGTGGATCTCCAACGGGATAGCGACGCGATCCCTGATCGCCTCGACCACCACCGCGCCGAACGTTATCGGCGGCACGAACTGGCCGTCCATGACGTCGATGTGGATGCAGCTCGCCCCGGCCCGTTCCGCCTCTTCGACCTGCTCGCCCAGTCGAGCAAAGTCCGCGGACAGTATCGACGGTGCGATCCGTATCCTGCGCTCAGACGCCATTCCGGCCCTCCAGTTCCTGCTTCGCCCTGTCTATCGCCTCGCCGACCCTTGCGGCGCCCGTGCCGCCAGGCACTGCTCTTGCGTCGATCGAGGTATCGACGCTGATGGCCAGCACTCCTTCGTCGAACAGGTCGGAGAACGTCCGGAACTCGTCCAGCGACAGATCATGGAACTGCTTGTTGCGCTCAACCGCGTAATCGGACAGCGAGGCAACGATTCGGTACGCCCCACGGAAAGGCATGCCTTTTGAGACCAGGTAGTCCGCGATGTCGGTGGCGAGCACATAGCTGCTCTGAGCGGCGTCGCGCATGCGTCCTTCGTTCAGCTTTAGCGCTCCCAGCATGCCCGCGAACACCCGGAGCGTTGCGGTCAACGTGTCCTCGGTGTCGAAGAAGCCTTCTTTGTCTTCCTGCATGTCTCGATTATAGGTCAGTGGCAATCCTTTGAGCGTCGTCAGGAGCGCTATCAGGTTGCCAAAGACGCGTCCGGTTTTCCCCCGGGCGATCTCGGCGAAGTCGGGGTTGCGCTTTTGCGGCATGATCGAGCTGCCGGTCGTGAAGTCGTCGCTCAGCCGAATGAAACCGAACTCGTCCGAAGACCAGATGACCAGTTCCTCGGCCAATCGCGACAAATGCATGGCGCATATCGAGGCTGCGGCATGGAAATCGAGCAAGAAGTCTCGGTCTGAGACGGCGTCCATGCTGTTCGTCGAAATCCTCGAGAACCCGAGTTCTGCCGCTACCCAATCGCGATCCAGAGGGTAGGGGAGTCCGGCGAGCGCGCCGCTTCCCAGGGGCATCACGTCGGCGCGATCACGCGCTTGGTCGAACCTTGCGGCGTCCCTCCCGAACATTTCGAAGTAGGCGAGCATGTGGTGCGCAAACAATACCGGCTGCGCGCGCTGCAGATGCGTGTAGCCGGGCATGACGACCGTACGATGATCGTCAGCTAGCGACACCAGCGCTCCGCGCACGTGACCGAGTATTTCGAGCAGGTTGGCGATGGCGTCTTTGACGTACATCCGCATGTCCAGCGCGACCTGGTCGTTTCGGGATCGCGCCGTGTGCAGCCGAAGCGCGGGCTCGCCGATGATCTCGTGAAGTCGACGCTCGACGTTCATGTGAACGTCTTCCAGCTCCGGACGCCACGGGAACTCGTCTCGCTCGATCTCCGAGCGAACCTGCGCGAGTCCGTCGACGATGGCCTCGGCCTCGGAGCCGTCGATGATGCCCTGTCTGGCCAGCATGCGTGCGTGTGCCGTCGATCCTCGTATGTCCTGACGGTAGAGGCGCCGGTCATAGTGGATCGAGACCGTGTAGTCTGAAGAGACCTCTTTCAAGCCCATGGATCAGCCTTCGTCGCTCGAGTTCTCGGGGCGTTTCGGGACCAAAAATCGACGTTGGAGCGTCAGAACCTTCTCGCCGCGTTGATTCATTCCGCGGCTCTCGATGTGTACGATGCCGCGATCTGGCCGGCTGTTCGACTCGCGAACGCCTAGCACTTCGCTCTCCGCGTAGATCGTGTCGCCGTGGAACACCGGACCGTCGTGAGTCACTTTTTCGTATTCGAGGTTGGCGATCGCCTTCCCAGAGGTGTCTCGGACCGACATCCCGACCACCAGGCTGAACACGAGCGCGCCGTTCACGAGGATCTGACCGTGTTGATGCCCCTCCATGAGACTGTGGTCGGTGTGAAGAGGATTGTCGTTCCTGGTCAGCAGGGAGAAGAGATGGTTGTCCATTTCGGTGATCGTTTTGCCGGGCCAGTGTTTGAAGACGTCTCCGGTCTCGAAATCCTCGAGGAAGCCTCCGAAATCGTCTCTCATATCATGGATCATTGTCGTGTGCTCCGTTGATTCTAGATCGCGTACTGTTCCAGCAGGCGTCTTGCGATGACCAGCTTCTGGATTTCGTTTGTGCCTTCGCCGATTATCATTAGCGGCGCGTCTCGGTAGTATCGCTCCACGTTGAAGTCCTTGATGTAGCCATATCCGCCGTGGATGCGCATGGCTTCAAGGGTGACCTCGCCGCAGACCTCGCTGGCGAACAGCTTGGCCATTCCGGCTTCGAGGTCGATGCGCGGTTGTCCGGCATCCTTTTTGGCGGCGGCGTCGTAGGTCAGCAGCCGTGCGGCCTGGATTTTGGTGGCCATGTCCGCAAGCTTGAGCTGGATCGCCTGGTGACTGGCAATGGGCTCCCCGAAGGTCTCTCGTTGCTGAGCGTAGCGGACCGCGGCCTCGAACGCGGCTGTTGCGACTCCCACGGCGCGGGCCGCGACGTTAATGCGGCCGGTTTCAAGTCCGCTCATCACATGTTTGAAGCCCTGACCCTCTGCAGCGCCGACTAGGTTGTCGGCATCGACCCGGCAGTCGTTGAAGAGCAACTCGCAGGAGTCCAGACCGCGGTATCCGAGCTTGTCCAGGTGCTGTCCCACCTCAAGACCGGTCGATGGCTTCTCGATGATGAAACAGCTCATGCCTCGGTGCCTGGGCTCGGCGTCAGGGTCGGTCTTCGTGAGCACGGCGAAAGCATTGCCGTGCTCTGCGTTGGTGATGAACATCTTCGAGCCGTTGAGCACGTATTCTTCGCCGTCTTTGACCGCCGTTGTCTGCAGGTTCTGCACGTCGCTCCCGGCCTCGGGCTCGGTCAACGCCAGGCCGCCGCGCAGCTCGCCGGATGCCAGTCGGGGAAGAAACTTGGCCTTCTGCTGGTCGGTGCCATGACTGGCGACGATGTGTCCCAGGATGTGGTGGGTGCCGATAATGCCGCTGACGCTCATCCAGCCTTTGCTGAGTTCTTCGAAGATCATGGCGAACGTCGTGTAGTCCAAGCCCATGCCGCCGAATTCGGGCGGAATCGTGATCCCGAACAGGCCCATATCGCGCATCGGTTCGATCAGTTGCTCCGGGTAGATGTCCTCGTTGTCGTACTGCTGCGCAATCGGTTCGACCTCGCGCCGGACGAACTCGCGGACCGCGCCCACGATCTGGTTGCGGGTATCCGTGTCTGTCGTGAATGTCATCTCGGTTCTGCTCCGGCTGTCCTGTTGCATCTGCGGCAAGCTAATGCCTATCAAGTTATTGATTATAGGGTATCGTATCGCGATGGCCCGGTTGGTCGTTCACGCCAGACCGGCAAGAAGCGCCGGAGCGTCGATGTGTTCCAATGCGTCGGCTAGGCGCTCGGTCATCGCTTGAGCGAGCATGCGTCCCCTGGCCGATTCCATTTCCAGAGTCGATCCCGCCATCGCCATGAAGAAGGGGAGGTAGAGCAGAGTGTAACCGTAGTCTTCGTAGCACTCGTCGAGCGTATACCCGTCTACACCCGATGCCGTGAGCGTGTTGTGATACGCGTTGAGGATCTTGTCCAGATGTTGCTGACGAATCTCCGGAGTCATCGACAGCGCGACGAAATACGCCAGATCGTACATTCCACGCGACAAGCCGACAAGCTGCCAGTCGATAGCCACGACTCGGCTTTCCTTGCCTGACGAATCGAAGAACATGTTGTCGAGCCTGACATCGCCGTGCTTCACCGTGATCGGCAGCTCTGCCAGCCGACGGATGATTCCGGCCATGTGAGGGGCTGCCAGTTTCGCGACGGAGGTCAGCGTCTCGGGGATGATGTCGGATGCCTGCTGCGCGAAGGCGCCCCAAGCGTGGGGAAACGCGCGTTGTGCCCAGTCGGCGATCGCATCGAAGGGCGGCAGCCATTCCAGATCCGGCGAACTATCGGCGCCCCAGTACTGGGCGTGGAAGCGACCGAGTTCCCACGCTAGGGTCTCAGCGTCTTCAACGTCGCAGCCTGCGATCTGGTCTTGCGTTCGGAGATGCGACAGGTCTTCCAACAGCAGCACGAAATTCCCGTCGTCTGGGTTGAACTCGCCGTGAAAACATCGAGGCGTCCGCAGCGTCGACGAGGACGCCTGTTCGCGATAAAACCGAACCTCCCGCTCATACAGTCCCAACCCGCTCACGAGTTCACGCGTGGGCCCGTGGGCAGTGGCTTGCTTCGCGATGATCGATCTTGGCCCCGAATTCTCTTGCCGGTCGTATGACACCGCGAGACGGGCTAGGCTGCCGGCGAAACCGACCCCGACGGCTATTGGCTCGGAGCGAACGTCGGTGACGGCTGCATCATCAATCACACCAGCTTGAGTCAACGTTTCGTTGAGCCAATCAGCCGTGATGTCTTCCGGTCTGACGGGCATTTGTTGACCGCCCATGGCCGCCTCCTCTCGACGCCGCCGCGACTAATCGTCGGTGCCCGCGCCCTGCCTCGCGCCGAGGTTCTTGGCGGAGATGCCCAGCACTTTGAGGAAGCCTTCGGCGTCGGAGTGGTCGTATGCGCCCATTGCTTCCATCGAGCTGTCGTCCGTGTAGAGCGAGTGGGGCATGGCTTCCGGCGTGTCCTCCACGGTGTCGAAGTACACGCCGCCTTTGTAGAGCCGCATCGTGATCGTCCCGGTGACCATCCGCGTAATCGGCTCCAACGCGGCCAGCGCGGCGCGGGTCGCCAGATCGAGCCAGTATCCCTGGTAGATCTGAAGACTGATGACACCTGATACGTAGTCGAAGAACTCGCGCGCCCGACGGTCGAGGATGAACTGGAGCAGGAACTCGTAGCTTTTGCCCAGCAGCTCCATGGCCGGCGCCTCGTAGATGCCGCGAGACTTGACTCCCACGAACCGGTTCTCGACGACGTGGTCTCCGATTCCGACGCCCTGCGCGCCGCCGATTCGGTTCGCCTGCAAGAACACCGCCTCGAGATCGAGTCGTTCGCCGTTCAAGGCCACGGGCACGCCCTGCTCCCAGCGCACGGTCACGAACTGCGGGCGGTCCGGAGCGTCCCAGGGCCACACGCCCATGCCCGGCTCGACGAAGTCCGGCGATATCGTCACGTCCTCGAGGTCGCCCGCCTCATGGGTCAGTCCAAGGAAGTTGGCGTCGGTCGAGTACCTGGACTCGCGGGCGGGTCGAATCGGCAGGTCGTTGGCCTCGCAGTACTCGATCATCTGCTGCCGTCCCGGGAACCGCTCGATGAACTCGGGGTCGCGCCAGGGGGCGTAGACCTCCAGGTTGGGGTCAATCATGTTGCTCGCAAGCTGAAACCTGACCTGGTCGTTGCCTCGCCCTGTCGCGCCATGGAACAGGACGCCGACGTCGCGTCGCGCCAGTTCCGGCAGTATTGCGGCCACGGTTACCGGACGGGCGATGCCCGTGGTGTTCCAGTACCCGCCCTCGTATCGGGCCTGTGACTGGATCACTTTCAGACCCGCCGCCGCCAGTGGGGCACGGCCCGGGAGTATCGTTGCATCCTGGGCGCCGCAAGCCACCATGCGGTCCTTGACCGCGTCCAGATTCTCCTCGTCCGGCTGACCGAGATCGACCGTAAAGCCGTGAACCTCGAAGCCGTTGCTCGTCAGCCAGTGCGTAACGGTGCAGCTATCCAGTCCCCCGGAAACCGCGCCGCCCATCAGTGTGATGTTTTTCCGTTGCAGCTCGCGCCAGTTCAATTGATCTCTCCACGTCCGATTTCGATCTCGATTGCTCGGACAATTGTTATTGATTGTGGCAGGTGTTGGGCAGCTTCAAGACCGGGCGCATCGTGACGAGGTATGAAATCGCAAGCGGGCCACTGGTGCTCTGGCCGTTTACGGCCAAGCCGACGCACACCCCGGCCCAACGCCAAGGCCGTCGGCTTGGTCCAATAATCCAGTTTCCCCATATTCGACGTCATCGGACCTCGAATGCAGGTCTGAAAAGCCCTCGTGTCGTCGATGCCCGCTCTAAGCCAATGCGGTCGCGATGCCGGATTCCAGTCGCTCCATCGCCTGGTCGATCTCGTCGGCCGACACGGTCAGCGGGGGCATCAGACGGACGGCGTTGGGCCGGAGCGGGTTCAGGAGCAGGCCTGCGTCGTTGCATGCGCCGACGACGGCGGGGGAGACGTCGGACTCGAAGAACATCCCCCACAGACATCCCATGCCACGAACTTCGTTGATGACGTCGAATTTGGCTTTGATGGCGTCCAGCCCCTGTTGGATACGCTCGCCCATGCGGGCCGCGTTGGCAGGGACGTTATTGTCGATCATGTACTTTGTCGAAGCGTGTGCGGCCGCGCAAGTCAGAGCGTTGCCGCCGAATGTCGAGCCATGGTCTCCGGGGACGAACGCGCAGGCGTCGTCCTTGGCCATGAACGCGCCGATCGGGACGCCGCCGCCGAGTCCTTTGGCCAGCGCCATTATGTCAGGCTCCACCCCGAAGGACTCGTAGCCGAACAGGGTGCCCAGACGACCGAGTCCGGTCTGGACCTCGTCGAAGATGAGCAGCAGCTCGTTCTCATCGCAAAAATCGCGTACGTTCTGCAGATAGCCTTCCGATGGAATGTTCACGCCGCCCTCGGCCTGCACTGGCTCCAGCATGATGGCGGCTGTTCGGTCAGTGACCGCGCCTTTGAGAGCTTCGATGTCGTCAAACGGAACGTGGGAGAATCCCGGCGGAATCGGCTGGAACAGCTCCTGGTAGTGCGGCTGTCCGGTCGCCGCGACGTTCATCATCGTCCTGCCGTGGAACGAGTTCAGGGCGGTGATGATCTCGAACGCCCCGTTGCGGCGGGTGGCGCCGTACCTCCGGGCCAATTTGATCGCGCCTTCGTTCGCCTCCGTGCCGCTGTTGCAGAAGAACACCTTGTCCATGGCGCTGTTCTCGACGAGTATCTCGGCGAGCTTTAGCTGCGGCACCGTGTAAAACTGGTTCGACGTCTGGAGCAGGGTCTTGGCCTGTTCTGCGATGGCGTCGGCGACGGCGGTGTTGGCGTGGCCGACGTTGTTCACCGCCCATCCGGACGTGAAGTCCAGATACTCTTTGCCGTCGACGTCCCAGACGCGAGTGCCCTCGCCCCGTTCGATGACGACGGGCTGCCTGCGCACGAGGAACATGTAGTACTTGCTCTCGACATCCATCCATTCGCTGCTGTTCACGTTATTCACCCCCGGTCAATTCTTGGAGGCGCTCGAGCGCCTCTTCTAGAAGAGCTATGTCTATCTTGATGCCTTCGATTGCGTCGCCCACCACCCCGATCTGTCCTTGGATCGAGTCGACGGGCTCAGGTCGTGGCTGGCCAGGCGTGGTCGGTGCGGTCGGCGTCAATCCCGGTGTTTCGCTCGCCGCCTCGGCCGCTGCAAATGATCGGTCCCCGGTCAAGGCCGTCAAGGCCAGGGCCAGCGAGTCCTCCATGACGACTTTGTTGGCAGTGCCGAGTATGACCCGCTTCAGCTCAGGGAACTGAATCCCCTCAGCTTGGATATACACCGGCTCGACGTATAAGACGCTGTTCTCTATGGGGATAACGAGCAGGTTGCCCCTGATGCAAATGGAGCCTTCGGCGCAACGCAATGTGAACCAGGCGGAAATGTCCTGGTCGTTGTCAATCCGCGCCTCCAACTGCTCCGGCCCGTCCACCTGCCGGTCCTTGGGGAAGTTGAACGCCTGAATCTTGCCGTACTGCTCGCCGTCGCTGCGGGCGGCCAGCCATCCGATAAGGTTTTGGCGCTGGTTTGGCGTATATGGAAACAGAAGGACGAACTCCTCAGCCTCTTCGCCGGGGAGCTTCATGATTGCGTAATAAGGTTCGACAGGGCGCAGGTCTTCGGTCTGACCGACCTTTTCGTTGGGCGTAGCCCAGAGGTCTTCGTTGTTATAGAAGTTCTTCGGCTCTCGCATGTGGTACTTGATGTATTTCTCCGCCTGGATGGTGAAGTAGTCCAATGGGTACCGCACATGGTCTCTGAGGTTCTGGGGCATGGAACCCGAGGGCTCGAATAGGTCGGGGAATATCTTTTTGTATGTCCGGACGACCGGGTCGTTCTCATCCCAAATGTAGAACTTGACCGTCCCGTCGTACGCGTCGACGGTGATCTTCACGCTGTTTCGCATGTAGTTGAACGTCGACACCAGCGGATCGCCAGTCGGATCGGAGTATGGATACTGGTCGCTGATCGTGTAGGCGTCTTGCATCCACACAAGGCTTTCCTCGGTGGCGACGATGTACGGGTCTTCGTCGAGGACCAGGAACGGGGCCACGGTCTCGATCCGTTCGTGGATCGATCTGCGGTACTGGAGCAGGCTCTCGGATGTTATCTCTCCGCTGATGAGGATGTTGATGTCCCCAAACTGCCAGGCATAGGCTAGCTTCCTCCAGTAAGAGCTTAGGCCAACGCCGCCGGTGCCGGAGTAGCTTGTGAAAAACAGCTCGTCTTTGGTCTGGTAGTCGAGTTCTTGAGTCTTTGTGTTGACGATCACGCTGTCCACGGTATTTTCGCCATAGTAAATGCGCGGGTTCGCGACTACCAGGTCCGGTTCTCCAGTCGGTCCGTGTAGGCTAATCGGGAGCACTCCGTCTGAAGGGATGTCCTGCGCAAAGAACTCAGGCCTGCCCTCCAAGGTAAACTCGGTAGCCGGACTCATGGCCACGCCGATGCCGTGGGTGTAGGTAAGCTTGCGGTTGACCCAGGTCTGGGACTCCGGTTCAAGCCTCTCGGGCGCAACCTCGCGGGCCGAGAGCAGCACCTGCCGGTACTCCCCTTTGAGGCTGTACCGGTCAACGTCGGCATTCCTGAAGTCGTAGTACGGCCGGATAATCTGAATCTGTCTGTAGACGCTGGACAGCGGTCGATCGTCCCACAGTCTGATGTTGTTGATCGTCTGGGAGTTTCTCCTGATCAAATCGGCGGTGACCTCGGTCTCCGCGGGGAAGAAATCCTCCGTTATCCCGTCCAGGGCGAAAGCCCTTCGAGTGAATTCGATGTTGCGCTGGATGTACTCTTCCTCTCGTACGAACTCGTTCGGAGTGACGGTGAACCGCTGCATCAAGGCTGGCCACGCCGCGCCCGACAAGACCGCGAGCACCAGCCACAGCGCAACCGCCCCAACCAGTAACCGCAAGCCTTTGAAATAGGCGTTGACCAGCATCAGGATGCCGGCCGCGCTGGCCACGATGGTCAGGATCAACAGCGCCGGTTTCCGCGCATTCAGGTCGGTGTACGCCGCGCCGAAAATGGCGCCCTGATCGGACAGAACCAATTCCCACCGGTCGATCCAATGGCCCCACGCGACTATGAACATGATTGCGGCGCCCAGCACTGATAGCTGGACTTTGACCGGCGTCGTGAGTTCGAATTTCTGCCCTCTTAGGTTGAAGTTGATGAATTGCAGGGCTGCGGTGCCTATCAACGTGACGATGACCACCCCGAGCATCCAGCCCTGGAAGAATGACATCATCGGCAGGTCGAACATGAAGAATCCGACGTTGCGACCGTAAACAGGGTCCTCGATGGCGAAAGGCACAGAGTTGGTGAACCTGAGGAACAGCTCCCAGTGCGACGCCAATATCGATCCGAATATCAGGCTGAGGACGATGACCGCGACGACTGCGCCCCATTTGACTGCTTTCTGGAGCACTTCCGCCAGCTCTGGCGGGATGGGCAGCGTGGTCTCTCCGGTCGTGTACTTGAACCCCAACCAGAAGCTCGCGGCGGCCGGGAGCGCGAATATGACTGCGCCCGCAAAAAACAGCGCGATCCTAGTGGTGAGCACTTTGGTGTAGACGCCCTTGAAACCGAGAGCGTCGAACCACAGCATGTCCGTGTACACGCCTCGGCTGAACGAAAGGAGGGCGAACACCAACACCACGCCCAGGATGACCCCGGCCCACTTCAGCAGCGGGCCGTAGTTCGTCGGGATTGGCGGAAGCGTCACCTGTGGTGTGTCGCCCCCGTTACGATCGAAGTTTTCGGCCATTCATCACCTAACCGATTCTGGTTCCGATAGGGATTCCATTCAGTGACTGGCGGAGGGCGCCGGTATTGCGTCCGTCGATGATTTGGGACACGCTCCCGTCTTGGAGGGCGTGCAGACAGGCTTCGATCTTGGGAATCATGCCGCCGGCGATCACGTTGGAGCCCATGAGTTGCGCGGCTTGCCTTCGCGTAAGTCGCGGGATGACCCGCTTGGACCTGTCGAGCACACCTTCGACATCCGTAAGGAAAACCAACCTCTCGGCATTCAGAGCCATCGCTATCTCACCGGCAACGGTGTCGGCGTTTACGTTGAGGAGCGTGCCCCGCTGCTCGGGATCTTCGGACCAGTTGATCGCGACCGGAGCAATTACCGGAATGCAACCCTCCGCGAGTATCGCAAGAATCGGCCTGGGGTCCACACTGGAGACAGAGCCGACGTAGCCCAGGTCGGGATTTTTGATCGTGGCTTTCAGTATTCCACCGTCGGCGCCACTGACGCCGATTGCCCTGCCGCCCGCGCCTTCCAATGACCCCACCAACTCCTTGTTGACCAACCCTGCCAGCACGGCCACGACGATCTTCAGGCTCTCGGAGTCGGTCACTCGGAGACCGTCTTTGAACACCGGTCGGACGCCTTGTTTGGCCATCCAGTCGGTGATGACTTTGCCTCCACCGTGAACAACGACAGGGTTGAGACCTTCCTTTTGGAGCTCGACGAGATCCGTAATGGTTGTGTCGTGTTCACCGAGTGTGCTGCCGCCGATCTTGACTACAGTCGTCCCATGAGGGAAGGGCTCCTTTGTCATAGGTTATGCGCTGACCGCGAAACGGGGTTCCCTTCGAGCATCGTCACGGAATCAGAGCTAGTGTCGTTGTCATGCCAGCCTAGGTGCTGTACGCCGAGTTGAACGTTACGTATTCCTCGGTCAGGTCGCAACCCCAACCGGTCGCATCCGCGTCGCCCACGCCAACGGAAACTCGGAAGCTGATTTCCGGAGCGCCCATTCCGGCGATCACCGCGTCGGCCGAGTAGGGGATCGCGATGCCGTCGTGAACTATGTGGATGCCGTTGATGTAGATGTCGATCTTGGACTCGTCGATGTCGATGCCGCTCTTGCCCAGCGCCATCATTATGCGACCCCAGTTCGGGTCCCGGCCGTGCACCATCGCTTTGACCAGGTTGGACGAGGCGATCTCCCTTGCGGCGACTCTGGCGTCGTCGACGGAGGTTGCCCCGTCGACGGTAACCTCGAAGATGCGCTCGGCCCCCTCGCCATCGCGAACCATCTCCTTGGCGAGATGGATGCAGATTTCGTTGAGGGCTTCTTGGAACACGGAGGCCGAGTCGGAACCGGCGTCAATCTGTTCGCCGCCAGCCGCGCCGTTGGCGAACAGCAACACCGTGTCGTTGGTGCTCTGATCTCCGTCGATGTCTATCATGTTGAAGCTGAGGCCCACGGCGTTGGACAGGGCAGTTTGAAGAAACCCCGGCTCGACCGCCGCGTCCGACGAGAGGAAGCAGAGCATGGTCGCCATGTCGGGATGGATCATGCCCACGCCCTTGGCGGCGCCGCCAATCGTTGACTGCGCTCCGCCAGCCGAGAACGTGACCGCGGCTGACTTGATCCGTGAGTCCGTGGTCATGATCGAGCGAGCGAAGTCCTCTCCGCCCTCGGTCGTCAACTCGATGGTCCCGACGGCCCTGCGTACCAACGCCATCGGCAGTTCAACGCCGATCATGCCGGTGCTGCCGACCAGCATCTCGTCCGACCCAACCCCGGCGTATTCGGCGGCGAGGGCGGTCATCTCCATGGCGTCGGTGTAGCCCTGCTTGCCCACCGAGCAGTTCGCGCAGCCGCTGTTCGCCACGACCCCTCGCGCTGAGCCGTTGGCGGACTTCTCTTTGGTGACGGTCACCGACGGGGACAGAATCTTGTTGCGGCTAAACGTCCCCGCAACTGAAGCAGGTTCGTCAGAAACCAGGATGCCAAGGTCACGTACGTCAGGGCCTTGGGATTTCAATCCGGCGTAGGTTCCGCCGGCGCGATACCCCTTCGATGATGTAACAGTGCCGCCGGGAATGAATTTGACGTTATCCGCCATGGTCGATCCTTTACAAGCCGGTCGCCGTGGACAACATGCCTCCGACGCAAGGCTGCTGAGTCGCAGGCGTAAATTAGCTAGCGCAGTATAACACACAGCCTAAGGGCGGAAAAGCCGCGCTCAAGCGTTATGCTACAATTGCCCGAGCTGAAATAAAGTGGCGGAGGTCGTCTGGCGAATGACATCGAATATCGTGCTTTCAAACCAAGAATTCAATACCGTCGGCAGTCGTCCGATCCGTCACGACGGTTACGACAAAGTGACCGGTAAAGCGCTCTACGGCGCGGACATGAACCTGCCCGGAATGCTGCACGGACAAGTGCTCAGAAGCCCCCATGCTCATGCCCGGATCAAGTCGATCGACACGAGCAGGGCGGAAGCTCATCCGAACGTGAGAGCTGTAGTCACATCGGCGGATTTCCCGAGTCTCGACGGCGACGACGTTCGGCCGAATCTCCGAAGGCAAAGCGCCAACCTCATGGCGGGAGACAAAGTCCTTTACAAAGGTCATGCCATCGCCGCCGTGGCCGCCTTGAGTCCTCAAGCAGCCGAAGAAGCGACGGCTTTGATCGACATAGATTACGAAATCCTGCCAGCCGCGAACGACGTCGAAGCGGCAATGGCGCCGGGCGCCGCGTTGCTTCACGACGAGTTCGAAAACAACGTCGCCAACCACAACGAAATGACCCTCGGCGACATCGAGAAAGGGTTCGCCGCGGCTGACGTCGTCGTGGAACGCGAGTTTCGCACTCAGACCGTCCACCAAGGTTACATAGAGCCGCACACCGCCACCGCATGGTGGACGCCGCAAGACAAGGTCACTATCTGGTGCAGTTCGCAAGGGCACTTTGGCATGCGCGGCGAGACCGCCTCGGTGCTGGAGTTGTCCGAAGTCGACATCAAGGTCGTGCCGATGGAAATCGGCGGCGGATTCGGGGGCAAGACGACTATCTACCTCGAACCCGTGGCAGTGCTTCTCTCCCGGAAGACCGGTCAACCCGTGAAGGTGAGTATGTCGCGCTCGGACGTGCTGGAAGCCTCGGGCCCGACATCCGGCACGTACATGAAAGTGAAGATGGGCGCCACAAACGACGGCGTCATCGTGGCAGGCTACGCGGACCTTCGGTTCGAAGCGGGCGCGTTCCCCGGTTCTCCCGTCGGCGCGGCGGCAGTGTGCATGTTCTCACCCTACGACATCGAGAATGTGTCCATCGACGCCTACGATGTGGTCAACAACAAACCGAAGACCAATGCGTATCGGGCGCCGGGAGCGCCCCAGGGCGCCTTCGCGGTGGAGACCGTGATCGACGAGATCTGCGAGAAGATCTCGGTGGACCCAATGGAGTTCAGGCTCCGCAACGCGGCGAAAGAAGGCAGTCGCCGCATCACGGGCATGGCCAATCCTAAGATCGGGGCCGTCGAGACCTACCAGGCTGCAAGGGACCACGATCACTACAACGCGCCGCTTGACGGAGCGAACCGCGGCAGGGGAGTCGCAGCAGGCTTCTGGATGAACGGTTCAGGCGAAGCGTGCGCGACGGCCATGGTCAACGACGACGGCGGAGTGAACCTCACGATAGGGTCCGTCGACATCGGAGGACTCAGGCCCGTGGCTGCTCAGCAGTTGGCTGAAGTGTTGGGCATTCCGGTGGAGACGGTCAATCCTCAGGTCGGCGACACCGACACTATCGGCTATTCCTCGGTCACCGGTGGCAGCGGGGCTGCTTTCAAGACCGGCTGGGCGTCCTACGAGGCAGCCCAGGACGTTAAACGGCAGATGATCGAGCGCGCGGCACTGATCTGGGAGCGCGACGCGGACGAGATCGAGCTCGTAGACGGTGTGTTCAAGCACAAGTCGGACAGCGAACTCAACGCGACGTTCGCCGAGATCGCTCGTCAAACGCGGCGCACCGGCGGCCCGGTCGTCGGCAAAGCCAACATGAACCCACCCGGCGCCGGCGCCGGATTCGGCGTTCACATCGCCGACGTCGAAGTCGACCCGGAGACCGGAAAAGTCGAGGTCCTTCGCTACACGGTGATTCAGGACGCAGGCAAAGCCATCCACCCGAACTATGTGGAAGGTCAGCTTCAGGGCGGCGCCGTTCAGGGAATCGGTTGGGCGCTGAACGAAGAGTATTTCATGAGCGACGACGGCCGGATGATGAACGCCAGCTTCCTCGACTACAGGATGCCCACATCGTTGGACTTGCCGATGATCGACACCACCATCGTCGAGGTCGCCAACCCTCAGCATCCGTACGGCGTCAGAGGCGTCGGCGAGACTGCGATCGTGCCTCCGATGGCCGCGGTCGCCAATGCCGTGTACCACGCCACGGGAGCCCGGATGGAAGTGCTGCCGATGAGCCCGAAAGCGATCACCGAGGCGATGTCGCAACAGGGCGGCGAATAGGCGGACTCAGAGGAATAGATGAATGAAAAAGGAGTCCGCGCCTCGGCGCCGGGCTCCTTTTTCATCGCCTTGATTTGGATGCTGACAGCACCATTTGTCGGACACCACGGCCAGCAGCTTGCCGAAGTTCTCCCTGGTCATCATGCCGATGAGCGCTCGGGGGGGTCTCCAGACCCTCGACCACGTCCTCGCGATATCGCAGTTGTCCGGTGGCCATCCATTCGTACACGTGTTCGCAAGCTTCGTCGAATCGGGCGGCCCGGCTATTCCTCCCGGGGCTTCGACCGCGGGCCGAAGGGTTCGGGTTGGAACGGACCATCCCGCTTCTCAAGGAACTCCCGCAGGCCGCCGCTGCGTTGCGCCTCGTCCAAGGGCTTGAAGAATTCGAGGCTGCGCGACAGGTGGGCCATCGCCTTCAGTTCGTTGTTTAGCAGCAGCGCGTTTCGCAGCCCCATCATGTTCAGGCCACGGGTCGCCACTTGCAAGTTGATTTTCACTGTCTGCGGCGCCGTCATGGCGATGCGGTCCACGACTTTGAAGCACGTCTCCAGCAGCTCATCGTGGGGCACCACATCGGTGATGAGGCCGATGCGCTCCGCCTCCTTGGCGTCGAGGTGGTCTCCGGTCAGCGCATAGCGAAGCGCCTTCTTGTAACCCGCGTTGAGGACCCAGAAGAAGTTGGTGTCGTCGCCCATTCGGACCTCAGGCTGTCCGAACACCGCCTGGTCCGAGGCGTAGGTCATGTGGCATGCGAGGGAGTACCAAGACGCACCGGCCAGGCACCAACCGTTGACTGCCGCGATGACGGGCTTGCCCATCTCCCAGATCTGGAGAAGGCAGTCGTTCTCGGTACGGTCGCGGTCGCGCTGGTATTCGATGCGGTCGGCGATGTTGGTGTCCTCGGGCACTCCGTACGGCCACACGAGCTGCCGGCCGGCGCCGATGTCGTAGCCGGCGGAGAACGC